>NZ_JACJRJ010000049.1 GCF_014697195.1 Cylindrospermum sp. FACHB-282 | reverse complement strand
ACAATAAATATTCCTTACATGTCAAGTGCAGTAAGGCTTATAAAAATAATTTGATACACTTAATTACATTTTTTAATCTTTAAATTTAATAGTTTAGCATAACAGGTACTGAAGAACCAAACACAATTAGAAAAATCAGAAATATGATTTCATATAATTGTGTAGGATGGCGACTAATCCCATCGCCAAAATCGACACCCCAAGGTAATGTAGTGGCGATTCCATAAGTGCGATCGCTTAACCCCGTCAGAAAGCAACCAATCCGGCCAACCGCTGTCCCCACAATCAACGGATAAACAAACACATCACCAGTAGACTGACGAACACCAATGATTTTTTTGGTGATTTCCACACCAATCAACCCACCCAACAGCGCCCCAACTACAGTTTTCCCTTGCAGGAATAATAATAGTAATTGCTGGGGATTTTGCCAGATTAAATCAAGATGTTGCAGCCCCACCAACACCTTAGCACCAATTAAAGCGCCCACCATCCCGCCAACCATCACAGAACTGCGTTGACTGGGTGCAATTAAATCTTTTTTACCAACATTACGCAATAATAAACGCAAGGCGACAGTATAAGCCAAAGACTCAAATAAGATATGCGGATGAATTCGCCAGGAACCCAACCAAAAATAAAGGGGAAAATTCACAAGTTCCTTAGTTTCAGCTACTAGTGTTGATTTCTCAGCTATAAACCAGAAGTTTAACTCAAAATTAAACTGCAAAATTAAACCCCTTAACATAACTATTTAGCGGACTTGATATTATTCCACTTCCTCACAGCGAATCAACAGTTTTTCCATCGCCTCAGCTAAAGAAATCAACTCTGTCCAAGAAGAACCACTCACTAAATTTTGAGCGTGAGCTAATTGGTTTCGCAAGTGTTCCGCCAACTTGAGAAAACGTTCACCAGAGCGCTTTGACTTTAGTCCTAATTGCTGGAAAAGTTCAGGTTGATTTAAAACTAAATCGCGCTTATCACAAAATTGTAGATAATCTAACAAATCTGTAGCTTCGTTTCTTTCTCTACTTTCTCGCCATAACTTTTGAGCAGCTTCTAAACGTTCCGGTTTCAGGACTTTTTGCCAACAATCTTGGGGATAATAAAGCCTTACCAGTCGTAAGAGATTCATCTCTAGTAACGTCACCAAGCCAAACAGCAGCATTCGTACTGGTGCTTTTTGCAAATCACCACAGGTAATAATGCCAGTCACCTGATTACAATCTAAAACAAATAATCGCGGAGTTTGTTGCAAGATGGGTAACAACTTAATCAGTGGCGTAGAAATGGCAACGAGTTCTTTAGTATTAAACACCCGTTGATAGTCGCTGCACTTGCCAGAGTTGGCTAGCATCAAAGTAGAGCGTTCTACATAACCGCTGATACTATCTCCCGACTCCACACCAACAACATCAAAATCTTGTAGCTGCATCCAAGAGAGTACCTCTGTTACCTGTGCATCAGCTGACACAGCTTTTAGGGGTTCGGCCACATATTCAATTGTGATATTGTTCTCGAACAGGCTTCGCAAATCTTGAGAACGGGATTTTAGCTGTTTCATCTGCCCTTAGATATAAAATACAGCAGAATTAGTATTTCATAGAAGCCTGATTTGTGGCTGTGCAAGCTTTGTACTTCTAAAAGAAAATTAATACTTGATTAATTGGTTATAAAACTTCAAACGCCCGGACTCTAGGAGCCTGGGCGCTTGAATATTAGGTTGCAGAAAAACTTCTGCTGGTTAATGAAATTAAACAGGCATCATTTGCATAGCTCTACAAGATTCTGCACAATTGCGGCAGGCGGCAGCACATTGCATCATTTTGGCGTCATCGCTCATTTGTTCACAAGCCATCGCACAGCGATCGCACATTTCAGCACAAAGCATACAAGTGCGTCCCATGAACTCAGAACCACCCATCATCATGCTCATGCACATCATGCACATTTCTGAGCAATCGCGCATCATGCTCATCATGCTCATGTCCATCTGCTTACCGCCTTTGCTCATGCAGTAAGTCATGGTTTCCAGGCACATCTTGTGACACTCCATGCAAGCATTCATACAAGTTTGCATTTCAGTGGTCATGGTTTCAGTCATCATCATCATCATAGGAATTACCTCTTGATTTTCTGATGTGTAGATGGTGTCCTTGGCAGGACTACTTATAACAGTAATCATATCTTTTTAAAGAGTCAATGTCATTTTTTTCTTGGCAATTTATAAGCCAACAATTCCGATATATTTACCGTAAATTGGTTGGTGTTAATTCCACATAATTTAGTGCGATTTTTGGAGAAATCATTGCTAATTAAGGGCTAAAATATCCCCTAGGGAGGTGGGTATTTTTCAAACCTGTAAGTTTTGGGATTAAAGTCCAAAATCCAGGCTGATATTTGCTAAAAAGACAATGTTATGATTTGCTGACAAATGCCTCATGAATAACATTTATGAAGTTCTATTAAGACATTATTGGTTAACTTCTATCAAACTTCTTGAAAAAATATATTTATCTACCATTCCCAGCGATGTGTAGACGCGATTGGCTCATTGATGGCTTTTGCTTATATGCTAATTTTTGAGGATAATTCCGGCTTTTTGGAGAGATTATAGGTTTAGTTAAGTCTAAACTCAACTTTTGAGATGAGTTATTCCTCTAGCGCCCGAATTTATCTGTTTTCTAAATAAACCTCAAATAGGGTTGTGGCAAAAACAGTCTTTTCTGCGTTTTGTGTCTTAGTTATTCAACTCATTCAGAAAATCAAATAACACTCTATGATGGTAGTTAGTAGCAGAACTTGACCTTTCCCCCATCCAGTCTTTGGTGAAATAGCTCATGTTCACGCCCATCGATTAAATAAAATTAAGCCTTAAGCAAGTAAGAACAACCTTCTGGTGCGTCCGCTAGGCGAACGGCGCGAAAAACTACCCTAGTACAGAGCAATCCCGCCATTGTCGTGATATCCGCCAGTTGTGCGGAACACTTAAAGGGCAAATAATGGCAGGATGGGGAGCCAAGAAGGACTCAAAAAGCGCGATTTCAGCGAGAACTGTTTGAGTGGGTAGAGGCATTTTTGATTATGCCGTTGTCACCTGAAAAGGTTGGCAATAATCCCCGTCTCTTTAGGGCTGGGGAGTATCAATGATTAACCTAGTTGGAGAACGCTCATGTCGAAGGAACAAAAAGGTAATAGAGAAACTAAAAAACCTAAAAAAGATGCCAAGGATAAAAAGGAGAAAAAAGATCCAAACAGATATGACGGTTTAGGTAAATAACTGTAGCAATCCGTAACTCTTCCATTCCCCTAAGCAAGGTGCTTTCGGTGCGTTAGCGACAGCGTAACGCACCCTAACAAACACAGTCCTTTTAATGGTTCGCCTATCTACTAAGGCGGTAAAAGATAAGCCACACAGGAATGTACGGTAAAACAATCAAACTGCCTATGGAAGATGGGCGGCTGCCTGTGGATGCGGTGTAAGACCATGATCGGGTTTAGTCCCGAACTCCTAGCAATAGGAATCCCTAACGTGGCAACAGCGGATGAGACGGGAAACCCGAAAGACGAATAAGACCGTCATTGTTGTAGTTGAAATTGGAAGCCCCTTTTTCAGCGAAGCAAAAAGGGGTACTTCACGACAGAGCATTTTCTAAATCAGCTTGCAAATCTAGGGAATGCTCAATTCCTACGGAAAGACGAACTAAATTATCCTTAATTCCGCGTTTTAGTCTTTCTGTTGGCGGTAGAGAACCGTGAGTCATTTTGGCGGGATAGCAAAGCAGCGATTCCACCCCTCCTAAACTCTCCGCTAATAAAAATAGCTGGATGCGGGATGCAAAGCGTTCCACTTCAGCGAAACCACCTTTTAATTCCAAACTAATCATCCCCCCAAAGCCAGACATTTGCTCTTTTGCTAGTTGATGTTGTTCATGACTAGGCAAACCTGGATAATAAATTTTCTCTACTTTGGGATGCTTGGCTAAAAATTCTGCCAAAAACAAAGCATTTTTTTCGTGTTCGCGCATTCTCACGGCTAAGGTTTTAATACCTCGCAGAACCAACCAACTATCAAAAGGACTGGGAACCGCTCCAATGGCATTTTGATAAAACTTGAGTTCTGTGTATAGTTGTTCATTAGAGGTAACAACTGCGCCGCCAATAACATCGCTATGTCCCCCTAGATATTTGGTGGTGCTGTGAACCACAATATCAGCACCTAATTCTAATGGTTTTTGAAAGTAAGGGCTAGCAAAGGTATTATCAACCACTAGAATAATATTGTTTTTCCGGGCAAGATTCGCCAGGGAGACAATATCAATAATTTTCAACAGTGGATTTGTAGGAGTTTCAATCCAAATCAACTTGGTATTGGGTTGAATGGCTGTTTCAAATTCAGGGATATTATCTATATCTATGTATGTTGTCTTCACACCCCAATTATTTACCACCTTTTCTAATAAGCGATAAGTCCCACCATACAAATCATCACCAGCAACAATATGATCGCCAGTTTTAAGTAAACTTAATACAGTAGTTGTGGCAGCTAACCCAGAGGCAAATGCTAAACCAAATTTACCGTTTTCAATAGAGGCTAAAGATTGTTCTAGGGCATTGCGGGTGGGGTTCCCTGTGCGGGAATATTCATAACCTTTGTGTTGCCCTATTGCTTCTTGTTGATATGTAGAAGTTAAGTAAATCGGTACAATTACAGCGCCTGTTTGGGGGTCTGGTTGTTGTCCTTCATGAATTGCTCTAGTTTCAAATTGCATTTTCTTCCTGGTTTGAACTAATCCAATATCTGATTAAATCGGCTCTGGTAATTAAGCCTATGGGGACTTTGTGCCGTGTGATAATAATTCCTGTTGTGCCTGATAATAGCACTCGATAAGCTTCGGAAATATCGACTTCTTCATCAAGACTCGGCAAGGGTTTACCCATGACTGCGGAAACTTCTTGATTAGAAAAGTTGATGCCATCATGGAGGAATTTCATTAAAGATGCTTCGTTGAGGCTGCCTAGTACATGGTTGTTATCTATTACTGGTAGCTGGGAAATATTTAACTTTTGCAGTAAGTTTGTGGCTTTGCTTAGGGTGTCACGGGGACTAACAGCAATCAGAGAGGGAAAATCTGTTTTCTGTAGTAGAATTTCACCAATTTTTATTGGTCTGACGGTTGTCCCTTCCCAAAACCCGGTTTCTTGCATCCAGGCATCGGAATAGATTTTATTGATGTAGTTTCTGCCTGTATCTGGTAACAGCACAACTATATATTTAGGTTGTGATAATCGGGCTGTATACTTGAGGGCTGCGGCTACTGCTGTACCACAGGAACTTCCCACTAATAAGCCTTCTTCTCGTGCGAGGCGGCGAGCCATGTTAAAGGATTCTTTATCACTAACGCGAACCATTTCATCGACTAGTTGCCGATTAAATGTTTTAGGGATAAAGTCTTCGCCAATTCCTTCAACTTTGTAAGATTTAGGACTATCGCCGGAAAGAATTGAACCTTCTGGGTCTGCACCAACAATTATAATATTTGGGTTTTGTTCTTTGAGATATTTGGCTACTCCGGAGATTGTGCCACCTGTGCCCATACCAGCTACAAATACATCTATTTTTCCCTGACTATCTGACCAAATTTCTGGGCCTGTGGTGAGGTAATGGGCTAAGGGATTATTTGGGTTTTCAAATTGATTTGGTCTGTATGCACCGGGGATTTCTTTGGCTAGTCTTTCGGCTACGCCGTTATAACTTTCTGGTGCGTCTGGTGCTACTGATGTGGGAGTGACTACTACTTCGGCTCCATAAGCTTTGAGTAGGTTGATTTTATCTTGGCTCATTTTATCGGGCATGACGAAGATACACCGATATTTTTTGACTGCGGCAATTAGTGCTAGTCCGACTCCTGTATTGCCTGCGGTGGCTTCGATGATGGTGCCACCAGGTTGCAAGTGTCCTGCTGCTTCTGCGGCTTCTATCATGGAGAGGGCTATTCTATCTTTGGTGCTGCCGCCAGGATTAAGATATTCTACTTTGGTATAGATGCTGGAGGGGATGTTTTCGGTAATGCGGTTGAGTCTGACTAATGGTGTTCTGCCGATTGTTTGCAAAATGTTGTTGTAGGTTGCCATGGTTCCGCTGGGGGTTTTTCATTTTGGGATGTTGAAGTGAAGAGGAAGGAACCGCAAAGGACGCTGCATAGAGCGAAGGGAAGAGGGAAGAGAAGAAATTACTATATGTTGATTGGTTAACCGTAGTATATTTGTCAGTCGCAAATCTACAGTAAATTCCACATTTGTTTGGATGTAGAATTATTGATATTGATACAAAATAATTGAAGGTATTAAGCCAGAATTGCTATGAAATCTCTGCACCGTCTTGATCTCTACGGCTGGTCTACTTTCAATCCTGCAAGAAATATTGATTTTAATGGTGTTGCCTGGATTCGTCCAGAGGGCAATATCTTGATTGACCCAGTAGCTTTATCAAATCATGATTGGAATCATCTGAAATCCCTCGGCGGTGTGGTTTGGATTGTGCTGACTAATTCTGATCATCTGCGGGCGGCTAAGGAAATTGCTGATCAAACTTATGCGAAGATAGCGGCGCCGGCGGCGGAAAAGGAATCTTTCCCTCTATTTTGCGATCGGTGGTTGGCTGATGGTGATGAGTTGGTTCCAGGACTGAAAACTATTGAACTCAAAGGCTCAAAAACTCCGGGTGAATTGGCGCTGCTGCTGGAAGAGACGACTTTGATTGTCGGAGATTTGGTGCGGGCATATCAAGCGGGGAAGTTGACAATATTGCCAGATGAAAAGCTGTGGAATCGGGAAGAGGCGATCGCATCTGTTCGCAGATTAGCGGAGTTGGAGAAGGTTGAGGCGTTACTGCTGGGTGATGGTTGGTCTGTTTTTCGTGATGGATGCGATCGCTTAAAGGAGCTTGTGGCGAGTTTGGGTTGATTGACTCGCTGGAGTGTTAAAAAATTGAGGCATTTATGACGATGAAAACTAAAGCTCCTTTACCCCACGATTTTCTCAAAAACCAAAAAGTATCAGCCATTGTTGAAGCGTATTTTGAGTTCAATCATCTCAAACAACTCTATCGCCAAGGTTGGTTGCAACGTGGTCTTCCCTCTCAGAATTGCGAGAGTGTTGCTGAACATTCATTTTGCGTCACCCTATTGGCACTATTTTTGGTGGAGTCTTACTTTCCTGAATTGGATAAGTGGAAAGTGATTTGCATGGCGTTATTACATGACCTTGGAGAAATCCATGCAGGCGACTTTACGCCTCTAGATAATGTGGAGGCATCAGAAAAACACCGTCTCGAATATCAATCTGTGGAAAAAGTTCTATCAAAACTGCCTGGTGGTTCAACTCACTTAGCGTTGTGGAAAGAGTATGAAGCAGGGACATCACCAGAAGCTCGCTTTATCCATGAGATTGATTGTTTAGAGATGGGTTTGCAAGCCAGTGTTTATAAGCAACAAAATCTGGTTGATCCAAAAAGCTTCTTTGCCTCAGCCCAGAAGGTTCTTTGTGACTCCAGGCTTCTACAGATATTGAAAGAATTAGAGTTTATCCTAAGTTGACAATTTACTAGACAAACCTGTACAGTCGTGGTCATATACTGACAAATGTCTGATGTATAAACAAGAGTGAATTTGCCAAAAAAATAGGGATCTCTGAACTACAGTTTGGAGACAGCAGATTATTAACTCAGAGGAATCGTCACCACAAACTCTGCACCCTCTCCTGGTGCTGAAAAACACTGCAATTGCCCTTTGTGTTTTTCTACAACAATTTGGTAGCTAATGGATAGCCCTATACCAGTTCCTTTACCCACAGGTTTTGTAGTGAAGAAGGGGTCAAATAGGCGGCTTTGGACTTGTGGACTCATCCCGTGACCGTTGTCAGCTATGCTGATTATGAGGCGATCGCCATTTTCGATCAGAGTGCGAATGCGAATTTTGGGTTTTTCAGTCATTTTGCCCATGACAAATGACTCCTCCAAGGCATCGATGGCATTAACCAACAGATTCATAAACACTTGATTCAACTGTGCGGCATAACAATTGACCGCTGGTAGGTTGCCGTATTCTTTGCTGACCTTGATTTCCGAACATCCTACTTTAGCTTTGAGGCGATTTTGCAACAGCAGTAAGGTATTATCAAGTCCTTCATGGATATCAACTGGCTTCATCCCAGCTTCATCCAGGCGGGAGAAGTTGCGTAAAGATAGAACAATCTGCCGAATACGTTCGGCACCTATATTCATCGACTCCAGGATTTTCGGTAAATCTTCGCTGAGAAAATCTAAATCAATCGCTTTGATTTGCTTTTCAACTTCTGGTACTGGTAAATAGTGCCGTTGATAGAGTTTAATCAAGTGCAGTAAATCGCTAATATATTCACTGGCATGGCTAATATTGCCGTAGATGAAATTGACTGGATTATTGATTTCGTGAGCAACACCCGCCACCAAATGTCCCAAACTAGACATTTTTTCAGTTTGAATTAGTTGCGCTTGAGTAGAAGAAAGTTCCTGTAAAGCTGCTTCTAGCTGCTTTGCTTTCTCTTGGGCAATTTGAGCAGCCGTGCGACTTTGTTGATAGAGTTTGGCTTGGTCAATGGCGATCGCTAGTTGAACTATAACCGCTTCTAGCAATTCCACTTCACTTTCTTCCCAAGGTCGGAAGCCGCTACAATAACTACATGTAAATGCACCAATTTCACCACATTGAGTATGTACAGGTAGTGACATAAAAGCAGTGAAGCCAAGTTCAGTAAAAAACTTCCGTGCGATGGAATCATTCTCAGTAGCAACATTATCAATCTGAATAATTTCTTTATTCAAGGATTTTGTGGCTATTGGCCCAATTTCACTACTAGTCGGTTTGAAACCTAGCAGACTGTTTAGGTGGGGATATTTAGCCTCCGAGACAACCTCCCAGTAGGGTACATCAGTGTTTTGTCGATACCAAACAAAGCCGCAGTGATCAATATTGAATATTTTGTGGATCTCTTGGACAGCAGTTTCTAAAATCGAATTAAGTTCCAAGGAAGCTCGGATCTGATTGGCAATACGATTAATCAGTGCTTCCCTTTGGGCCAGGATTTGAAATTTGGCTACTGATGCTTGTGTACTTTCGTTCAGATCACGAATAAGAACGATGATTTGTTCCCATGGCAATGGTGATAAACTGGCTTGAAAATGACTATTGTCAAATGGCAGCGGTAAGACATAGTCAAAACTGACTGAAGATTTAGTCACCAGTACTTGAGTTATTGCTTTTTGAAAGCGAATTGCCACCGCAGGCGGTAGGTATTCCAGTATCTGCTGGACTTGAACAACTTCTGAGAGGCTGGGTAGATTATGCGTCTTTCCCGCCTTGAAATCTAGGACAGTACCATCAGCATCAAGACGAAAGTATAAATCGGGCAGCACCTGTAAAATTGCCGCCAGTTCTGAAGTTTTTTGGCGTAACTGTTCTTCAACTTGGCAGCGTTGTGCGATTTCACCTTGCAGTTGTTCAAATACTGTTTCTAACTCTATTGCCTGTTTCTCGACAGTCACTTTTAGGTTTTGATTTTCTACTTCTAGTGCAATTTGTGCCAATTTTCGCTCAGTACTAACTTCACTATCGTGAGTTGGTATTTTTTCTATTTCAACATCTGTAACATCCACAAGATAACCTATATAACCAAGAAAGCTACCATCCGTTGCAAACCGTGGGGCAGCCGTATCTAAAATCCAGCGATACTTACCATCGGCACGGCGTAGGCGATATTGCCTCTGAAAAGAATCATGCAACGGAAATGCGCTGTAATATATATCTTCACACCCCTTTATATCTTCTGGATGGACGCTACTAGCCCAAGTGTTGCGGTTATCCTCTACTGAAGCACTTCCATTGCGATCTGTTTTCAGACATTGCCCCGTAAATTCCCACCAAACTGCATTGAAATATTGGTAAAGTGTATCGCTTCCAGCTATCCAAATCATCAGAGGTTGTGTATCTGCCTGTTGGCAAAGTAGTTGCTCCGACCGTTGTATTTCTGCCCCTACAACCAAAATTTGGTCGATCAAGTCTGACACTATTTCCGTAAACACTTTTACCTGCCTGTTTTGCAGAAGTTTTTAATGGAAGTTTCAATAATTGTCTAAAGAAATATATAGAGGTAAATTCTTTACTTAATTCTCATTAAGTAGAGAAGTTCTTTACATAATTACAACTAGATTATTTTGTTTTCTCTTCTAGAGAAATGGTGAAATTACTGAAGTTAGAATTACTTATAACTCCCCAGCTATGGATATCTGAATAGTCTTTTAGAATACTTTAGATAGATGCAAAATCAGGAAATTAGTGCTGCTACCTGTCCGAAAGAAACTTATAGCTATGTCTGCCTCAAAAATTACAGCACTCAGTGATCTAAAATACATCATGAATTTGATTCTCTAACACATTTAAACTATAAGAGTATGAAATTATGGCAAAATTTACTAATAAATTATAAACTTATTGTGAAGTAAAAAATATATAAATTAAATAAAATGAGACTGAAAAAATATAAACAATAACTTACTGAGAAGTTCATCCTAATTCTGGGGCTTCATTAAAGTTATCCTTTCATTGGTGGTTCCTGATCCAAAATCTACTCGTTAGATGGGTAAACTCAGTGCGCAGCGAGGCATCACCCAAGATTTTGGGTGAAAACGAGATTCTCCAAGCTGCCTTCCTTGCATTGGCTGACCAATTTTGGATAGGTTTTTCCCAAGGGTTATGCTTACCGAATCTGATTTACCTTTACGGGTAAATATTGACTGATTTTTGACCTTTGCCCCTGAAACTATCTTTTTGAGGGTGCTATCAGCTCTTAAAACTCACTCAACCTAAAATAGCAAATAGCCCCAGAGCGATAGAAGATGGGCTATCTACTGTTGCATGACTAGTAGTTGTTCGCATTTTTTATGTTATAAAACTCACAGAAAATTATCTGAGGGAGAAAACTACTTTATGGAAATAGAAAAACTGGGCCGTTTTCAGGAGTACGGCGAATTCATTCTCCGAAAAATAGACTCAGTACCCCAACAGCCTTCTCAACAAGAAGACTGGGTTCCTACTAGCCTTGATAACTGCCTAGTTCGCCTGCGGGAAACTGCCGAGAAAACTGTAGAACTTGCCACTTCACCAGTCAAAATTGGCGTGATGGGAGAATTCAGTAGCGGTAAAACTTTGCTTTTAGGTAGCCTGATTGGCTATGCAGACGCCTTACCAGTTAGTGAAAATCCCACTACAGGTAACGTCACCGCCATTCATATCCGACTGCAAGAAGGCTTTGCGACTACACAAGTAGACAATTACACTGTAGATTATTTGTCTCATGAAGGGGTGAAAGATTGCCTCAATTTCATGTTAGAGGAAGCTAACCGACGGACAATAGCGGCTGGACTCCCCCCCCTACCACAGGCATTGATCAAAACTGGGCAAGATATTCTCAACTGGTGTGAGGAAGCATGGAAAAGCAGTAATAATTTAGAGCTACGTTATCTACTGCGGGAGTTGGTGTTGTTTCTGCGCGCTTATCAGGCCTATGGGGAAGCTATGTGCGGGAACAGCTATGAAATTGATGCTACTACTGCCCGTGAAGGATTACAGCTAGCCGAAATGCCTGCTGCTATTCAAACTCTCAATTTTGAGGATCTCCCACCAGCCCATATCCGGTTACCAAGTGCACCCCAGCAATTAGCGACTAAGTTATTGCAAAAGAGCTTTTTACTCATCCGTCGGGTTGATATTGAGGTAAAAGTATCACGAGAAATTTGGGATGTGGCGGGTATTTCTGAATTTATGCTCTTAGACTTTCCCGGTTTGGGGGCGGCGAATTCCAGCGCACGGGATACATTTTTATCTCTGCGGGAATTGGTAGAAGTGCAAACAATTCTCGTGCTGCTCAATGGTAAATCGCCGGGAAGCGATCGCGCCAATAAAATTTTTACGATGATGCAGCAGCAGCGGCCAGGACAAGACCTCAAGGATCTGATTCTCGTTGGTGTCGGTCGCTTTGATCAACTACCCCTAGAAAATGAGGGCGGTGAAAAAGAACTTGATCACCTGATTGAGGATAATGTCACTCCCAATGCTTTGCAGGTGAACACTGTTTTCCAAAAACTCAAAGTGCTGCAAACTATTATTGATGGGGCTGAAGCTTTTACCACCAAAAAAGAGCGGATTGTTCTGCTGTCGCCGCTGTTAGGATTAGCTGAGTTGGCAAAGCGTTCGAGTACAATTAAAGCAGGCTCACCAGAGTTTTTGGCTAATTTAGATTATCCTAATTACTTGGAACAATCTAAACGACTGCAACAAAAATGGGGACGGTTAAGCGAACTGTTGCAAGAGTCTGATGCCCGCAACTATCTTGGTAGACAACTAGGTTACTTTGCTCAAGATGGGGGTATTGGCAAACTGCGAGAATTGATTCAAACTCACGTCGCTACTCATGGTCTCAAGCAATTGCATGAAGATACTCGTAGGTCTGCTGATGCGGTGCGTCAACAACAAGATCACCTGAAGCAGATTTTAGAAGAAATTCACGAGCAAGGGATACCCACGGCAGACAGTCCAGCTTTAAGCGAATTGCGCTTGGTAATTGAAAGCTTGGATAAAACTTACAGAAATTTTCAAAAAGATTTAGGCAAAGAACCACTCAAAGACCGGCGGGGATTGGTGGTCAGCGATGTGGTCAAAGATGAACTAACATTTAGAATACTTAACTGGAGCCAGTGGACTTTGCTTTTCAATAAAGCCAACAATGGCACAATTGCTTTAGCAGAATCTAAAGGTGCAGCGGGGAAACTATTTGACCGGGGCAAAAGAGTTAATAATTCTCTGCCGACAAAGAGCGATGATTTTTATCCAATTTTTGAAAAAACTGTTCAGGAATTAGAAAATTTTGCCCGTGACCTCATGGGGCAGGCAGTTACAGATTGGTTGAGCAAATTATCAACTCAAGTAGTTGTAGAACGGGAACATTTGCAGACTCTGCTTAACCCAGAAATGGAACCAGATATTGAATCTAAATTTGGTTTAGAAGCAGCCGACCTTTTTTATAAACTGCTGTTGGGATGTGATCCTCACCAATGGCAAGCAGCAATCATCTCAGAAATTAGTAGCAAAGATCAAGGTATTTCTCCAGGAATTATGTTTCCCTTGGCTCGTCAAGACGATAAACACAACATTGGTCAAATCTTTGATTGGGCACCAGAGAGAAACCAAAATTTACCCAGATCCGCCAATCACCAACTTTTTGTACTGCGACTGCGAGATGAAATTACTGCTAGCGCTAGTCTGCACCTTGTCCAGTATGTTAGTGAAGTTAATCAGCAGGTGAATTCCGAACTAGAAGGGATTTTGGATCAAATTATTCCCAGTCTGCAAAACCTCTCTAAACAAGAAGCTTTGCTCAGGTACATTGCTGCTGGAGACTCACCAAATAAGTTAGAAGTTCCGGCTTGGTTACAGATTCTTTCAGAATTAGCTACCATTTCTTATTCAGAGATTTAGGCGTTATTTGTCAGTGGTGATCGAAAAAAATACAGGACAAATTTAGGATAAATTTTGGACTTAAGGAAAATCTAAAATGTCTGTGGAAATTCGGCTTCCACCTCGCTACCAAATGCGGGTAAAAGAAAATAATAACTTGGATATTCCTGCTATTGAAATTTTGGCTTTTGGCAGTAATATTCCCCATATTTCGCGGATTGTCTGCACTGTTAGAGGTACGCCAATAGAACTGGCAGTACAAATTCAAAAAGCCTATAAACCTTTCAGCTTTTTCATACCGCTGGAAATGTCTAATTTGTGGCAATTAGAACAATACCCTTGTAAACTAGAGCAACCTTTAATAGAACCTGTTAATTGCACTTTGCAGGTGATGGTTGAATATTTTGATGCTGATGCAGCGGGAAATCCGCTATTGTCTGTACAAAAGCATATCGGGGCTTCCTGTTATCTGTGGTTTCTACCAGATTCTCAGCAGTTGCCAATTAAGCCAATAACAGAAATGGATACTGCAATGAACCCTTTTCAACTCAATCTTCATAACTCTAGTGAGCAACAAACAAGGGAGATAGAACCAAGCCAGAAGCAACAAAAAAGATTTCCTGGATGGTTCGCGTTAGATTTTGGAACTTCTAACTCTACTGTGACGCTTTTCGATCCGATTGAAGTACCGATCGCCGAAATCTTACCCAGAGAGCAAGAATTACGGTTACGCGATCGCTTGGGCCAATGGCTGAGTTCTCCGGCTTCGGTGGCTTTACCAGATGTAAGTGCGATTGAATGGGAAAAGTTTTTGGCGGATATTAGCAAAAATCTGGAGATTGAACCGCACCGCTTAAGTGAAGTTTTTGAGAGCGATCGCAAAGAGCAATTTTTGGAAGCTGTTCGCCAAATCGAGTTGTGTTTGGGAAATAGCGATCGCTTCCGTCGGGCTGTGAGCAAAAAGCTTTACCAGATATATCACGACGTTTTCCGCGTTCCTACCCTAGAGTCACAAAACCTCATCCCGGTGGTGTTAGATATTGATCGCCGCGACACCGAAATTAAGAGTGAGTTGGAAATTTCCCAATTGACCCCCCTACAACTGCGGATGGGTAGGGAAGCTAGCGACAACAGAAAAAAAGCGATCGCCCAAGGAACAAGCAGTTCTTTAAAAGAAATTATCAGCCGCTTTCACCACTCCCCTAAGCGTTACTTTGGTCAAGAGCGGTCTTTTCCAGTCATCTTGGATGGACAAGAAGAAACAATCAACGTCAAAGAGTTAATTCAAGCAGCTTGGGGAAATCTGATCCAATTAACCGAAGATTACCGCCAACAAGCCAGACGCAGATTTTCCGAAGGTGAGTTCTTAACAGCAGTCGTCACTTACCCCACAGTCGCCCCCCCAATGGTTCGCAAGGAAGTTAAAGAACTCGTTGAACAGTTGGGGATTGAAGATGTGCAAACTGCCTACGATGAAGCTGTGGCGGTGGCGATATTCTTTTTGTGGCGCGAATTTGGCGGTAATCTCAACATCGGGATTGAGTCATTTAAAACCCGTTGTCGCCAATCAGGGAATAAATGGTCACAAAACGTCCTCGTCTTGGATATTGGCGGTGGCACCACAGACTTAGCCTTAATTGAACTCACTTTAGAAGATAAAACCCCCTACTTTGCCGACCATGAAGACCGAGGTTTGGGAGGACGTTACTATAAACTTACCCCAAAACTTCTAGGTTCCTCTGGACATCTACAGTTAGGCGGCGAGTTAATCACCTTGCGAATTTTTAGATTATTGAAAATTGCGATCGCCGATTTTCTGTTAACAGCAGTCACCAAAGGTGATTTAGAAAGCGATAAGCTCGAAGATTTAATTAACTCTGAATTAAACGAGCGCTTCTTAGAACAAGGTAAATTCAAAAGCGGCAGTCTTTTGAAATGTATAGACAAAGAAAACCCTGAAGGTGATGTGGCTTCTAAAGATGCCCTCGATACAGCTGAGAAAGTTTTACCCACCCGTTGGCAACAAGCACCCCAACGCCTGCAAACCTTTTATACCCTCTGGGAACATAGCGAAACCGCCAAACTCAAATTGGGACAAAAGCCACTAGGCGATAATTCTCAGCTAACTTTCACCCTTTCTGAACAGCAAATTGGGGAACTACTTACCCAAAGCGGCGTCAAATTCTTAGTTAGAGATCCAAATACCATTTCCCTCACCCTAGAGTGCCAGCAATTTGAACGCGCTGCCATTTCCCCAATTAAAGAAGCGATCGGCATTGCCCAAGGACTGATGGAGAGCCGCTTACATACAAAAGATATCACTAAAGAATCTGCCAGTACCCATAAAGTTGATTGGTTGATTCTCTCAGGCAAAACTTGCAATCTTGACCTTGTACAGCAGCAAATTTACCAAGAATTTAGCAAATCTCCATATTTCGTCTGGAATCCAGAACGCATCACCTTTGTACTGGAATTTACCAAACTCGCCACCTCCGCCGGTGCTTGTTATGCCGAGAAATTGCGAAGACTGAGATTTGACCCAGAGGAGTCTAAAGAATTACTGCGTAAAGGAGCCAACCAATTAGAAATAGATGTCAAAAACCTATTCTATTATTTGCCCTGTAACTTCAAACGCAAAACCCAAAGTAACGACCTGCTGCCAATATTTAATGCTGGACAAGAACTCTATCAACTCGCCCCCTGGGATAGTGTCGCCAAAGTTCGCACCGGGTGGCAAGGTATACAATTAACTAACATCATCTATCGGCAAGACTACGAAGATGGAGATTTACGGCTCTGGGGCAGCTTCGACGGCAAAAGCCTGATGGATAAACTACAGATGGAAGAAAGGGAGTTTCTCACAAAAATCAAAGTTCAATTTGAGATTGACCAAACCCTACAATTTACCGTCCTGCTGTGTCAGGGAAATCCCCATTATTTGATTGATATTTCTGGCATTGATCTAAATTCAGCAATATCTTCAGCATCCGTTACAGCAGAAAATTTAGATTTGTTTGCTGATGGTAAGTTGAAATGGAATATCGCCGTAGAAGGCCCCAATAAAGAACTCAATGATGGTGATATTGCTATCAATGTTTTAGAATCAGCAACAGTTGATCAACCAGATGCCTATCATTTAGTATTTGAAGTTGGCAAGGATGAAAGTAAATCACTGCTAACATTTCACTATCTGCTCGATGGCGTCACCCAACCAGGAAGCGGGTTAATTAGCAACCCCTTGCCCCCCTTTCCCCAAGCTGGCCAGCACACCTTTTATATTTATCAAACAGACGCTGAAACCAACAGCAAAAAATGGCTCAGAATAGGCGCACTCAGCAAACCAGATGTAACCACAGATTACCCTTGTCAATATCGTGTTTCTCTCGATGATAAAGGCATACTGCGAATGCACGCTGGTGAAGTCCCCTACTGGACATCGACAAATCAAGAATGCCTTCAGGAATCAGGATGCATTTTTTGTGCTGAACTAGAATTACAACCCAACGAAGTCGATAAAGAACGCGATCCCTTTTGCGGTATCCATTAATTAAAAAACATCAAATCTACCTAACCCCCATTCTCTTGTAGGAAATGGGGGAAAATTCCCACAATTCAGGGCGCACTAGATCAAAAAACAACCTTCTATGCAGCACTTCAAAAAGCTATTAGAGATAGAAAACTCAGAGTTAGCCCAGTTACTGCGGTTTAGCCTGTACGGACTAGAGGCTTCTCTGAAAAAAGCTCAGGCAGAATTACCGCTAGATCCTGGTGCTAATGTATGTGACGAAGTGCTGCAAGAACTCCACAGCCTGCTGCAAAAAGCAACTATCACACCCCCAGAGGTAGACTGCGGAAGCGAGTTAAAACTGAATCGTCTGCGAGAGGCTTTTAATTCTGATCAAGAATTGAGTTTATATCTAGGGAATTCCCCACTACAAAGCCAAAAAGACGCAGATTTGTGGAACGAAGTTCAACGCAGGTTACTGCGAGTACCAGAGGATTTGGCCACATCTTGGCGACAGCGTGCTTTGGAATTCGCTCAAGAATCTGGTGCGATCGCAGATAATATACATCTCTACAAACTTCCCTTCATCCGGGATCAAGTTATCTACCCTGGACTTAGTGGCAGTGTCAAGGCTAAAGGGTTGTGTTTATCCCAAAAAGCACTTTTAAAGACCGAATTTCCCCAAATTTACGAATCTGAGGATCTGCATTTACTCGCAGGTTTTTTGTACTTGTATATCAAATTTATGGAAATAGAACCAGATTTCCATCATGCTTTAAAGAGCATTTTTAGCTTTGATGTCATCTCCTTGCAGTCCAAACCAGAACAGCGACATCAATATATTGATGTTTTAGGCGATCGCTTCCAACGCACCCAAAAGACTGAAGAAAATGCTGATCCAATTTTAAATCTACGGGCTTGGATTGACATGGATGAGGCAATACATTCCCTCATATTCATTCCCCCAGCCGAGCGCTATTCTTGGTGGGGCAAGCTGCAACAAGAATCGCGGCGCATCCTCAAAAAAGTAGCCGATAAGGCAACTAATGCAGGTAATAATGTGCGGATTCGCCAATTATCAGGACTTTATGCAGATATTTGTACTTTGTCTAAAGATGACTTGCAACTAGACTATGGTGGTAACCCTGGGGAAGTATTAACTTGTCTCCGGGTGTATGCGCGAATTAATCAAGAAGACTGTCCGGGACGGGTAATATTTCGCTCTTTACGATGAAAAAGGAAGACTATAATTTTGTATTACAGCCTTCCTTCATAATTTGCATATTACCCAGAAATATTAGGTTTTTGTTGAAGAATAAGTCTAGGCAGATTTCTGCAACTGTTTGCGTTTGTGGTACCAACCCATACCAAAGGGACTCAATCCCATAATAAGACCCATCATTGAAGCAGGTTCAGGCACTTCTTCTGCAACTTGTCCAACTGTAAACCCTGCAGTTGAAGGTGTACTACCGCCGCCAGTACCAGTACTTGTGAAGCTGAAGCCATTTGTAAAACTCCCTGCAATGCTTACAGCAAACCCATCATTAAATCCGTTGTTAGCAGCGCCAACGGTAACAGTTGAACCACTCAATGAGGCATTCTGGAAATCCAACAAGGTTATTCCATTAGTAGCAATACTGGAGAAATCAAAGGACGTGTTAGCGTCTGTATAATTGAAGAGCAGTATGGGGTTTACTATGGTGCCGGTGAAGGAAATAGTTTGGGTTGTAGTCCCATTCGATGCAGTACCTAAAGCAACCCCCTCAAGAAAAGTGCCGCCGTATGCATTATTGGTTGCAGTTGATGCACTCCAATCGTTAGTGAAGCTGGTTCCTGCGTTACTACCATTAGCAGGGCTTGTGGTGTAGCTGATAGCACCAACGCCATCTAATGTTCCAGAACCGGAACCGTTCGCTGAGTTATCTGCGTCCCAATTAACAGTGTTAAGGGTAACACTGAATGCTTGTTGGTTAAATAAACCAACAAAAGCTGGTATCAACAACAGGTGTAATGTAATAAAACCGTGTTTCATCTTACTTAAATTTTGCTACGAATGCATGTATTTACAGCGTAAAGTATATCACAAAGATTCCCATTTATCATGTAAACTTTTCATCAGTAACAAGCGGTATATTTAACCAAATTTTTAAAGTTAATATAATTGTTCATCTGGTGAAAGCCTGGGCGTGAAAATACATAAGTAAATTATCAGGAACTTATCAGGAACTTAGCTTTAGAGATTTTATTAACCATCGGATAATTTATTCTTTATAAATTCTTTAGTTGCTGGCTAGCGTCTGGTGATTTTAACATCCGCAGCATTTTGCATTACTAAATGGCTATATATGCATAAAGCAATTAAGCAATCACAAAAGAATCGCTTCCCTATCCTGGTGGTTAGTCAAAAGCGATTAAATAATTGAATAATTGCCAGCCAGCCTGTCTGAATCTAGAGAATCTTTTCTGGATGGTGGTTTTGTATTGACTTACAGCACAATTTTCCTGACTGATTTGAAGATTTGGCTTAATGATTTAAACCCTGAATTATATTTTTTATTTTCGTTAATCACCCTAGGGTTGGGTAGATTTTGGCAAAGGTTTATGCCATGGAGTGAGATATCCAGAGAAAATTTTATGAATTATTGCTAGGTAACAATAGGGGTAATAAAAATGCGGCAATAATTCCACCCAGAACAATCACTTCAATAATTCTCAGAGAGAGATTATTCTGCATCCAATTATTTATACCTACACCAAAACTAGCTGGCAAACTGCTCAACCATTCACGGCAACGAATATACCAACGGCTAGGGTTTTCTTCTGGGCGAAATGTCCAAGAAAACATCGAGATTAACAGGGTTGCACCACCCACCTTAGTAGACATCAAAAGGTGAATCGCCAGACAACAAACCATCACCACCCAGGCAATTAGGTGGCAGGAGTACCAAATGTGGTAAAGTTCTCCCATGGGCAGCCACTCTTCCTTCATCATCTTGCCAGACATCACTGCAAAAACAGCGGCGATGAGCATAAAAGTGTTGGTAATTCGTTGCAGGCTAACCCACCAAATAGGCTTATTAACTTGGGTTAATTGCGATAAAGAATCCGGTTGAATCAAGCGTTTTTGTCCAGCATGAAAGCTATAGAGGGCAAAAGCTGGCAGCAACATCAAGAAGAACAGCCCCAAGGTACCATGAATATCCTGAATTGGCTCAATTTTCGGCAGTGGGATATTGCCAAATCGCCCGTCAAAGGTGTTGTAAACCAAAAAGCCGGTGATGATTGCCCCAATAGCTAAAATTCCACTTGCGCCATGAAGAATTCGCAATAACAAAGGTTGATAGGGTGCAGAACGAGACATACTAATGATCCTCTATAGCTGATTTGAGAAATATTTCTGAGAGAATGCTAGCTTTTGATGAGCTAACAAAATCGCTCTAGATATCCTGAAAAAGAATTATCAGTATATTTTAAAATATAATACTTCTGTTGTCACTTGCAGTATTCAATTCATATACTTTGCTTTCTGTCAATATGTAAGCTATAAGGCAATTTTAAAAGCAAATTTCCAAAAGCCTTGAACTAAAGTTCCGGCTAAAAGCACAAACCAGTTAAAACTGGTTAAAAGCATGATTATAGTTAGTTTTGACTAAAGGTTTCGGTGATAAATTTATTTAAGGGCTAATTGAGAATAGTGCAAGAGGTAACTTATGATGTAAAATTTTAAAGGAAATTAATATAAATAGTTTTGATGTAAATCAAGTAAATATCTTGTAAATGTTAAATCCCCTGCCAGAGAATAAATTATTTACTTGCTTAAAGCCGCTTGATGGAATATGCTCTATAATCTTTTTTAGAATAATTTGGCTATTGTCCCAGCAAATATAATTACTGGCGTGTAAGGTACATAGTATAAGATATACATTAAAATGATTTAACAATTTTTGTAAATGATGATCAAAAGCCCGCTCCGCTATCCTGGTGGTAAGTCAAAAGCAATAAAGCAAATAGTTGAATACTTGCCAGAAAGCTTTGCAGAATTTAGAGAACCTTTTGTTGGTGGTGGTTCTGTATTTATTTACTTAAAGCAAAAATTTCCTAATTTGAAAATTTGGATTAATGATTTAAATCCTGAGTTATATTTATTTTGGAAGGTTGCTCAGTCTGATATATCTAAGTTAGTTTCTGAAGTAATTCAGATAAAAAATAACTGCAAAGACGGTAAGTTTTTATTTAGAGAACTAACTAATTTAGATGTTAACAAACTTACGGATTCTGAAAGAGCAGTGCGCTTTTTTGTTCTTAATAGAATTACTTTTTCAGGAACTGTAGAATCAGGCGGTTTTTCTCAGCAAGCTTTTTATAAAAGGTTTACTGATTCGTCAATACAACGCCTGGAGAAATTAGGAGATATTTTATCAGAAAATGTACAAATTACCAATTTGGATTATAGCCATCTATTATATCCAGAAGGGGAAGATGTATTTATCTTCTTAGATCCACCGTATTTGAGGGCAACTTCATCAAGGTTATATGGTAAAAATGGTAATTTGCATACTTCTTTTGAACATCAAAAATTTGCTGAACTTTTAAAACAATGTCATCATAATTGGCTAATCACTTACGATAATTCGCCACAGATTCGAGAAAATTTTCAATCAGTTAATCTGGCTGAGTGGGAAATGCAGTATGGGATGAATAACTACAAACAAAGTGGGGCAGCTAAGGGGAAAGAGTTATTTATTAGTAATTATCAAGTTGAAGAAAATTTGGATAAAAATTTAACAATAAGTGAATTCCCAATTCAGCTTTGCAGTTAAGCCTTGATGTTTTCGCCTAACTTTGATAGGTGCTAATTTTTCGATAGGATAACTGGCAGATACTTAAACTGAGCTACACATACAAAGCTTAACTATGACTAATTCCCCCATCCTGGCTCAAGAATCCTCTGCTAGCTGGCATATTCTGCTACAACAATTATTAGATCGCCAATCCTTGTCCCGCTTCCAAGCTACGGAATTGATGCAAGGGTGGTTAAGCGAAACTGTTCCCCCAGAGTTATCGGGGGCGATTTTAACGGCGTTGCACTTCAAAGGCGTTTCGACTGACGAGTTGGTGGGGATGGCTGAAGTATTGCAATCTCAATCGATTTCTTCCCAATCCCCAATCCCTGTGATTGATACTTGTGGCACTGGTGGTGATGGGGCATCAACCTTTAATATTTCCACAGCGGTTGCTTTTGTGGCGGCTGCCTATGGTGTACCCGTGGCTAAACATGGTAGTCGTTCAGCGTCAAGTCTCACGGGGAGTGCAGATGTTTTGGAAGCTTTGGGAGTTAACTTGAGTGCCTCAAGCGAAAAGGTGCAAGCAGCAGTCCAAGAGGTGGGAATTACTTTCTTGTTTGCACCTGGTTGGCATCCAGCACTCAAGGCAGTTGGGCCGTTGCGGCGATCGCTAAAAGTACGGACGGTGTTTAATTTACTAGGGCCCTTAGTCAATCCCTTGCGTCCCACTGGGCAGGTCATGGGGGTATTTGATCCCAATCTGTTGGCAACAATTGCCCAAGCGTTACACCAGTTGGGTAAGTCCAAAGCGATCGCTTTACATGGTCGAGAAAGACTAGATGAAGCAGGTTTAGGGGATTTAACTGATTTGGCGGTGTTATCTGATGGTGAGGTGCAGTTAACTACCGTTAATCCCCTAGAGTTAGATATCACGCCTGCTCCCTTAGCAGCACTCAGGGGTGGGGATGTCCAAGAGAATAAGTCAATTCTCAAGGCGGTGCTGCAAGGTAAGGGAACTCAGGCACAACAGGACGTGGTGGCCTTAAATGCCTCCCTGGCGCTGCAAGTGGGGGGTGCAATACCCCTACTCAACCACGCCCAAGGTGTGAGTGTGGCCAAGGAAATCTTACAAAGCGGTAGCCCTTGGGCCAAGTTGGAACAGTTAATTCAGTTTCTGCGGGATTGATTTAGGGGCGGGATTGGGGGCGAAATTCTACGAAATTGCGCTTGATAGTGACATCGTAATTGCCAAAAAAGTCATGTCCTAAAAGTCCAGTTTCTAGTTCGGCTCCGGCGATCGCTACTGGTACTTGATTCGCCATCACCCCGCCAACTTCCATGGAGTTAACGTAGCCAACGGGAAATTCCACGGCTCTAGCACTAGCAGTATTTGCCTTCGCTTTCCCCACTGGCACTACTCCTAAGGCGATCGCCATTTTTTGGGTAATGACGGTTCCACTGGCTCCTGTATCCACAATCATGTCAAATCGCTGCTGACCATTGAAGGTAACTTCCACAATTGGCGTTCCACCCATTCGCCGTTTAATGGGGGCTGTAAATACCTCATTATCTTGGGTGAGGATTTCTGTTGAAGAGAAAACAGGCGCTGGTGGTGGCAGTTTTGTTTGCACAGGGGGGAAAAGGGGCCGGGTAGACGTTGGTGTTCTTGCTGGTTGGGGAACAATAACTACTACTCTCTTAGGTCGAGGAGGTGTGGCTGGCTCCTTGGGAGGATTTGCTCTTTGTTGGGCATACTTAATTTGGCGGCGGTATTCTGAGATTTGTGCTTGAGCAAAGGGAAAATTGGGACTTTGTCGCTGCACTTTTTTCATCAGGGCGATCGCATCCTGAAACTGACTCGCCACCAAATTCCAATCATCTGAAGATTGAGCAGATTTACTGATATTCAAAGCGCCAGTAGCTTTGTCTAGGGCCAGTTCCAAAGAACTTGGCTCATATTTGGGTTCTGCTTTTGGGCTAGCTGGTGGTAGTGTTGGTTTGGCAGGAGGCCGCACAAGAGCCAGATTGTCAGCGGGCTGTGGTTGCTGTTGACTACCAGTCGTTTGTTTGTCTTGACTACAGCCAACACTCAAAACCACTAGAGTGCTGGAGAGACAAATTAGGGCTGTGTGAGATAAAAAGGGCTGAAGCATAGTTGACTCAATTTTAACTGCCCTGGCTCTTTCCAATCTACATCCCACCCGCGAATTCCCCTGCAAATATTTTGAATAAATTGCTCTGAGAAATCGCAAGTCATAAACTCATGAGATAATTAGCGATCGCAGGACTAGGGTCTGGGGATAATTACCCATCACCCATTACCCATCACCCATTACCCATTACCTATTACCCATTACCTATGCCCCTGTCTGACACAATACCTGCTTTACTTGTTTTGGCAGATGGTACCACTTATCGCGGTTGGTCTTTCGGCGCTCTGGGAACCACGATTGGAGAAGTGGTGTTTAACACTGGCATGACCGGATATCAAGAAGTGTTGACCGACCCTAGTTATCGCGGTCAAATAGTGATTTTTACCTATCCTGAATTGGGTAACACTGGCGTCAATTCCGAAGATGAGGAATCAGCACGACCCCAAGTGCGGGGAGCGATCGCTCGGAATATTTGTCAACGCCCAAGTAATTGGCGATCAACACAATCCTTACCTGATTACCTCAAACAGCAGCAGATACCAGGTATATACGGCATCGATACCCGCTCCCTCACCCGTAAAATTCGGACTCTTGGAGCCATGAATGGTGGCATTTCCACAGCCATTCTTGATGAAGCCGAGTTACTAGAACAGGTGCAGGCAGCACCCAGCATGGCCGGATTAAATTTGGTGCGCGAAGTCACCACTTCCACAACTTATGAATGGTCAAATCCCACAGCCCCAGCTTGGGAATTCAACCAAGATGCTGCGGCTAATATTGGAGAATCATTCACCGTTGTCGCCCTTGACTTTGGTGTTAAACGTAATATTTTGCGTCGTTTGGCAAGTTATGGTTGTCGAGTAATCGTCGTTCCTGCTGATACGTCACCAGAAGAAATTCTCAACTACAACCCCGATGGGATCTTTCTTTCCAATGGCCCCGGAGATCCCTCTGCTGTCACTGAAGGTATTGAAACTGCTAAAGCACTGCTGTTGAGTCAAAAACCCATCTTTGGGATTTGTATGGGACACCAAATTTTAGGTCATGCTCTGGGAGCGGAAACCTTTAAACTCAAATTTGGTCATCGTGGTTTAAATCAGCCTGCGGGTTTACAGCAACGGATAGAAATTACCAGCCAAAACCACAGTTTTGCCATTGACCCAGATTCTCTACCTACAGCAGTAGTTGAAGTCAGTCACCTAAACTTAAACGATCTCACCGTTGCTGGAGTACGTCACAAGTCCCTGCCAATTTTTTCCGTTCAGTATCACCCAGAAGCCAGTCCTGGGCCCCATGATGCTGATTACCTGTTTGAGCAGTTTGTGCAATCAATGCAAACAGCACGTCAAGCAGCAATTGCAAAAGTTAAGTAAATATGATAGGTGGGGGACTTAGAGTTTGAAGTTTGAATTTTGAATTCCAATACCCCCCTATCCCAGCAGATTGTAGACAATTTGCTCAAAAAACATCTATACTTGAGCGTTCACTTTAACTTATGAGGATGAGGAGGGAATTATTGCTGAGCCATTGAACCTAACCGTAAGCCTGAGGGGCACTCGTGAAGTCCGGGATAACTGCCAGCTATTCCGCCTCACAGGTTTGTTAGACGCTTTTTCTGAGCCGACATTTCGCAAGGTACTTGGCAGCAAGATCGACGAGGGCCCAAAGCACATAATTCTGGATCTCTCACAAATTGACTTTGTTGATAGCTCCGGCTTGGGTGCGCTGGTGCAGCTAGCCAAGCAGGCTCAAAACGCCGATGGCACCTTACAAATCGTCACAAATGCCCGCGTAACTCAAACGGTCAAGCTTGTTCGCTTAGAGAAGTTTCTCTCCCTGCAAACATCAGTTGATGCAGCTCTAGAAAACATCAAGTCGCCTTAATTGCTTGAGATCCTGCGGATAAATTCAGCTATCCAGATTCAACATCAGATAGCTTGATTCTTAAACCTTCTGGCATATTACCTCTCTCCTTGTGGGAGAGGTAAAAACAAATCTTTGTACTATATCTCCAGGGAAGAAACAAAAAAATCCTACTTCATACTTTATCCTGAAGATAGCTTCCTAATCAAAAAAATCCCATTAGCCAGTATTCTTTTAGTGTTGAATATACTAAGCACAGCATTATGGCATACTTAGTAAAGTAGAAATTTTTGTAAAGCAGATTACCCAAATTATAGTCAGTCAAGGAATGTTGCACTTGTGAACCCAAAGGAGGAAGAGCGATTAGATCGAGAAGATGAAGCAGTGGAGCAGAATTCATCTTTGACCCCAGCGCTCTTGGCAATCACTGCACAATTACCCCTACCAATATCCCAATCACAAGTGCAACAAATTACTCCATCGGCTTTGGCATACTTGGGGGATGCAATTTATGAATTGTATGTTAGGATATTTTATCTGGTGCCACAGCAGCGGTCAGAAACTTACCATCGTCTGGTAGTGGCGCAGGTAAGAGCGGAAACACAAGCGCTTCATTTGCGATCGCTGACGCCGCACCTGAGGAGTAACGAATTAGAAATTGTCCGGCGCGGTCGAAACGCTGCCGCAAGACACCCTAAGCGAGTTGATCCCGGAATTTATCAACAGGCAACTAGTCTAGAAACTTTAATTGGCTACCTATATCTCACCGATTACCAACGCTTAACCGAACTGTTACAAAAAATCCATCTAGAGAAATAGCGGAAAACTCAATCTCCCGATAGGAAAATCAGTCGATCAAGTTCAGTAAATTCAGGTAATTGGGATGCCTATCAATACGCAATACCACAACCAAATACTCGTATGACAAGCAATAAACCTAGAAAAATCAAGACTTCTGGCGAACCTAATCGTGGGCAGCCCATAAAAATTAAGGGTAAGCGCATCCTCGCCAACCCAAATCGTAATCAAGGCAATGGGGAAGGTAAGCCCATCATCTCTAGTAGACCACGCCAAGGGGGCAATGCAGAAGTTAAGCCCATTATCTCTAGTAGAACACGCCAAGCCGACAATGGAGAAGTTAAGCCCATCATCCCTGGCAGAACACGCCAAGGGAGCAATGGAGAAGTTAAACCCATCATCTCTAGTAGACAACGCCAAGCCGACAACGGAGAAGGTAACCCCATCATCTCTGGTAGACCACGCCAACCCCGCCAATTCTCCACTCCATCCCCAGCGATCAAAGAAACAGAAGATAGCGATCTGATTTACGGCCGCCATCCAGTATTGAGCGCTTTAGAAAATGGACGCGGTTTGAACCGTATCTGGATAACTGCTCGTCTGCGCTACGATTCCCGCTTTCACCATCTGATTCTCCAAGCTAAAGATCATGGTGCGGTCATTGATGAAGTAGAACCCAAGCGCTTAGACCAAATCACAGAAGGGGCTAATCACCAAGGTATAGCAGCGCAAATTGCCCCCTACGCCTACATCGAATTACCTGAACTGATTGAACAGGCGAAATCTCTCATTGATCCCGTAATTGTAGTTGCTGACAGCATTACTGACCCTCACAACTTGGGAGCAATTATTCGCACTGCTGAAGCCATCGGCGCCCAGGGATTGGTGATCCCCCAAAGAAGAGCATCTGGGATCACTTCCACCGTGGTCAAAGTGGCAGCAGGTGCTTTAGAAAACTTCCCCGTAGCCAGAGTAGTCAACCTCGGCCGAGCCTTAGAAGAATTGAAAGAGGCTGGTTTTTGGATTTACGGCACCGCTGCCAGCGGGAGCGAACCTCTGCATACAGTGAATTTCAGAGGCCCTATCGTTTTGGTAGTTGGCGCTGAAGGCGAAGGTCTCAGTATGTTGACACAACGAGCCTGTGATATTTTGGTGTCAATTCCCCTACAAGGTAAGACTCCCAGCCTGAATGCCTCAGTGGCAGCGGGTATGGCGCTTTATGAAATTTATCGTCAACGGTCTCTAAATACCCTGTATCTTGATAAATTGCAAAAAATCTCTTTGAAAAAAGCAGAGTAAAAGAGTATAAAGAAATGTAAAACAGAATAAAAGCAACATATCGTTAGCAGTCTGTACTACGTTTATAAATTGGTGAAAACCATGAAAACTATTTGGCATATTTTCAAGGAAGCGTTGATTAATATACTCAACAATTTCGGACGTGCTTGGTGGGTAGAAATATTGACTCAGAATCCCCGTTGTACTTACTACTTTGGGCCATTTCTCAGTTCGTTTGATGCAAAATGGGCCAGCATTGGCTATGTAGAAGATTTAGAAATTGAAGGAGCCCAGGGAATCATTGTGAATGTTAAGCAATGTAAGCCTACTGCTTTGACAATTGCCGAAGACTTGGGGGAAAGGATTGACCGTAAAGTAAAGCCTGCCTTTAGCGGTCAAATTTAATACAATTTAATAGGCGATCATCGTTCCTAGGCTAAGTCTGGGAACGATGCCAACAATGCAAAATCTAAAATCTAAAATCTAAAATTTGATCAGGATGTTCGGGTCTAATACCCCTTTCCTACCGGAAGGTCAAGGGCGTAGGTCTACAGGTATCTTATTTTTCAGTCGGGGTTTTAATTTTTAATTTTTAATTGTTTAAGACTTCTGGGTGTTGTTCCAGCCACAGGTCAATATCCCTCAGTAATTGTTGGGGAATTTCCCAGGGGAAAAGATGGGCGGTATTGGGGTAACAATGCCACTGAGAATTTTTGAGGTGTTGAGCTGTTTCTAAGCTGGAATCAGCCGTGATATGCCGGTCTTCGGCGCCAGCAAGTACTAGGCTGGGACATTCAATTTGCTGAAGGTCTGGAAGTCGGTTGTACCCAGATTGAATCGCACTATAGAGAGCACGAGTAGCACCAGGGGAGGTTTGCAAATAAGCTTGTACGGCTTCCCTAGCTATGTAGCCGTAAGCGGTGGGTGTATGTTGTTGGATTAAGTAGCGGAATAGCGATCGCTTGCCAAAAGTCTCAATATTCCACTGCCAACTCGGTTTAATATAGTTCAATAGGGCCGCAACGCCAGTATAAACATTATCTGGCAAAGAGATGGGGGGATGATTTCCACGGGGTCTAGCTGCTGTCGCTACCAAAATCAGCCCACTAACCCGCTGTGGTAATCTTAGGGCCAATTCCATGGCTAAAATACCACCAAGTGACCATCCCAAGACTAGACATTTTTCAATCTCAAAGCGGTCTAGCAGCGCTTCTAAATCTGTCAAATGGTCGTCCATGGCAAAATTGCCCTGAAAGCGACTTTTGCCATATCCACGCAAATCTGGGGACAAAGTTTGGTAGCGTTTTGATAAATGGTTGGTGAAGACAGAAAGATTATGACCAGTACCAGGATGACCGTGTAAGCCCAGTATAGGGAATCCTTTACCCTGGACGTAGACGTTAAGATGTTGAGCACCGGTAGCCGTATGATTATGGCGATCGCCCATTAATTCCCGTTCTCTTGTTTATTCTTCTTTTAATTTTGACATTATTTTTCTCGATAACCTCCAGCGTAGGTAATCACGCACATCTGCCTATATTTAGCGTGAATGCCAAAAGCCACTCCTGTGACTTTAAAAGCAGGGTTAAAGATATTTTTACGATGGCCCCGTGATGGGACACCATCATCAATAACTAACTGCATCACGATATCTTGGGCTGTCTTTGGTCCATAACTAATATTTTCCCCTGCGGTGGTTTCCCATGCACCATAGCGATTGATGCGAATAAAGGGATCACTGCGATCGCTGCCATTATGACCTGTAGCGCCTTTTTTGCCTTGGTCTTTGACGTGATCTTTAGCGCCTAAAGACATACCCTTAGATGCACTCAACGCCCCTAGAGGACGGACAGACTTAAGAAAGGCGATCGCCTCATTAACTGGTTTGACTCCTTCCTGAGTCATCAAATAGGTCTTATTAGAGATTCTAACTTGATTGCCCTGGAAGCGTTTCTTGTAGTTTTCTAAGATAGGGATGTATGATCGGGGATTTGTCCGTATTTTGTTAGTTTCATCAATCACTCCTTGTTCCAACGCTGAGAGGTAACTGGCCTTTGCTAACAAAGTCGGACTCACATTTTCGACTACATCCGGCGCAAATTCTGCCATAGATTGTTTAGATTGCAGCAGTAGTTGGGCAAAACTGGCTACCAAGGTTAACGGGAACAATATCCAAAACCTAACGCGATGCATTTATTACCTCAAAATTTCCTTCTTACGGTTTATTCTAGTTACATAGATGTATCTGAGCTTGGTAAAGTTGCCTTTTAAGCTCAAGAAATAGACTAAATGCAGAATTCCCTAGAGTTAAGCCTAGAGTAGCCCAGACAAATTATAGGTAACTCTGCAAAACTCTGTTTTAAACTTCTACTTAGCAAAATAGTTACTCAATACCTGTTGTAACCTTTCCCACAACAAAATGTAAATAGTAATGTTATTTTTACAGAATTGCCAATTTCAATGGAATATAAAAATTACAGTAATGGGCTTCTGTCCGATTGAGATAAACCACGTCCATTTTGAAACTTGGAGTAGTGCGGGCAGCGTTCGACTGAGCGCTCACGCCGAAGTCTTTCCCGTTAGTACCAGATGGGAGCAAGATGATCCTACTACTATTAAAAAATATGGTTTTCAAAATAGATGTGGTGTAAGTATTTTTTTGGTAAGAAGCTAGCAGATATTTTAGTAGTAATAGGACTCAAGAATAAGAGGAGTGAGAAACCTTTATCGTTTTCACTCCTCATTACCTACTCCTTACACATGATTCAAGTACAGCAGTTTAACAGGGCATGAAACCTCTAACTAAAGATGCACATTGTGATGAAATAGTAGGGTGTTTGTCTATACAAATATTTTGCAGAGATGAAATGTTACCTTACAGCCTGCAAGATACCCTCGATTTCTGATAACTGCACCGCACCAGAAAAATTCTTGTTATTAATTACAAAAGAAGGTGTACCAGAAAGCCCTAAATTTTGAGCTAGCTGGAGGTCTTTTTGAATGGCGGTATCGGCAAGATTCCTGTCACTTTTAAAAGTTACCAAATCTAAATTGAGATTTTTAGCAATATCTAAATATAATGCTTCGCCAAGTTGCTTTTGATTAGTAAACAGAGCATCATGATATTCCCAGAATTTACCCTGCTGATTTGCTGCCCAAGCAGCTTTAGCAGCAGGTAATGCTTCAGCATGAATTTGACTTAGAGGAAAATGCTTATAAACCAATGTCAACTCATTGGGATACTTGGCTAACAACTGTTTCAGGGTTTTATTGGCTTCAGCACAGTAGGGACATTCAAAATCTGAGAATTCTATCACCACTGTTTTTAATGCAGTTCCCTTGGTGGGAGATTCACCAATCACCGCTTTGGTATTGGTTTTTAAATCCTGTAAAAATGCCTGCCGTCCTTGCTGTATTTTCTGTTGCTGTTGTTGCTGGTATGCCTGGACAGATTCAATAATTACCTCTGGGTGTGCCCGGAGAATTTGTAATACTTGCTGTTCTAGTTGGGAATCAATGGGACTAGCGGCTTGTGCAGGGAGTGACCAGCTTAAAAGTAGACAGAGGATGCTGAAGACTGCCCAGTTACGTAGATGCAGAAACAATTGGCGCATATCAAAATACTAGAGAGATGTCACACTATCCTAGTATTCCTTGAGATGGATAAGAGCGATCGCACTCTCAGAAGATTTAATTTAGTAGGATGGAAAACAGCACGGAAATTACCTAGACCCCTTCACTGGCTTAGATGACGCGGCTATCGATGGGAAGAGAGAAATCGCGAGACCATTCATTCCAGGAGCCGAAATAATTTCTAGCATTAATTCCAGCTTCTTGCATGGCTATAAGTGTATTAGCCGCCCTGGAACCCTTAAAGCAGTAAAGGTAGACAATAGAATTGGGGGTAATACCCACAGACTGACAAATTGTGAGGATTTCTGCTTTTGAGCGGAACATGGGGATTTGAGAGTCACAATTCATCAGCAAATGCCATTCCAGCCATACGGCGTTAGGGATTCTACCCTTGCGAGGACAAAAATCTGGAGCATAGGGAGAAGAGCTCAGTCCTTGCCATTCTATGCGATCGCGCACATCTAATTTAATAATCGCCGGATCATCAAGAGCCTGCAACATCTCGGCTTTAGAAACCATGATGTCAGGGTTGAGGTGCAATCTAAATATACTGCTTTCACTTTCAGGTACTTCATCGGTGGTAGGTAAACCAGCAGCCAGCCATGCTTGATATCCCCCGTGTAACACAGATACCTCAGCACAACCCAAATACTGGAGTAAAAAAGCCGCTCGACAAGATTGGCCGTAGCCTTTATTTAAAGTATCCTCATAGACTATTAACCTTTCTGTAGCAGATATTCCTACCTCGCTCATAATTTCAGCAAAATATGCTTGCAATTTCTTTAATCCTTCTGGAGAAGAGTTATCCAAAAGATAAGTGAAAAATGCGTGAATATTGATAGATTGAGGAAGGTGCGAAACAGCATATTCTTCTGGACTTCGCGTATCTATAATGACAGTTTGTGAGGATTTTTCTGCTAATAAAGAAGAGAGTTCTTTAGGGGAAATGAGGAGTTTTGTGTCCACGTTGGAATTCTTCTGTAACAGTGCCATTGGGCATTATCCCGCCCTAGACATTGGCACTTTGAAGTGAAAATTACAGAAGAATAATTCTTGAATGTTATGGAAGAACTTTTATAGAAGAAAGGACTTTTTTCCACACCTATTTTATCAAGTGCGATCGCGTTTAGCAGAACGGCGAGATCCAGAGGAACGAGGCCCGTTCGTCTTGCCACCGATAGCAGGTGGCGCTGCCTTCCGTTTAGCCGGTTTCTGTGGTGACGGTTTAGCAGTAGAGCTAGGCGTCCGCTTCTCACTTCTGGGTTTCTGCCTGTTTTGGCGTCCATTTGGGATGGGTTCCGGCTTAGTGTCGGGGTTGGGCCCAAAGCCAGGGACTATTTCCTTCGGCAACCGCTGCTGAATCAGTTTTTCAATATCTGCCAACAACTGGTATTCATCGACGCACACCAGGGATATAGCCTCACCTTCTGCACCCGCACGACCAGTGCGACCAATGCGATGAACATAATCCTCCGGTACATTGGGCAAATCGAAATTGACTACATGGGGCAGTTCGCTAATGTCAAGACCCCGCGCCGCAATATCCGTTGCCACCAGTACTTGTAGGCTGCCATTCTTGAACTTTGCCAAAGCGTGGGTACGGGCCGACTGGCTCTTATTACCGTGAATAGCCAACGCTTGAATTCGGTCTTCCCCCAACTGCTTCACCAGACGGTCAGCGCCAAACTTGGTACGAGAGAACACCAGCACTTGATACCAATTGTGTTGCCGAATCAGGTGAGCTAGTAATTGGCGCTTCTTGTCCCGGTCTACCTGGTACACCTTCTGTACCACCGTGTCGGCAGTAACGTTGCGCCGTGCCACCTCAATCATTGTCGGGCGATTGAGCAGCCCTGCGGCCAGTGCCTTGATGTTGTCTGAGAAGGTGGCGAAAAATAGCAAATTCTGTCGCTGTTTAGGCAAAAGCGAGAGGATGCGGCGGATATCATGAATAAAGCCCATATCCAGCATTCGGTCTGCTTCATCCAGCACCAAAACCTCAATCTGCGACAGTTTCACCGTGCCTTGCTGTACATGGTCTAACAGTCGTCCTGGGGTAGCAACCAGAATATCTACGCGGTTCTTCAACCGCTGTTTTTGCAAATTAATACCGACTCCACCGAACATCACCATTGAGTTCAGCTTCAAGTATTTGCCGTAATCACGCACGCTTTCCTCTACCTGTGCAGCAAGTTCGCGAGTAGGGGTGAGAATTAGCGCCCGAATCGGTGGGTGTCCATTAGGGGTAGTTTTAACGTTCTTGTCCAATGACAACCGATGCAGTAGCGGCAGAGTGAAGCTTGCGGTTTTTCCCGTACCGGTTTGGGCACCAGCTAGCAGATCACCCCCCGACAACACCGCAGGGATGGCCTGCATTTGGATTGGTGTGGGTTTGGTGTATCCCCGTTCAGTGACGGCACGGATAATTTCATTGGACAAGCCGAGAGTAGAAAAAGACATAGGATTCCGGTAATAACATCGGCCTGTCGCCAATGACGGCGCCAGTCTTAGGCGGACGGGTGGTTTGAAGGTCTGCATGGGCAGTAGCGCTAAGACTGAGAGCAAATGCCGCAGTCCGCATTCTAACAGAGTGCAGTCTGTTATGTCGTTAAAGTTCTTTTAGTTAGGCCATTAGGCGATCGCATTTCACACATATTTTATCGAGTAGCATAGAAGACAGCGTCTATCTTTCCCCCCTCAATTTGATAGCGCAGACAATTGAGCCAAGACAACAGCAAGCAAGCTGAATAAATTTAATTAGCAGCAGGCGGTTAGAAACCGCGGCTACACGAGACTTTACCCACACTTCGGCAGGCTCAGTGACCGCCTCCGTGGGTTTCAATTCTATTTAGTCCGCGCAGGACGTTCGGCGAAGCTCAGTCGAGCCGCAGACTTTGTTTGTGTAGCCGCGTACCCTGCGGGCGCCGGAGGCTCTATTCTATTCGCCAGGGCTATATTTTCCGGTATAACCTAGAAAATAGAATTATCCCCCGCCAAATCGACTAAAGCCATGATAAGTAACCTTGTACAGCAACCAGACAACAGCACAGAGGAACAACGCCTCATACTAAATAATGTTAGTTGGGAACAATACGAAACCCTGCGAGCAACCTTAGATGATATCCCCGGCTTGCGGATGACTTACCTAGAAGGAACCCTAGAAATTATGAGTCCATCCCTACAACACGAATTAGACAAAAAAGCAATTGCTCGTTTAATTGAAATTTACGCCTTAGAGACAGATATTGATTTAACAGGCTACGGTTCCACCACCTTTCGTAAACAAATCAAAGCCAGAGGTTTAGAACCAGATGAATGTTACTGTTTTGGACAACTTAAAGAAGTTCCCGATATTGCTATCGAAGTTATTCTCTCCAGTGGTGGAATTGATAAACTATCCGTTTATAAAGGATTAGGAATACCAGAAGTTTGGTTTTGGCAAAATAATAAATTTACTGTTTATCGCTTACGTCAACAAGGATATGAATTAATTAACTGCAGTGAATTCCTGCCAAAATTAGATTTATCTGTTTTAGCTCAATATGTAAAATCTCCTAGTCAAACTCAAGCCGTCAAAGCCTATCGCGACACTTTACGACAAAAATAATTATGTATATTGCCAGCGAGGAAATAATGAAGTAAAAAAGTCCCTCCAGGAAGCAGCGGTGTGGGGTTCTTAAATTGGCAAACCCTCAACCCTGAACAAATCTAAACCCCGCTCAAATATTTCATCAATCGGTAACATTTCCCTATCAGTTGTCATAAATTTATGGTCTTTTGTGGCGCGAATAGTTGAACCATCTTCTAAACAATATTCAAAAACTTCCTGCATTCCCCGGTTATGCCACTGCGCTATCGGTTGAGTGTAAACATTCCCATGATTATCAACACTGTAAACGCTGCATTCAATCATCTTTTCTACAATCTCCCCAATGGGAATAAAACCATATTCAACTGTTAAAATTTCTGTGTCATGGCTTAAGCAATATTCGGCAAACTTTAACATTTGCTCAAATAAGTCATCAGCTACCTTTTTCATTACCCCATTCTTCGCTGCACCATCAACAAATTTTTCTCGCTGCTTTTGCATTTCAGAAACTTTCTTTTTCCCCATTGCGCGACGCAGCAAGTCAGCTTGTCCTAGAGAATAACCAGCCAAATCTTGAGCAATTTTCATGATTTGCTCTTGATAGACCATAATTCCATAGGTTTCATTTAATATTGGTTCTAGAATCTTGTCTTCATATTCAATCTTCTCTCTTCCATGTTTGCGGTTAATAAATTTAGGAATTAATCCCGCATCTAATGGCCCCGGTCGATAAAGTGCCAAAATTGAAGAAATATCTTCGATATTAGAAGGCTTCAAATCTCTAACTACCTGAAGCATTCCCGAAGATTCTAATTGAAAAATTCCTTCTAATTTACCTGCTTCTAATAGTGCATAAGCTTTTTGCACATCTTTGGGTAAACTGCTATGTTCACCTTTAGCTAATATCTTCTGAGCTTTTCTTTCCTGTCCTGTGATTTCATCAGGGTCAATGCGATAGCCATTAGTTTCTTCAATCAAATCAATGGTTTTTTGAATTAGCGTTAGGTTCCGCAAACCGAGAAAATCCATTTTTAACAAACCTAGTGATTCCAAATCTTCCATGAAATATTGGGTAATCACTGAGCCGTCATTATTGCGCTGTAGTGGGACAATTTCATCAAGTGGGTCAGCAGAAATCACCACACCGGCTGCGTGAACACCAAAGGTTTTGTTAGTGCCTTCAATTCGCATTGCCATATCAAGCCAATGGCGAACTTTCGGATCATTATCATATTTATTTTTAAACTCTTGTTCTGGTGTTGCATCAGAAATCATCACCTTGAGTTTAGTAGGTTTACCCCGCACTACAGGAATTAATTTCGCCATTTTGTCAGCTTCCCCATAGGGAATATCTAACACTCTGGCAACATCTTTTAAGACAGCTTTAGAAGTGAGGCGGTTAAAAGTTATAATTTGGGCAACTCTATCTGGGCCATATTTATTAGTTACATAATCAATCACTTTATCCCGTTGTTCAATGCAGAAATCTGTATCAATATCAGGCATTGATTTTCGTTCGGGATTTAAAAAGCGCTCAAATAGTAAGCCGTGGTGCACTGGGTCAATGTTAGTAATTTTCATGGCATAGGCAACCAAAGAACCAGCCGCCGAACCCCGACCAGGCCCCACGGGAATATTATTATCTCTCGCAAATTTGATGTAATCCCACACGACTAAAAAGTATGTGGAAAACCCCATCTGTTGAATCATTTTAAGTTCATATTCCAACCTTTCTTTGTAGGTTGGATCTACTTCGTTGCGAGATTTGCGATTTAACCGATTTAACAGTCCTAGCCAAGCAACTTCTTCAGCATAAGTATCAGGAGTATGACCGGGGGGAATAGGAGGGCTAGGAATTTTCGGGTCATCCATGATATCGTAACGCTCGACTTTATCGGCAACTTCTTCGGTGGTTGCTATAGCTTCAGCAATGATATCATCAGGCAAATGATCACGAAATAGGGCTTTCATTTCGTCGGCAGATTTAAGATATTCTGTGCCGCTATAACGCATCCGTTTATCTTCACTGATTAGTTTTTGTGTTTGAATACACAGCAATGCATCATGTGCTTCTACATCAAAACAAGAAATATAGTGGGAATCATTGGTGGCAATAATTTTAATGCCTAATTCCCGCGCAATTTTGACGATTTCAACGTTAACAATTCTGTCTTCTTGGGAGCCGTGGTCTTGAATTTCTAAATAATAATCTTCGCCAAATACATCTTTATACCATTGGGCAACTTTCCGGGCTGCATCTGGTCTATTGCTGAGGATTGCTTGGGGAACTTCTCCACCTAAACAAGCGCTAGTGACAATCAAACCTTCGTGATATTTTTTTAATAAATCTTTATTGATGCAAGGACGGGAGAAAATACCTTTACCTTGTACGCCTTGGAGGTGAGAAATTGTGGTTATTTTGACTAAGTTTTTATAGCCTTTAGTATTTTTAGCTAAGACTACTTGATGATATTTGGGACGGTGACGTTCTTGTTTTTCAAGATCGCCGTTTAGAATATACATTTCGTTGCCAATTATTGGCTTAATGTTCTTGGTGCGGCAGATTTTGATCAGTTCAATGGCTCCATACATGACACCATGATCTGTGAGGGCGATCGCTTTCATCCCCAGTGCGATCGCATGATCAACCAACTCTGGTAGCTGACTTGCTCCATCCAGCAAACTATAATCACTGTGAATATGCAAAGGGACGAACGACATAAGCCTCTCCAAAAAAAGCCAACAACATCTCTCAGGGCCTCCTGGTGGCATACCCTTGATAGTATGATGCAAGCAAAGCAACGGGATCTTAGACTAACAGTTTTTACTCAAAATTCAAGCTGGGCTGATTCCGGAATTTTTACTGTCACAGGTGGTGTTTTAATAGTGACAACCATTAACAGCATATCTAATGAGCCAAACCGAGAGCAATAATTCGCCTGAAACCAAAGCTAGCCCTTGGTGGCAGCGTATCCCTCTCACGTTGCAAATTATCATCGCCCTAGTATTTGCCATCAGTGTCGGACTAGCTTTGGGAGCGGGCAATCCCAGCCCCAGCAACGCCACCTTAATCACTAATTTAGCAATTCCTGCTGAGTTGGTGCTGAAGGCTCTCCGCGCCCTGGCAACGCCACTAATTTTGGTAGCGGTATTGCATACCTTCATGACTACCAATATCCCCGGTACAGCCGGCAGGCGTCTAGCAGGGCTACTTTTAACTAACACTACGGTAGCTATAGTAGTAGGACTTTTAGTAGCTAACATCTTGCGTCCGGGGACTTGGGGGAATTTGGTAGACCCAGGAACAGTAACTACAGAAATTCCCGCTCAAAGTTTTGACCCTTGGGGACTGTTCAGAGATGCTGTACCAGAATCTGTCCTCAAACCGCTGGTTGATAATAATGTCATCCAACTAATCGTGATTGCCCTGAGTTTTGGTATCGTCCTGCGGGGATTAAAATCGGAACAAATCGCTCAAGGTAAGAAAGGATACCAGCCCGTTGAAGATGTCATTGGGACTCTGTTTGAGTCGGTGATCCGCATTCTCAACTGGGTAATTGCTTTAGTGCCCATAGCAGTTTTTGGAATTGTGGCGAAAATCATTGCCGAAAGAGGCTTTGCGCCCTTTAAATCTTTAGCAGCGTTTATCATCTCGGTGCTGTTGGCGCTGTTTTTGCAAGCTTGCTATTATCTCACCAGAGTCAAATTAGGTTCTTGGGTAGATCCGCTCAAGTTCTTGGTTGGCGGTGCTGATGCCTTTTTGACAGCTTTCTCAACTTCTTCTTCAACGGTGGCAATGCCTATCACCTTTGAAGTTTTGCAAACAAAAATCGGCTTAAGAGAATCTTCCGCGTCTTTGGGAGCGTTAGTCGGGGCAAATTTTAATAATGATGGTACTGCCCTCTATGAGGCGATGTCTGCACTGTATATTTCCCAAGTGTTGGGGCAACATTTGAGTTTAGGACAGCAGTTAGTTGTGGTTCTGACATCCATTTTTGCATCAGTGGGTGCAGCGGGTATTCCCAATGCTGGATTGGTGACGATGACTTTGGTGTTTAGTTCTGTTGGCTTACCCACCCAGTATATAGCTTTGCTAGTAACTGTAGATTGGTTTTTAGATCGTTGCCGCACGGCGATTAATGTTATGGGAGATATGACTGTTAGTGCTTTGCTTGACGGCAAAAAACCTCGTGCTGTGGACGAGGCAAAAGACTAGCAAATTTATATTGAGTTCCCAGTTAGGGCAGACGTTCGGGCTGTCCTACAAATTAATTTCCATTCGTTAATTTTTGAGTTATTTGGGCTGTTTTTGTAGTAATTAATGCTGTTGAGGGCCTTTAGCGTCACATTCTTTAGTCCAACACCGTTCTAAAAGTCGAATTCGCCAGATAAATGCGAAGCGATGAGGATTCCATACCAATTTAGAATCGCGATTAAATACGGGCTGTTTTAAATACTGCCAAAGAGGAAATTTAATTTTTGTGTATTTTGGAGTCATAGGAGCAACAAAGTACTATAAAACTGTTGTGGTATGAGTTGGCATTTTGTGTGGGGCCAACTACTAAGTATATAGTTATATATTGCACAATATTTTGGCGATTGTCTTGGTGAAAATTACGGAATTTCAGTAAAGATTAATTTCGCAGTTTTTAAATAATTAAATCTTTTTCATAATAAGATTCCCGACCTCCTAGAGAAGTCGGGAACCTCAAGGGATTCGATAGCAGAATGAGAACTGCTACATCTGTTTAATAATGTGTGCCTGATTTGCGATGGTTGATGGCAGTTACAGCATCAGGTTTGATTAATTTACCGTTATCAACGGTTGCATAAACCACCCAATGATCGCCACATTCTAGGCGTTGGCTAACTGAGCATTCTAGATAGGCTAGGGCGTCGTTGAGAACGGTACAACCGTTATCGGCAACTCCTGTGGGGAAATTAGCAAATCGGTCTTCTCCTGGGGCAAAAGATTTGCGGAAATGCTTCATGTAGTCTACATGAGTGCCTTCAGGTAGAATATTTAGGGCAAATTTACCCCCTGGATACATGAGGGATTCAATTGCTCGTTCTTTGGCGATCGCAATTGTCAATCCAGGAGGATTGAAAGTGGCTTGAGAAACCCAAGCACCTAGCATCCCTGTTGAGACTTCTCCTTGGTTGGCACTAATCACGCAAACGGAACCAACAATTCGACCAACAGCTTGTTCTACAGCGGTTGCAGCTTGTTGAGGTACGCGCACTTTCTTGGCTTTTTTCAACGATTGGGCAAAATCTGTACCGATTTCTTCACACAGCTTGAGAGTGACTTCATCGGGTTTAAATTTGACCTTCAAGGTATCAAAGCCAAATTTAAATCCAGCATCCCGGAGTTTACCTTCAATTAATTCAACGGCTTCACCACTCCAGCCGTAGGAACCAAATACTCCAGCAAGTTTGCTGTTGTCACCGATGGTGAGAACTATACCCAAAGCGGTATGAATTGGGGTGGGTGCATGGCCTCCGATGGTGGGAGAACCGATGAGAAAGCCATCGGATTGTTCTAGAACAGTGCGAATTTCGTCAGGTGTGGCAAATTCACAGTTGATGGTGTTGACTGCAACTCCACCTTTGGTTAGTCCCAGTGCGATCGCCTGGGCGAGAATTGCTGTATTGCCATAAGCTGAGGCGTACAATAGCGCTACGGATATTTCGCGATCGCTTTGGGAACGACTCCATTCACCATAACATTTGGTCAATTCGATTAAGCTGGAGCGCACCAAAGGCCCGTGACCAACAGCATACATCCTCACTTGCAAATCGGAGATTTTCTCCAAAGCTGCTTCGACGTGGGGCGCATGGGGAGCCATCAAGCAATTAAAATAGTAGCGCTGGTCTTCCTTAAACGCTTCTGAGTTATCATCAAACACTTCATCACCACAGATATGTGCTCCAAATAGCTTATCTGTGTAAAGAACTTGGGTTTGCTGGTCGTAGGTACAAAGTCCTTCTGGCCAACGGGGACTAGGAATAGGCAAGAATTTTAAAACATGACCCTTACCTAAATCTAGAGTTTCTTTCCCCCGCATTGTCAAAATTTTGATATCTTGATCTGGAAAAGCAGCACGTAGATTAGCTGTACTGGGAAGAGAACAGACAAATGTAATCTGCGGCGCCAGTTCCAAAATCGCCTTTAATGTTGCCACGCGGGTGGGATTAAAATGACCGAGGATCACATAATCCAACCGTCTTAAATCTAGGGTTTTTTGCAATGCCTCTAGATAAATCTCTGTGAAGCTTTCCGGAGCCGGGTCAATTAGTGCGGTTTTATCGGCTTCAATTAAATAGCAATTGGCGGTAGTACCTCTTAAGAGTGCATATTCAATTTCAAACCGCAGACGTGATTTACTACGCGCTCTGAGAACCTTAGTATTTGTCGCAATCGGGAGAACTTGGACGTCGCGTGGCAAAGATTCGGTCATAGATTTTGGGTGGAGTTGAGAAAACCAGTTTTTAGCGCATTTAATGAAGCTGGACAGGGAATCTGGGATTTTCATAGGAATTGTGAAATATTGGGCATTGGTAATGGGGAAAAAGATAATTGATAATTGGGGATTTTCTGTTTATTACCCATTACCCATTACCCATTACCCATCACCCATTACCCAGCTTTAGTAATAGTTGCCAACTTTGCGATGACGAACGGCTGTAAGTCCATCGGGATTGGAAACACGTCCGTCTTGCACGGTGCAGTATAAAATCCAGTGGTCGCTACATTCCATGCTGCTGGTGACTTCACATTCCATATATGCCAGAGCATCAGTGAGAATGGGAGAACCGTTTTTCGCAGTTTGGGTTTTCACTCCAGCAAATCTGTCACCACCAGGAGCCAAGCGCTTGAGGAAGTGTTTCTTGAGTTCTTGGAAATTTCCTTCTCCCAGAACGTTGAGGACAAACTGATCGCCTACTCGGACTAAGGAATCAATAGCGCGGTCTTTAGCAACAGCAATTGTAAATCCTAGGGGTTGTAAACTCGCTTGAGTTACCCAAGAAGCTAACATTGCACTGCTGACATCACCTTTTTTAGCGGTGATGATATACAGTCCATTGCTAATGCGACCTAAGGCTTTTTCCATGTTGACATCGAGAGATTTGATCTGCTTGATGTTGCGATCGCGCACTAACAATTGTCCCAAGTCTGTACCCGCTTCTTCACACAGCTGGAAGGTAGATGCACTGGGAACATCTTTAATCCGAATCGCTGGGAAAGCTTCTTTCACTCCCAAGTCGATAAATTTGCGCCGCAGGGTATCAATGGGTTCATCATCCCCACCGTAAGATTCAAATAAACCGACCACTTGCTTGTCTTTGGTGACGGCTAGCAGGGAACTGATCCCAGCTTGAGCAGCTACTGCGGTAGTTGGGGGCATGCCGATAATAATACCCGCTGCTCTACCTGCAAGTTCTTGAATTTCTTGGATTCCCGCTGAACCCAGATCCATCATTTCGATCGCAACGCCGGTTTTTTGGATGCCTTCACCAATTGCATGGACGAGGCGATCGCTATGTCCATATTCTGAGACATAAAATAAGGCGGCGGTGGTTTCTGATTTGGCTTGTCTTTGGCTCCAACTTTGGTAGCACTCAGTTAGAACGTCTAGATTGTGATATAGTAGCGGGCCGTGTCCGTTGGCAATAATTTTAATTTTGCCGAGTTCACTCATGCGCTTCATCGCATTCAACAGCGACCGAGCATTGGGGCCCATTAAGCAATCGTAGTAAAATCTAAAGTCAGCTTCAATCGCCTCTAAATCTTCGTCGAAAGTGCGATCGTCACAGAAGTGCATCCCAAAGGCATCGCAGGTGAAGAGAGTTTGGGTTTTGCGGTCAAAGCTGAAGATGGTGTCTGGCCAGTGCAAGTTAGGCGCACTTACGAATTCGAGTTCGTGTCCTTTACCAATATCAATGCGATCGCCACTTTTGACAATCCGCTTGGAAAAAGGATCGTGTACCAAGCCTTCTAGAAACTGCAAGGCAATTTTTGAAGCTAAAACAGTAGCTCTAGGCGCTAACTGGAGGACATCTTCCACCAAACCACTATGATCTGGCTCTGTATGGCTGACAATTATGTAATCAATTGTCTTAGGGTTGACAATACTTTTGAGAGTCTCTAAATACAGCTGACGAAACTTCTGGTGAGAAGTATCAATCAAAACTGTTTGCTCGCCCCTAATTAAATATGAATTGTAGGTCGTGCCATTTTGCAGCCCGAATTCGATATCGAAGCGATCGCGATCCCAATCAAGAGAGCGAATCGCCGTTGTGTTAGGAGCAATTTCTACAGTTTGTATAGTTAACCGATGCTGAACGTTCTCTGCGATCGCTACCATCATTCGTCTCCGAGCGCAAATAAACAGTATTTTTTTCTGCTCCCATTCTCCCAATAATTTATTTTTAAAGTTGTAATGAAGAATATATTTTGCCAAAATCAAGTTGTATCAATTGTTGCCCTTTTTCAGCATATTTTTTAACTCGAAAAATATACTAAACATAAATTTTGTTAAAAGTAATACGACTTAAATATTGATATTTCTTGATCTAATTTAAAATCTCTAAAATCATCATACATATCATCTCTTTTTAGACAACTAATTCGTAACAAAAAGCATAGTTTTTGCAGCTTGAGGATTTATTGTTTGTTTTTAACATGAGACCACACCGGGCATAGTTCTAAGTATTTAGCTTGTGAACCAAAACCCGCCAAAATGCAACGGTTGTCTAGTTTTGTCCAGATTTACCCAAACCCCATGCCGGCATTGGAACTATAGCCCTTGCTCGAGCCGGAGATGACTGTACGACTCTTTCCCAGGGCATTAATCTATCAGTTCCCGTGAAAATATCTCTTAAAGATTCTATAAAATACCCACAAATACCAGTACAAATACCATTAATTAGTTAGAATATAATGCCACAGCCTTTCCATGCCTATTTTAGGAATTACTCAGGAAAAAGCTGAAAAGGTCTAGTCAGAATAGCTATCTGCATAAGCGCTTGTCTATTCAGGCTACACCTACTTATTTGGGCTGAGATGGTTGATTGTGTGATTAATTTTGCACATAAACCAGCTTCAGGTTTTACCTTTTTCAGGGATGGTTTAGTGTCTAAAGGAACACTGAGAACAAAATAACCGTCAAAATAAACACAATTGCATCTACTGGAGTTTAGACAATGAAAAACATCTCCACCAAAATTGCTGCTAAGGTAGCTGCTGGTGCAGTCACGCTGATCACAACCGGACAAAGTTGTTTTAGTAGACCTTTCCTAGACAACTGATAAATCGCTACCTTGATATACAAGTCTTTTTCAAGCTAATACTTTTTGCGTAGCAGACATCAGGCTAGTGTTCGGCATATTTAATTCTTGTAATTAAGTTTAAAATAGTGTGTTTGTTATACACTTACGTGTAAGTATATGAGCGTGAATAGACATAGCTATGCCAACAACTCTGTAAAAGACGATCACTTATGGGATGTCGATTGAGGATTGTTTTAACTGAAGAAGAAAAGCAGACTCTGGAAGAGTTGAGGAGAGCCAAAGATGTTCCTCAACGCACTAGGGATCGCGCTCAGGTTTTACTGTTGAACGCTCGTGGTTTAAAAAACGAGCAAATTGCTCAAGGCTTAAATTGGGCGATTTCTACAGTACGTCAAACCCTTCATCGCTGGGGAAAAATGGGGTTAGCAGGACTATGGGATGCTCCTGGTCGAGGAGGAAAACCCCGTTATGCAGAATCTGACTTGCTTTATCTAGAAAATTGCCTAGCTCAAGAGCCACAGGCTTATAACTCTAAACAGCTAGCCACAAAACTGGCATCTGAGCGGCAAGTTTACTTGAGTCCCGACCGACTACGACGGGTACTCAAAAAAAGAGGCAGGTTAGAAAACCCACAGACAAAACCCCAGATCCATGACATTGGCTAATTGCCAAAGATTAAATCTTTCCTGGAAAAGAGTTAAGGGGAAAAAAGAAACATCCATTTCCTTCCCCTAAATCCTGCTTTGTAGGGGAATCTCACCTCCCCAACTTCTGCAATAAGTCTTCTATCCAGCTATCGGAGTTAATTTAGGAATTTATGCAAGTTCGACAACAAATTTACACTTCTTTACAGATATATAAGGGAATCTCACCTCCCTCGCTTCTGTAATCAGCCTTCTATCCAGCTATCGGAGTTAATTTAGGAATTTATGCAAGTTCGACAACAAATTTACACTTCTTTACAAAAGTAATATTTGAGAGCGAGCATGATTCATTCGGGGGATGAGATTAATCTCTTCCCCTACTTCCGCAACACTGAATTTTACCTTTGTAGTTAAATCGCACCAACTCTAAATTCTGAGAGCAAATTATACTCAGCCATTGAATAAGCAAGCTAAAATGGGGGTTTAAGCAACTTTGAAGCCAGATATCTGGAGTTACCTTGCTGTTACTTCCCAAAACTCAGCCAAACTCGATTCTGTATGTACCCACAATCTATGACGAAGCCAGATATTTTGATAAGCTATTTAGCCTCTGGTCTGAAATTCAACAGCTACCCGAAAATCGCTTAGACGTTACGATTGATGTCTTCAAGCCGCACACTCGTGACTTCCAGTCATGAGTTAGGCGCTCCATATTTGCATATTTTTCTTCTTATGGTCATGCAAATGGTAAGATAAAGTATGGAAGTAAAACACGGCAGAGGGTACGTTTATGCAATTGAGTATCATATCGTATGGTGTGTTAAGTATAGACACAAGGTACTGAAGGATGAAATAGCTGAGTTCCTGAAA
>NZ_JACJRJ010000048.1 GCF_014697195.1 Cylindrospermum sp. FACHB-282 | reverse complement strand
GATTTTGAGCTATAAATTCCTGTAGTTCGCCGATGACTCCACCCACCGCAGGTATCTCTTGTTCTAAATACTGCTTTATCATTGTTCTGTTTTAGACTTGTATGCTCTCTCCGTATTATCTCTTATTTTTTTTCAAAAATCAAATATTATTCCTATATTTTCCCTGTTGTAGCAAGAAAATTTCTAAACCTTTTTGTTTATATCGCCAAAGTTCAGGAACTCCCAAAAGCTGATAGTTATCAAATTGAGTACGGGAGGTAATATCAATTTCGATAGCTAAATCTGGTGGTGGGTCTATATTTAAGTAAATATGATTTTTGCCAATTACAACGGCTTGATTTTGAATATAAAAACAAGCATCTGGTTCTACTGCTTGCCTCATTCGTTCATTTTTTAAAGTTGTAGAACCTAAAGGTTCAAAATCAATTTGGAGTTGGTCTAATAAAATTTTAACTAAATCACCAAGAAACTCTTTATCTTTTTCGTGTTCGGGTAGGGGAACCATAATCTCTAACCAGCCGTGACTATAAGAAATACGCGCTGCACGCTTTTCTCCCATTTCTTCTAGAATATTTTCTAACTGCTGCCAACTAATATCTTTAAGTAACATTTGTTGACCTGGTTTGACGATAATTTGTTGCAGTTCTAAAAGCATATCGCCTCAGAAATTTGGTTTGGCAATTATTATTCTCTTTCTTTAATAATATGACCAAAACTTAAAATCGAATTTACACACACCTCCTAACCCGTATTTCCGGTAAAATTAAGGTCTAAGGACTGTGGATTTGGAGAAACCAGGCGTGCCTACATTAGGTGTAAATATTGACCATATCGCTACCATCCGGCAAGCGCGGCAGACGGTGGAACCTGACCCTATAGCGGCGGCGGTGCTGGCAGAATTAGGGGGTGCAGATGGAATTACAGTACATTTACGGGAAGATAGAAGACATATTCAAGACAGGGATGTACGTATTTTACGGGAAACGGTGCGATCGCATCTCAATCTAGAAATGGCGGCTACAGATGAAATGTTAGCGATCGCACTCGACATCAAACCCGATTATGTAACTTTAGTACCCGAAAAACGGCAAGAAGTCACCACAGAAGGCGGTTTAGATATCGTCGGGCAAATTGCTAGAATAGGGGAGATAGTCGATAAATTGCAGAGCGCTGGCATTCCTGTGAGTCTATTTATCGACGCCGAACCAGCACAAATTCAAGCATCTGTCAATGTCCAGGCGAAATTTATCGAACTGCACACTGGGCAATATGCAGAAGCTAAAAATGAAACAAAACGCCAGCAAGAATTAGCGATATTAGCTGAAGGCTGTACACAAGCCATAAAAGCTGGATTGCGCGTCAATGCTGGTCATGGACTCACCTATTGGAATGTTTATCCTGTGGCTGCACTTCCAGGCATGGAAGAACTAAATATCGGCCATACCATCATCAGTCGAGCAGCATTAGTAGGTATAGAACGAGCAGTCCGAGAGATGAAACAAGCCATGTTGCTTCGCTCCCATTAAAAATTAAGAATTAAAAATTTTGCTTCATTTTTAATTTTTAATTGATCCTAGGGGGGTATTAGCTGCGAAATCCTCAAAACTTAGAGTTACATCTTGAATCTAAAACTCCTTCTATGACCTCAACACAGTCTAACAACCTTCCCCTTTGGGTACAGGATCGGGATCAGGTGATTGCAGAAAGTAGTGATGCCCAATGGCGCTATCAGACACCCCCAGATTATACCCGCTCTAAAGAAAATCTCGCCCAAGAAAGCACACAGAATCACCTAGAAGGTACACTAGAGGCGATCGTCCAAAACTTGGTGAGAACCTTCGAGATGGAGGTGTCCTTCAAAACCAACCCGCAGCAGTGGTTGTCAGTTGTCAATGACAAATTTCGTGTTAGTACCAACGGTGGAGTAGAATATACAGCAGCAGATGTATCAGCCCAAGGTACTTACAATTTATTCATGGCTGACTCAGAACATTACAAAGCTTCTGAAGAAAACTTTGAATCATCAGCAAAAATCTTTCAGTCCACATTTCCTCAAGGATTTCCTTGGGAAGTGCTAGAAGTTTATTCAGGCCCACCCAATGTAACATTCAAATGGCGGCACTGGGGACATTTTCAGGGTGCATACAAAGACCATGCACCGACTGGAGAAACAGTGGAAATTATTGGTATGAGTATTGCCCGCGTTACCGACGACTTAAAGATTGTTTCCTTGGAACACTACTTTGATAACACCCTGTTCTTAGATAAGCTGACGGCAGGTGGTAAACAGGTATTGGGTGAACACCAAAGTAATGCTTGTCCCTTCAGTTCTTGGTTCAAGGGATTCAAGAAAAGTTAGTTCTTCGGGGTACAGGATGCAGTACTGTACCCTATAAATTATTCATTAACCAACCACAGGACGAAGATGCAAACATACTATTACGTTTTGGCTAGTCAACAATTTCTCCTCCATGAAGAACCAATTCAGGAAGTGCTAAAGGAACGCACTCGTCACTACCACGAACAAGAAAAACAGATTGATTTTTGGTTGGTTAAGCAACCAGCCTTTTTGGAAGCTCCCCAGTTGGCAGAGGTAAAGGCCAAGTCTCCAAAACACTCTGTGGCAATTATTTCCACCAATTCCCAATTTATTACTTGGCTAAAACTGCGACTAGAATATGTAATCACTGGGGAATTTCAGGCTCCCTCGGAAACAATCCCTGATGCCTTGGCATCTCTAGCTACCGTTTCCTAATATACTATTAGGTTCTAAGTATCGCCCACAAAGTAGAGTTGAGGGATGGGGAAGTAGAGAAAAATATAGTTTAAATTTTCCCCAACTCCCCATCTATGATGAGGGGAACAAAAGATATTTTTATGAATCTCTTAAAAAAATAGAATTTATGTGTATAACGTTTGTGCAAAGATTTCCAACTTTACCAAGTACTTTAGCGTTAGCAATCGCCCCTTTGATTGGTGGCATCAGTCCTGTCTTTGCCCAACAAGCTATTCCCAGTTGTCAACCTCCAACCCCTGGGGAGTATGTTTTATTGGTTGTCAGCCCCACAGCAGATAATCAAAAGCAGTTGCGTAGCGCCTTACCACCTGAACTTAAACCTATAAACTGCAAATATCTCAACGAAACTGTGACGCGCATCGGCGGATTTAAAAAAATTGATGATGCCAATCGTTGGGCGAGGTATGTTAACAATATTGTTGGGTTGTCGGCGATTATTACCACTAAACCAACAGCGCCAGTAACAGCAATAGCACCAACAACAACATCTCAGACAATTAGCTATCGTCCCCAAGCTTTAGGAGAGGGTTATGCAGTGCTGGTGGACTATTTCAACCGTCCAGAACTGGCAAATACTGTGCAACAGGTGGTGGAAGGTAATGTGGGTTTTGCTTCCTATGGACAACGCCCTTACTTGTTGGCAGTTTATACAACTAACCAAAAAGAAGCATACAACACATTGCAAAAGCTGAATGAGCGCGGTTTTTTTGCCCTTTTAGTAGATAGTCGTAAAGTGATGTTGCTGCGTTCAACTGTGTCTTTAAAGTAGTTTTGTCATCTCTACTAAATAGCACTTTTTGCCTTTCCCTATTCGCTATGGCTGAGGTTTATCTAACTCAGCAAGAGATATTTTGACACAGGCACAAGCGCCCAGCCAATCACGTTCTGATAAATGACCAATCAAAACCGCATTGGCTGAAGGTGGAAGGGTAACAATAAAACTGCGGAAAACAGACGCAATTCGCAAACCGGCTGCTGACCAATCTTGAAGTATGTAGTCAGTAAGTCCTAATGCTGTTGTTTGAGTTGTAATTAATCCAATTATCACATCAGGACGGTTTGCGTGATAAATAGCGGATGACAAAACTACAGCCGGACGGCGTTTAATACCAGCGACACCCGGAAAATCAACTGTCACAACATCACCAGGATTAAATGTCACTCTGTTATTTCCTCACTTTCTGGAAATAGGTCAGCAGCATACTGTAAGGATAAGGAAGCTAGTTCAAGTTGGTCTTGTTCCGTCCAGCTATCACTTTCGTCAATGATAGATAGGTTTTGCTGGACTAAAGGATTTTCTAGTTCTTGTAGAATTAAAGTAGCAATTCTATCTTGCTCAAGTCCCGTAAGTTGCTTTACTCGTGCGATCGCTTGTTCAAGTAACTGAGTCATAGCTGTGATTCTGCTGTGAATAAGACTTGTTAACTATTGTACTGTTGTCTTTTGGTGCGATACCTGTGGTAAGCGGCGACAAATTGCGATAACGTTAGCGGTTCTCCCTTGGATGTAATACGCATTAGGGACACAGCATTGCTGTGTCCCTACGAATGGTCTATGTGGCACAGAATTCAACCCAATTCTGAAATGCGAAATAAAGCATCTGAGGCAATGTGCGCGATGCTTAACTAAGTTCGTAGAATTTCAATCAAGGTGTTTAGTCAAAACAGACAAAGAATGACTAATAAGCCGACCTAGCTAACCAATAAATAGTTACACCCAAAGCCGACCCAGCTATTACTTGAACTGGTGTATGTCCGAGCAATTCCTTGAGGCGGTCTTGGCTAAATTCATGCTTTTCATCAAACAATTCATCAATCATTTGGTTGAGGATACGAGCTTGTTTTCCGGCGGCTTGACGAACACCAGCGGCATCGTACATGACGATGATGGCAAAAACCGTAGCCAGAGCAAAGTCAGGAGAGGCCCAACCAATAGTTTGCCCCACACCAGCTGCAAGGGCTGTCACCAGGGCTGAGTGGGCGCTAGGCATCCCGCCGGTGGTGACTAAAACACGTACATTCAGTTTGCGATTTTTGACTATTTCAATTACGAGTTTCAATCCTTGAGCAATGAAACAAGCTACCAGAGCAACCAGCAGTACCCGGTTCTCTAGGATGTCGCCTATGTCCTGCATGGTATTTTGGTTAGGTTAATAAATATTAGCGACGGTGTTGTTTGAGGAACCATTTTAGATGCAACCCAAAGTCCAAAATTCAAAATTGGACTAATGATTGCGATTGATGATAAAGTGAGCGATCGCCTGGAGAGGAACCGCTTTTTCTGCAAATGGTGCTAATTCCGCACAAGCTGCCTCAACTAGCTGTGTAGCCCTAGAGCGTGATTCCTCAATTCCCCAAAGGCTGGGATAGGTTACTTTCTTGGCTGTTAAGTCTTTACCAGCGGTTTTGCCTAATTGCTCTTGGGTAGCAGTGATATCCAGGATATCATCAACAATTTGAAATGCCAGCCCAATATTTTGAGCGTAACGAGTCAGCCGTTGGATATCTTCAGATGATGCTCCGGCTAAAATTCCGCCACAAACCACGCAAGCTTCTAATAAGGCGGCTGTTTTGTGGTTATGAATGAAATTCAGGGTTTCTAGGGAAATATCTGACTTACCTTCCGATTCTAAATCCACCACTTGACCACCGACCAAGCCAGCAGCCCCCAAGGCTCTACCGAGGCGGACAACTACCTGCAAGACTTGCTCTCTAGGTACATTTTGGGGCGTTTCCAAAGCCACAAACTCAAAAGCGAAAGCCAACAAGCCATCCCCAGCCAAAATTGCAATATCTTCACCATAAACCTTGTGATTTGTCAACTTACCGCGACGGTAATCGTCGTTATCCATCGCTGGCAGGTCGTCGTGAATCAAAGACATGGTGTGAATCATCTCCAAGGCACAGGCTGTTGGCATGGCCATGTCGATGGTGCCGCCCATCATTTCACAGGTAGCAAGGCAGAGAATAGGGCGTATACGCTTACCTCCCGCTAATAGCGAGTAGCGCATGGCTTCATAAATCTTTTCTGGATAAACGACGGGAATCGATTGTTCCAAAGCAGTATCACAAAGCTTTTGTCGCTCTTTGAGATAGGCAGCGAGGTTTAACCCGGCTTGCTCTGGCGTCTTTTGAAGGTTATCCGTTGCTACCATGCTAAAATTCCTGAAATTTTTGGTTTTTTTTGCATATAAGTCACAATTTTACGGCGCTGTGGCTCAAAAACTCTCACCCAAGAGTGAGTAATCATCAATGATCAATAAGGAAGAAGGTTCGATGGCAATTTATTCTCTTGCTGCTCGCAAATAGCTAGAAACTGTATTTTGCAACAACATGGCCACAGTCATGGGGCCAACTCCGCCAGGAACTGGGGTGAGAAATGCTGCCACATCAGCAATTGCTTCCAAGTGGACATCGCCGACTAAACGACTTTTACCACTGGCATCGGTGACGCGATTCATTCCCACATCTACCACAACAGCACCCGGTTTCACCATGTCAGCAGTAATCAATCCTGGAAGACCTGCTGCTGCAATTAGAATATCAGCATTCTGGGTGATGGCTTTTAAATTGTGCGATCGCGAGTGAGCAATGGTAACAGTAGCATCAGCTGCCAATAACATCAACGCCATTGGTTTACCTACCAAGATACTGCGTCCCACCACCACTGCTTGTTTTCCTACCAGAGGAATTTTATATTCTGCCAACAGCTGCATCACACCAGCGGGGGTGCAACTGCGTAAACCTGCTTCTCCCCGGACTAATCGCCCCAAGTTAACCGGGTGCAGTCCATCGGCGTCTTTGTCGGGGTGAATTTGATGTAAGAGGGTGACAGCGTCTAAGTGTTTAGGCAAGGGTAACTGTACCAAAATGCCATCTACCCGTGGGTCGTGGTTGAGTGCCGCAATCACTTCTTCCAGTTCCCCCAGGCTGGTATTGGTGGGAAAATGCTTGCCAAAAGAGGCAATACCCACTTTAGCGCAGGCTTTTTCTTTATTGCGTACATAAGCGGCTGAGGCTGGGTTGTCACCAACCATCAGCACTGCTAAACCTGGGGGTCGGCCAATTTTGGCTTGTGATTCTGTAATGGCTACAGTAAGTTGATGATAGATTTTTTCGGCTAAGGCTTTGCCATCAAGTAGTTTGGCAGTTTGTGTTTCCATGAGAATTTCCAGCTATATTCGCCTTGAGTCGTTTCGGCAGTTGAGAGTGAATATATTAACTCTTGACCCTTGAGAGTTGACTGCGATCGCCTGGCCTTTTGTTGCCGTAGCGCTTCTTAAACAGCAAGACCATATTGTTTATCTTCTCAGATTAGCTGCGTCAACTGAAGGATAAAGGATCAAGACAAAACTTTTTTTTGGCCAGCACAACATAGTATGGATGGGAACTGACTTGAGAAAACTGGCGACAAGGCAAGCAATGATGCGAAAATTTGCTCAACCTGTAGCTTTTATGCAGCAAGCGATAAATTCTTCCCTAGTGTTCTTTTGGATGTCGAAGTTTGTTAAGAACCGCCTGGGATTGACCTTTTTGCTGGTGGTGGGACTTTGTAGTTGTGGTAACTCTGGCTTAAGTGGTGGCAAACTGGGAATTGGCACTAACGTCACGCCTATTCGGGCAATTAAACCACCACAAGACAATCAGTCTACAGTCTACATCCAAGGTAAGGTGTCTAAGCAAGCTCCTCTAATCAAGGAACAGTTGTATCAAATCGATGACACAACTGGCAAAATTTGGGTGGTTACCAAGCAAACTAATCTCCAAGAGGGGCAGCAAGTGGTATTTAAAGGTAAAGTGCGTTATAGAAGTATCCCCTTAGCTGGCAAAGAATTTGGGGAAGTTTACCTAGAAGAAGAGTAATGAATAATCAACTGGTGTATGTAGCGATCGCAATTCTCTACCAAGACAACAAATTTCTCATGCAACTGCGAGACAACGTCCCTGGTATTGCCTACCCAGGTTGCTGGGGACTGTTTGGTGGTCACATCGAAAAGGGTGAAAGTCCAAATGTGGCACTCAAGCGGGAACTTATCGAAGAAATAGGCTACGACTTACCGTCGTTTTCTGAATTCGGCTGTTATTCCGATAACAATATTTTCCGCCATGTTTTTCAAGCACCCCTATTGGTGGAAGTAAACCAACTGGTGCTCAATGAAGGCTGGGATATGGGTTTATTGACACCAGAAGATATTCACCGGGGTAGTTGTTATTCGCCAAAGGCTGGTGAAGTGCGACCATTGGGGGTAATACATCAGGAAATTATGCTGGATTTCATCGAGAAACACCATCAATCCTAATTGCTGGGTTAGTAGCAAAAAGAGGTTGGGCTGAAAATCGGTGTTTAGCATTTCTGGGGTTTTGTCTTATTGCTTCCCAGGGGGCGTTTCGCCATCCCTCAACCCAACCTACAATTATTTTGATCGCTGATGCTGGGTTTGCATTAATCCAGTATCTAGAAGTCGCAATCAACTAATAACTATAGTGGAGTCACCATCATGCAATCAGCAAACAAACTACCACGATGGTTAAGTATCGGATTAGCATTTCCCGTAGCCATTCTCAACGGTTGGCTACTACTCCAGGTTGTGCAGTACTTTCAACCCCAGGTAAGCATTTGTGCCGCAGCCATCCTCCTCGCTTTTGTCTTGAACTATCCCATCCACTTTCTTCAACAACGTGGGGTGCAGCGTGATTTGGCTATTGGGGGAGTTTTGCTGTCGGCTGTGGTAATTTTAGCGGCTGTAGGCATTACCTTGGTTCCCCTGATTATAGAGCAGCTTAACGAGCTAGCTAATATTTTACCGAGTTGGATTGAATCTGGCTCCCAACAACTCGATGCTTTTCAAAATTGGGCAGCAACACAACAGCTTCCTGTGAATTTAAGTGGTTTAGTTACTCAACTTTTAGACCGATTATCTAGTCAATTTCAGTCTTTTACTGGTAAAATACTCAGTTTCGCTTTCGATACCATCGGTGTTGTTGTCAACCTGCTACTGGCGGTGGTTCTGACTATTTATCTGGTATTAAATGGCGATCGCTTGTGGGATGGCATTTATCAATGGTTTCCTACCCATATTGGCACAAAAGTCCGGGAATTACTGCGAGAAGATTTTCATAATTATTTTATCGGTCAGGCAACATTGGGCGCTGTGTTGGGAGTGACGGTTATACTGGCGTTTTTGGCGCTACAAGTTCCTTTAGCACTGCTTTTTGGGATTGGGATTGGCTTATTCTCGCTTTTCCCCTTCGGTACGGGGATAGGAATTGCCATTGTGAGTCTGTTGGTAGCGTTGCAAAACTTTTGGCTAGGGGTAGAAGTTTTAGGTGTAGCAGTAGCCATTGACCAAGTTAATTCTAATATTATTGCCCCGCGTCTTCTGGGTAATTTAACTGGTCTAAATCCTGTTTGGGTGGTGATTTCTTTATTGATTGGTGCGAAGTTGGGCGGGGTTTTAGGTTTGTTAATTGCTATTCCTATTGCCAGTTTTATTAAGGATATAACTGATACTTTGCGGGCGGGGGAATTTAATCAGGAGTCGGCATCTATTGAGGTGGTGAGTGAGGTTGAAGGTTTAAGTTTAAACGCAGAGGTTCGCTAAGGTAAGCGCAGAGGTACGCGGAGGTTTTTTTGGATGAGGTTAAAGAGTTTAGTCAAATTTAGATGAGTAGCTAAATAGGGGGAGAAGATGGAAGGTAAAAGATTTATTCAGAAAATTAAATTACAAAATTTTCTTTCTTATGGAAGTGAGGGAGAAGAAATTGAATTGCAGCCGCTAAATGTGTTAATTGGTGCTAACACATCTGGTAAATCTAATTTAATTGAAGCAATTGCAATTTTACGAGAATTACCAAGATAAATTATATCTATTGAGTCCGCGAAGGCGGACTTTGTTTGTGTAGCCGCGATTTCTAATCGCCTGATATTAATTAAGTGTATTTAGTGAAAGTAAATTTTGGAGTTGGTCATGCTTAAGCAACTCATTCTAGAAAATTGGAAAAGCTTCCGTTATGCAGAACTTCCCCTAGACCCGTTAACGGTTCTCATTGGGACTAATGCAAGTGGTAAGTCTAATGTAGTTGAAGCCTTGGAATTTTTGCAAAGATTCGCTAGAGGAGAAAGTATTGAAGTAGCTTTAGCAGGAGATAAAATGCTTACACCTATTCGCGGTGGCGTAGAATGGGCTGCAAGAATGGGTGAAAATGAGTTTACAATAAAGGTACTGGTTTCAGGAGAAGATGATCAAACAGACTACCTTTACAACATTACATTACAAACAAAACCAGCTATTAATAATTTAACAGAAAAAATAACTATATACAACAATAAAGACAATGAATATTATCCTATTAAATTTGGGTTGTCAACTAATAAATTGTCTCTAAAAAGTTGCTTGATTAATCGCAGTACTCTTAATGGAATTTCTCTGGATTTTTTGGGAAATTGGGATCTTTTTGAGAAGATGACTGAGAAAGAATTGTATCAAACAAAAATAATTAAGGAAAATTGCCTAAATATAATTAATAATGTAATAGTGCCAACAATTCAAAATATTTTAATTCTAAATCCAGTCCCATCTAAAATGCGCGATTATTCACGTCTCTCTGACACCCTAGAAAGCGATGCTTCAAATATTGCAGGTGTACTAGCAGCATTACCCGACGAACAGAAAGCCGAAGCCGAAACAACTCTATCTGAATATATCAAAGATTTACCAGAAGGTGATATTAAAAAAGTATGGGCGGAAAAAGTAGGCAGATTTGGTACTGATGCCATGCTATATTGTCAGGAAGAATGGGAACCAGGACACATCACAGAAATTGATGCTAGAACTATGTCAGATGGAACCCTGCGATTTCTAGGAATACTCACCGCATTACTCACCCGCCCAGAAGGTAGTCAAATTGTAATTGAAGAAATAGATAATGGTTTACATCCTTCCCGTGCAGCTTTATTAGTGAAAATTTTAAAAGAAATTGGCACAAAAAGAAAAATTGATATTTTACTAACTACCCATAACCCAGCTTTGCTTGATGCATTAGGCCCCGAAATAGTCCCCTTTGTAGTTGTCGCACACCGCAACTCAGAAACCGGAGAAAGTAAACTTACCCTTTTAGAAGATATTGATAATTTTCCCAAGTTGTTTGCATCTTATTCCGTCGGTGAGATGACAACTAAAGGCGCAATTGAACGCAGCCTTTCTCATGGGGAGTAATTTAAAACATGAGAAAAGTTTTATTAATAGATACATCTTTATTGTGTGTCTGGTTAAAAGTTCCAGGTAAAGAAACTGCTGGTAATAATAAATGGGATTTTGAGCTTGTTAATGAGAAAATTATCACAGAAATTGAGAAAGGAACAACTTTAGTACTTCCATTAGCAACAGTTATTGAAACAGGTAATCATATTGCACAAGCTAAAACCACAAATTCAGATAGTAAAAGGACAACATCGGAAAGATTTGCCGAAATTATGATTTATGCTGCTGATGAAAAAAGTCCTTGGGCTGCTTTTCGTGAACAAATTGTACTTTGGGAAGCAGAAGGATTGAAAAAATTAGCAGATAAATTTCCCAATCAAGCTGTAGAAAAAACTTCTATGGGTGATGCCAGTATTGTGATATTAGGTTGGCATTATCACCAAAAAGGCTATCATGTAGAATTTCTGACTGATGATAAGGGCTTAAAATCTCAAGAACCACCCCAACCAACCCCACTCACTCGCCGCAGTAGTCGCAGAAAAACATAATCTCTCTCCTTCTCTTTCTTTGCGCCTCAGCGTCTGGAGCGTGACACCTCCTAATTTTACACCCGTCGCAGCGATCGCAGAAAAAAAAACTTTGAGCGATCGCATCCACGAACCCACAAAACGCTATCATCAGGATATTGTGGTTTCTCCGTGTGTAACATCCTAAGCATCTATGACCGCCTCCCCATCTGCAACCCAACCAACGGAACCCAATAACCCTAGTGCGCCTCACACCAACACCCAAATGGTAGACCGCAGCAAGCTGAGTAAGATGTACCAGCACTATGTAGAAATGAAGGATAAATATCCTAATTATTTGCTGCTGTATCGGGTGGGTGACTTTTTTGAAACATTTTTCCAAGACGCTGTAATTATCTCCAGAGAACTAGAACTGGTTCTCACCAGCAAACACGGCGGCGAAATTGGACGCGTCGCCATGACAGGTGTACCCCACCACGCATGGGAACGCTACACAACCCTGTTGGTGGAAAAAGGCTATGCTGTGGTGATTTGCGACCAAGTGGAAGACTCCGCTGATGCTATCGGTTTGGTCAAGCGTGAGGTAACGCGCATCCTCACCCCAGGGACTTTGCTAGAAGAGGGAATGCTGAAAGCAAGTCGCAATAATTACCTGGCGGCGGTGGTAATTGCCGCAAATCATTGGGGTTTAGCCTATGCAGATATCTCCACGGGGGAATATCTCACCTGTCAAGGTAGTGATTTAGAACATCTGACTCAGGAATTAATGCGGTTGCAGCCTTCAGAGGTGCTGTTTCCCACCAACGCCCCGGATTTAGGTAGTTTACTGCGTCCGGGGGAAACTTCGCCATCTCTTCCCCAATGTTTACCACCTTCATTTTGTTATAGCTTGCGATCGCAAATTCCTTTTTCCCAAGCAGAAGCTAGACCTAGATTATTACAAAAATTCAAAGTGCGATCGCTAGAAGGACTCGGTTGTGAACATCTCCCCCTCGCTGTTCGCGCCGCCGGAGGTCTTCTAGAATACCTGGAAGACACCCAAAAAGAAAACACAGTTGTTCTGCAAACCTTACGCACCTACACCATTACCGATTTTCTCATTGTTGACCAGCAAACCCGCCGTAACCTAGAAATCACCCAAACCGTCCGCGATAGCACTTTTCACGGTTCTCTGTTGTGGGCTTTAGATAGAACCAGCACAGCCATGGGTGGACGTGCTCTACGGCGATGGTTATTGCAACCCCTCCTGGATATTAAAGGCATTCGTTCCCGCCAAGATACCATCCAGGAATTGATAGAAAATACCCCCCTACGTCAAGATTTGCGCCAGTTGTTACGGCAAATTTACGACTTGGAACGGTTAACGGGAAGGGCGGGTTCTGGTACTGCAAATGCACGAGATTTGGTAGCTTTAGCTGATTCTCTCGCCCGTTTACCGCAACTATCCCGCTTAGTCGCTGATGCCCATTCCCCTTTTTTGAAAGCTTTGCAGAAGGTGCCAACGGTATTAGAAGAATTGGCACAAAAGTTACACCTCCACATCGTAGAATCACCACCCATACACCTCAAGGAAGGGGGGTTAATTCGTGCAGGAATCAATCCGCAGTTGGATGAGAGAAAGGCGACTGTGGAAGGGGATCAGCAATGGATTGCTAATTTAGAAGTTGATGAAAGAACGAGAACGGGAATTCCTAATTTGAAGGTGGGATTTAATAAAACTTTTGGTTATTACATTAGTATTAACCGGAGTAAGTCTGACTCTGTACCGACTAATTACATTCGCAAGCAAACTCTGACTAATGAGGAACGTTTCATCACCCCAGATTTGAAGGAACGGGAAGCGCGAATTCTCTCGGCGCGGGATGATTTAAATGAGTTGGAATATGAGATTTTTGCCACTTTGCGGGCTGAGGTGGCACAGGAAGCAGAGATAATTCGCAATCTTTCTCGCGCGGTGGCTGCGGCGGATGTGTTGTGCGGTTTGGCTGAGTTGGCGGTGCATCAAGGTTACTGTCGTCCGGAGATGGTTGTGGGGCGGGAGGTTGCAATTTTTGATGGGCGTCATCCGGTGGTGGAACAGTCTTTACCTGCTGGGTTTTTTGTGCCGAATTCTACGGGGTTGGGTGGAGAAACGAACCGCGTTCGCGAAGCGTCTCGAAGAGAAGACGCCAAGGACGCCAAGGAGGAGGAAGAGAAGCCTGATTTGGTGATTTTGACGGGGCCGAATGCGAGTGGTAAGAGTTGTTATTTAAGGCAGGTGGGGTTGATTCAGTTGATGGCGCAAATTGGTAGTTTTGTGCCGGCACGGTTGGCGAATTTGGGAGTGTGCGATCGCATTTTTACTCGTGTGGGGGCGGTAGATGACTTAGCCACTGGTCAATCTACTTTTATGGTGGAAATGAATGAAACGGCAAATATTCTTAATCATGCCACTTCTCGGTCGTTGGTGTTGTTAGATGAAATTGGTCGGGGGACGGCAACTTTTGATGGTTTGTCTATCGCTTGGGCGGTGGCAGAATATTTGGCGGTTGATATTCGGTCGCGGACAATTTTTGCTACGCACTATCATGAGTTAAATGAGTTAGCGAGTATTTTGCCAAATGTGGCTAATTATCAAGTGACGGTGAAGGAGTTACCTGACCAAATTATCTTTTTGCACCAAGTTCAACCAGGAGGTGCTGATAAGTCTTACGGTATTGAGGCGGGAAGGTTGGCGGGTTTACCTGCGGTGGTAATTAAACGGGCAAAACAGGTGATGGGACAAATTGAACAACACAGTAAAATTGCCATGGGTTTGCAAAATTTGGAATAGTCAATTGATTATTTGAAAATTGAAATAACTCGAATACCTGTAACTCGGTGCATAGGTTTTGTTTGTTTCTCAGTTGTCACAAATTCCTCTGCACCAACTGACAATGCAGCCGCCAGATGCAGGGCGTCCATTGCCGCTAAACCATACTGACAACCAATTTTATAGGCATCTTCCACAATCTGTTCTAAATCATTAGCCCAGTAAGTGACAGCACTAAAAAAAGCTTCGTAAAATTCGGCTTCGGTGGTTTGTCGGTTATAAATGGCCTTGGGAAGCACTTCTAATTTAACAAAATCGCTGGCAGCAAACTCACGTTCAGAATCTTCTAAAATAGATAATGCTTTTTCTGACATTTCCCCTACACCACGCGCCGCTGTAACTAGTACGCCAGCATCAATAAAGGTTATCTTCATTCCGTAAATTCCTGTAACCCACCTCGACGGCTAGTAATTTCTTTTTCAATATCATCTTGAGTTAGCAAAGGCGCACCAGAAGCAACTATTTTAGTACGAAGTTGCCGCAAACGTTCTCCCAGCGGAGTTTTCGTTTTTTGGGTTAGTGGATGATCTATGGTCTTAAAGTGGAGAAATTCTACAAAATCTATAACTTCCTGCTGTTTGTCTTTTGGTAATTCCCGCCACTTTTCTAACAACTCATTTTCTGCGCTCATCACTATTTTACCGACTCAATTATTTTATTAATAGCTTTCTCTATTGTCTACCTGTGAACTAGTAATTTCCACCCTTCGGCTAGTAGTTTCCAGCTTTAGGCTCGGAATTTCAAGTTCTGAGCTAGTAGTTTCGGGTTCTGAGGTGGAAGCGTGGAGTGGCTATTGAAAATTTTCTGTAGTTGCTGGTAGAGAATTGCGCGTCACCGCCAAAATACCCAATGTCCTAACCAGCCTAAAACTAAACCGATTCCCGAAGTTATAGCCATTGTAATAAATGTGTTGAACTTGCTGAAATGCTTATCCAATCTCTTTCCAACTTCAGTGATAGTAAAAGATCCGACAAACATGATAGACGTAGCCGAAGCTCCAGCCCCAGAACCAATCAAAGCCCCACCTCTAGAACCAACCAAAGCCCCTCCTCCAGCCCCAACCAAAGCACCTCCCGCAAATAAAACCCCAGTAATAAATAAATTATTAAATACTCTGTCATCTTGTGAGTTAAGTATCAAAAATAGAGCAACACTCAAAACCCCTACTAAAACCATAGCTATAGCCCAATTCCCATCCCCAACCCAAGTCATCGCTACAGTCGCACCCACAGCCCCAGCCCCAGCCCAAGTCCCAGCCCAAGCCCCAGCCCCAGCCCCAAACCAAGCCCAAGCCCAAGCCCAAGCCCAAGCCCCAAACAAAACCGAAGTGATAGATATGGCTCCAGCCCAATCACCAGCCATTGTCATACCTACAGCGACAGCTACTGTAACAAGGATAGCCACAATCATACTCACTGATACAGCCACCTTTTCAGCCCAGGTTTCCTTAGTTAAAAACCAAATTAGAGAGAAAGATATCATCACAGCTAAAGCCCCACCTATGGCTGGTGGTTCGGGCGGTTTATTGGGCATTGCTAACAAAAAACCTATCCCAGCATAAAGCAGAATATATCCTGTCAACGCTAACCAAGGAATCGGTGGCTTAACTACCTGCGATTTGACAGGCTGCAAAGCTTTCAGTAGCTTGAGCCATGCTTGCTTCAGAATTGGTGGCTTAACTACCTGCGACACCTCCAACAACTTCAGCAACGCTTCCATAGTCTGCGGACGGTTTTTCGCTTCCAACGCCATCCCCTTGAGAATTGCTTGATTCAACTTATCGCTGATGCTGGGAAAAATTTCCTTCGGTGGAATTAGACGAACAGCATATAACTTCCGGTCTAAGGAAGTAGGCGGTTTTTGACCAGTGACAGCAAAATAGAGAGTAGCAGTTAGACAGTAGACATCAACTGTAGGATTGCGATCGCCACTCATCTGCTCATAAGGCGCAAATCTCTGGTTTCCAGGATTCATTGAGCTAACTGTAGTAGGAACCAACTCACCCGCAATCCCAAAATCAATTAATATTGCTTTGCCATTAGGCCGCAACATAATATTTCCAGGGTGAGCATCTCGATGCACCAACCCTGCTTGATGTACCACTGTCAATGCTTCCCCAATTTGGCGAAAACATTCCAAAACTTCTGCTTCTGGCAATGCTCCCTGGCGCTTGACTATACCAAATAAGTTTTCCCCGGCGATGTAATCCATCACCAAACAGTGAATTTCACCTTCCTGAAACAGGTCAATCACTCCGACAATATGGGGATGGGGGTCTTGAGACAGACGTGCTAATATCTGTCCTTCATTGATAAAACGCTCTACATATTTGTCATAATCTGGATCTCGGCTGAGAAATTCGTTAGGGGTTTTAATTACTACCTGTTGCCATAGCCGGAGGTGCAGCGCTTTGTAGGTAATGCCAAAACAACCCTGTCCCAAGACCTCCTCAATCCGATATTTACCATTTTGTAGTTGTTGCCCTGCTGCCCAGACCATGTATGTTTTCTGGTGATTTTACTGATGAGGGTGATGTAGCTATAATCATACCCTAAATAACCTAAGCCAAGGCGAATGGAATTCGCGGCTACACAAACGAAGTCCACCTATGCCTACGGCACGCTACGCGAACGTGGACTAAGGAAAAATTAAGGGTTTGAAACCCACGGAGGTGGGTTTTGCCTGTGTAGATGCGGTTTCCAACCGCCCTTTTAACTAAGGAAAAATTGCGGGTTTGAAACCCACGAAGGTGGGTTTTGCCTGTGTAGACGCGGTTTCTAACCGCCCTTTTAACTAAGGAAAAATTGCGGGTTTGAAACCCACGAAGGTGGGTTTTGCCTGTGTAGACGCGGTTTCTAACCGCCCTTTTAACTATGGTTTTTGGGTAACTGCTGGACTGGGTGTAATCGCTGGGGGATTATCAGGAGACGGTTTTTGGGTAACTGCTGGACTAGGTGTTATCGCTGGGGGATTATCAGGAGACGGTTTGAATATACCAATCCAGGCTGGTATACCTACCAAAAGTGTAACTATTACCCCTGCGGCTGTCCAAATTACTGACCAATTGATTTTTGGCTCTGATTTCGCGGGAGAAGTATCTGGTGCTGCATTTGCACTGGTTAATCCCAATGCATCTAGCCATTCGCGCACAGATTGGGGACGTTTTTTCGCGTCTAATTTCATTCCTTCAAGAATTTGGCGATTTGTGCGATCGCTAATTTGCGAATTCAGTTTTTTAGGATTTACAAAAGGTTTTTTATCTAGTTTGCGCTTAATGGCACTCACAGGAATTTTTCCAGTCAGCAAAACGTAGAGGGTAGCCGCTAAGGAATAGATATCAGTATAAGCTCCTGTGGGTTGACCTTGTTGGGAATATAACTCTAGGGGGGTAAATCCCTCAGAAGTTTCTCTGGTGCGTGCTGTGGTGAGGGTATGGTCAAAATCCAGCGCTAAACTAAAATCAATCAAAACCGCTTCTGGCTTACCATCCCGCACTCTAAGCATAATATTTTCTGGTCTGATATCTCGATGAATCAATTGATTTTCGTGAACCAGAATCAGCGCTTCACCGATTTGCTGAATATATGTCAGCGCTTGTGACTCAGACAACACTTGTTTATTGCGATCGCCTAAACTGATGCCATCAATATATTCCATTGCTAGACACCAGTGGGAATCTTGCTTAAATGGTGCTTCGACGGACACTATATGAGGATGTCGAAACCGAGCCAGTTTCACGGCTTCTTGCAAAAACATCGACTCCAGTCTGTCCCGTTCTTGTGGTGTTAGGGGAGCATATTCAGAATTAGCTAGATTTTGAACAAAATCTAACTATCAACCGCGATCGCGCTGTAAATCATAAATCACTTTTTGCACATACCACTCCTCAGACATTCCCGGATTAAATTCCCGCTGCTGCTGAATTAGTCTTTGGGCAATTTCCCAGTGTCCCCCCACCATGCTCAATAATCGCTGACGTAGGGTGTTATACGTTGCTTTGGTGGACTCTGGGCTAGATGACTGAATTTTGTTGAGGCTATTTAATACTTGTTGGTAATTATCCCAATCTTCTTGTTGACAAAATATACTTGCTGCCTTTTGAAAATCAGCGATCGCCTTTTGCAGTTCTTCTAAAAAAGTATAGGCAATGCCGCGATTGTAGTAAGCTTGGGCATCATCAACCTTAATTTGCAATGCTTGAGAGTAGTCTTGAATCGCCCGGAGATAGTCCCCCATTGCCCGATAGACGTTCCCTCTGGCAACATAGACTAAGGTATCTTGGGGTTGAATCTGGATGGCTTGATTCAAATCTGCGATCGCCCCAAAATGATCACCTAACTGCGAACGAGCTTTTCCGCGGTTACGATAGACAATCCCATCGATAAAATTTAATTGTAGTGCTTGGTTAAAATCGGCGATCGCCTCCCGATAATTCCCCATTTTGCAACGCACCACCCCGCGACAGCAATAAGCTTGGGCATCTTGGGGATCAGCTTGCAATACCCAGTTTAAATCAGCGATCGCTTCTCGTGTATCACCCTTTTCAGCCTTGTCTAATAATTGCGTGAAATAATCCCCTGTGGTTCCAATAGTTCCAGGTGTAGCTGTTGTTGGCGTTGGTGCTGTTTTCTCTGGTGGTTGTAGCTGTTTAATATTTTCCAAACACAGGCGACAATTTTCTTTATCCTTTTGTTCTAGATATAATTCTGCGGCTTTTTTAAAATTAGCGATCGCATCTTGAATATATCCCTCTTTCCGCCGCACTATGCCCCGCAAACTATAAGCAGCTGCATAATTAAGATTTAGCTTAATGGCTTTATCCACATCTTCCAGCGCCCCCGGCAGATTTTTCAGCCCCACCCTTGCTAAAGCGCGACAATAATAAGCTTCCACATTTTGGGAATCCAGCTTTAAAGCTTCGGTATAATCAGAAACAGCCTGAAGAATTACCCCTGAATTATAATAAGCCAAACCTCTTTGTAGATAAGCTGCGCCCAAGTAAGGATTTACCCGTAAAGCCTGGTTAAAGTCCTCAATTGCCCCAGCATAATCTTTTTGTTTAGCTTTTTCCAATCCCTGATTGTAAAATTCGTCATTCATATAGCCATCCTACTAAATGAGTTATAAACAAGGTATATATAGCAATCCTATTTGATTTGTGAACATAAAGTGAGTCAGATACCCGACTTCTTAGAGAAGTCGGGTATCTTGTGAGGAATATCTTATAAATTCTTAATCTGAAAGTAGGCTAGGAGAAGTCAAAACAAATACATCTCTAATTCCCTGTCCGTCAGTCTGCGGTTTAATGGGAGTGGTAAAATGGAAAAAATCATGGTCATTCACTAAAAGCAGTTCTCCCGGATGGAGGATTTTGTTAAAAACTGGCTTTTCTTTTTTGGCATTATATAAGTGTGTTTCTCCACCTTGAATATTATCTCTATCAACAGAGAAAATCCCGATAAAATCAGTACCATCTTGGTGAATGCCTTCAGGTGCAGGATTTCCTAAATTAGTTAGTGAACAGGTAGTTCTGATTTGGTGAACTCCGATTTCTGCTTCAGGGTGAAGTTTACAAGAATCACTAAATGCCAAAACAAGATGTTTAAAAATATCCAGTTGTATGATGGCATCATCTAATTCGGCAAACTCTCGTTTTATATCACCCACTAATGGATTATAGTCTTTGCTTTGAAAAAGATAGCCATGAGGTAATTTAATCAAATTATCTCCAGACACCATAAACCGAGATAATCTTCTAAAGCGATATTTACCTTTGACATAAGGATCAATCGGCAAATCATTAAAAAATGGCTTAAATCCTGCGGAATTGATTGAATTTACCTTTCTCAAGGTGAAGAGAAAAGCATATTCTAATTCTGTGGCAACTGATACTTTTTGCATAGAGTTTACCCCCTAGCATTTTGAAATCCTCCCAAATTTTTCTTTAAGGGAGGCTGATAAAAGCTAATATAAGCTATTTTTATAAAAATGTCGCTTATTTAACTGCAAAAGTTACCAAACTATGATATAGGAAGAAAAGGAAATAAGATCACAAAGTTATCGGTTGGCTCTCTTGGCTCGCTTTTGTTGATACATCTGGATATCAGCCAGAGTAATCAAATCATCTAGTGAAATCGGCTCTTTCGGGTCATAGGACTGAACACCAATACTCATGGACATCTGAAATGGCTGCTGCTGAGTCTGGTTAAATTGGTCGATAGCGGCTTGCAGTCGCTCCTGTATTGCCTCAGAATTGGGGTCATTACCCTGCATCAGCACTACAAATTCATCACCCCCCAGTCGGGCCATGGTGTCAGAATTACGGAAAGTTTCCTTGAGCAAGTTTGCAGCAGCAACAATGGCTGCATCTCCGATTTCGTGCCCTAGAGTGTCGTTGATAGTCTTGAGTCCATCCAGGTCGATAAACAGCAGATTGGTGAGGGTATATGATCGATAGGCTAACTTTAGCTGCTGGTCAGCTAATAGGAAAAAGCCACGCCGATTGTGCAGTCCGGTCAGTTCGTCGGTGAGGGAAAGACGACGGACTTCGGCTTCGGCGGCTTCCCGTTCGTGAATTTCTTGTTTTAGGTGGAAGTTGGCGGCGTTTAAGGCAGCGGTGCGATCGCACACTCTCTGCTCTAATTCAGAATACACCTGCACATTCTCCATCGCCACCGCTGTGGTATCAGCCAGCGCTTGCAACAGCTTCACTTCTTCCATTGTCGGTTGATGGTGCTTTGCCCAATAAGTGCCGATAGCGCCAATTGGGTCTAGGGTGCGGATGGGCACCATCACCATGCTGTTAACGAAGGTGGGCTTGTAGGCAGCATAGGGAACCCGCTCATCAACAAATACATCATCAATAATGGCAGGTTGACGGTTGAGCATTGCCCAGCCACCGATGCAGATATCCATGGGAAATCGTTGACCTTTCCACAAAGGTGCGATCGCATTCTCATCGGCATAATAGCAATAACCATTGTCCCGCAGTACAAAACTAGCACCATCTGACCCAGTTAATTCCCGCGCCACCACCCGCACAATTTCCATAATTCGTTCCAAACTGCGGGCTAAAGACAAATCTTGAAGCGCTAGCAACAGACGTTCCATTTCCTGTAGATAGTGCTGAATGCCAATATCTTGCGAATCCACCAGCAGCTTGCAATAAAGTGGTGAGTCGATTCCTTTGCTCATATCATCCCCCTAAAGCAATATATTTAATATTCCCTTTAAAAATTAGGACTATAGAGCTACTTTAAGTAATGTAATAAATTGCATAATCTGCTCACTCTGACAATGATTGATTGGCTTTACCAATACCCAACCTTATATCCCGGTATTTTGCTCAAACGCTACAAGCGATTTTTTGCTGATATTCAACTAGATTCTGGCGAAGTTGTGACAGCACACTGTCCCAATACAGGGCCAATGACTGGAGTTTCAACTATTGGGAGTGCGGTACAGCTTTCCAAAAGCGATAATCCCAACCGCAAATTAGCTTACACCTTAGAATTGATTCAAGTAAATGATAACGGGCCGACTTGGGTAGGCGTGAATACAGCTTTACCAAATCGGGTGGTGAAACTAGCTTTGGCAAAATACCTGTTTTCAGAATTGGGGGAATATACCCAAATCAAGGGTGAGGTGGTTTATGGACATGATAAAAAAAGTCGGGTAGATTTTTTCTTGACAGGAAGTGATCAGCAACCGCCGATTTATGTAGAAGTGAAAAACACAACTTGGGCCCAAGGAACTTTGGCCTTATTTCCCGACACAGAGACGACAAGAGGACAAAAGCATTTGCGGGAACTAATGGCACTTTTACCCCAAACTCGTGCGGTAATGCTTTACTTTATCAATCGGGGTGATTGTGAACAGTTTGCCCCTGGTGACACCACAGATCCTGTATATAGTAAATTATTGCGGGATGCGATCGCACTCGGTTTAGAAGTCCTACCCTGCCGATTTCAAGTTTCCCCCGAAGGCATCCGTTACTTAGGTCTAGCAAAACTAAAAATTTGATCACGAATATCAAACCTATTATTTTCAAATGATTATTTTAGTAATGGGTGTCTCCGGTGCCGGCAAAACCACCATCAGCCAACTCCTAGCAGAATCATTAAACTGGGAATTTAGCGACGCTGACACCTTCCACTCACCAGCGAATATCGAGAAAATGCAGCATGGTATCCCCCTCAGTGATGCCGATAGAATGCCTTGGTTACAAGATTTGCAAACAGCTATCCAACAGTGGTTAAAAGAAAATAAAAATGTTGTGCTGGCGTGTTCTGCATTAAAAGCTAGTTATCGGCAATTTCTCTTATTTGATAACCGCATCCAGCTAGTTTACCTCAAAGGTTCTTTTGAAATCCTCCAAAAACGCCTGCAAGAGCGGCAAAATCATTTCATGAGCGAAAAACTTCTCAAAAGTCAGTTTGATGCCCTTGAAGAGCCAGATAATGCTATTTACATGGATGTTTCAGAACCACCAGAGGTGATTGTGAAAAACCTGAGAGCAGCTTTAGCGGTTTAAGATTGCTATATATTATGTTGGCTTTGAAAATAAATCATGTTAGAGCCATTTCCTATAATTGAAGTTCCACCAGATGCCTCGAATATCAAAAACTGCAATTGAATTTGCACAGAAGATATTGGAATTAAATCAAAATAGACTACTGAAGCTACGAGACACCCTACTATGAAAACACTTTTTTTAGCTTGGCAAGATCCCAAAAGTCGGTCTTGGTTTCCCATCGGTCGCTTAACTTATGATGGGACACAATACCAGTTTGTGTATACTCAAGGAGCCACAGAAGCTCAAACTAAATTTGGGTTTCAAGCATTGCTCTCTTTTCCAGAATTGAACAGAGTATATACATCTGTTGAACTTTTTCCCTTATTTTCTAATAGATTAATGCGACCCTCTCGCCCTGACTATAAAAGTTATATTGAATGGCTAAATATTCCTGAACATGAGGATGAACCAATTACCATCCTTTCTCGTAGTGGTGGGCAAAAGGTAACTGATAATTATGAGGTTTTTCCCTGTCCAGAACCAGATGAAAATGGTTTATATTGTATCCATTTTTTTGCACATGGACTGCGACACCTTCCTCCATCTGCAATTGAAAGGATTAGTCAATTACAAACAAGCGAATTGTTGTATCTAGCTAACGAATTTCAAAATCCCTATGACCCTTGTGCTTTGCTGTTATGTACTAAGGATCATCACATTGTTGGTTATTGTCCTCGGTATATCGTGGATGATATTTTTAAACTCAAGAACAAAAATCCAGAACTTGTAAAAGTACAAGTTGAACGCATCAACCCAGTACCAGCACCACTACAGCTACGTTTGTTGTGTAATATGACGGCAGAATGGGATGAAGAATTTCGCCCATTTTCAAGCTGGGAGTATCAGCCGATTTTAGCTGATATCCCAGTTGGTTGTGCTACTACTTAAAGTTGATGGGAGGCGAGAAAAGCTTCAACCTCAGCAGCGGTAGGTTGAGAAGCGATCGCACCAGGTTTAATTGTAGTTAGCGCCCCCACAGCACTAGCATAGGTAACGATACCTTTTGCTATTTCTGGATCACTCAAGCTGTGGATACCTTGCTGACTCAACTGATGGATAAACCCAGCCAAAAAACTATCTCCCGCACCGGTGGTATCAACAACGGGGATAGAAAATGCGCTTAATTTGCCTTCGTTTTCACCCAGACAATAGGTGGAACCATGTTCCCCATCTGTCACCAGCACCCCATCAACTGAATTTAAGCGATAAGTAATGGCTCCTGCATCAGTGGTATCAAAAAGCCATTGGGCTTCTTCTTTGGTAAGTTTGAGGAAATCCACTCGCTTTAATAATTCCTGAATTTTTTGCCGTGCCATGTCGGCATCTTGCCAAAATACAGGACGCCAGTTGACATCCAGGACTATTTTCAGGTCATATTGTTCAGCCAAATCCAGGGCGCGGTGAATTGCCTGCTTACTTTCAGGATAGGCTAATTCCAAAGTACCCAAAATCAAGAAATCCGCTTCTTCAAACAGCGATGGTGGTAATTGCTTGGCTTGTAGGCGGGTATCGGCAAACTCAGCGGTATCATACTTGCCAAAGCCGGCAAAAGTGCGATCGCCTAGCATATCCCGCACCACATAAACTTGCCGCGTTGGTGCTGTGGTATGGCGTTGCACCCCTGTTGTCTCTACACCGACTTCTTGTAATAGTTTAACCAGTGTATTTCCTGGTTCATCCTCACCAACACATCCAATAAAACCCGCCGGGGTTCCCAGTTTTACCAAAGCACAGGCTACGTTAGCTGGTGCCCCCCCTGGGTAGGGAGTCCAGGATTTTACGGCTTCCATCTCTAGCCCCAATTGATCAGCTAAACAATCGAACAAAATTTCACCAAGGCACAAAACACGGGGATTGCTCATCTCATTTTAGATTTTCGATTTGGGATTAGGCGTTCCAGTATAAAATCTACAACAATCTTTACTCATCTGTCGCCAGTCATTGACAGAATAAAATAGCAATTTTTGCTACTTATAAAGGATGTATCTGATTTTTAGCCTACTTTTTTACCTCCGTAGTCAAAATATTTTTTGAGATAATTGTAATATTTGTTACTTATATATCTAGAACTTGAATTACTGCCAAGCCCAAATCCAAAGAAAATATTGATAATCGAATTACTACTAACAATTAAAACTCCTACCTTTAAAAGAATCTTCTAGAATTAGAATGAGCGATTGAGTACATATACCAAGGGAGAAACGGATAAGTCATGGCTACTAGTGAGTCTCAGACCCCTGTTAGTCTGTCAGACAGAGAACTGCAAATTATCGACTTAGTGGCCGCTGGCTTAACTAACCAAGAGATTGCAGGAAAACTGGAAATTAGTAAACGTACAGTTGATAACCATATTAGCAACGTTCTCACCAAGACCCAAACGGAAAACCGAGTAGCACTAGTCCGCTGGGCTTTGCAGTGGGGAAAAGTCTGTTTGAATGATGTGAATTGTTGTATTTTGCCTAGCGAGAACGATTAAACTATTTGCCAGTAGAGTGCGATCGCCACTCTGGGATGCTCCAAGTAAATTTTGAGGTTTACCGATTGTTTTCCTCCTCACTCCTTTATTTCAGTGTGAACCTCTACCACCTCAGACTCTATTACCCTTTCAGCGCTTGTTGAGTAGCAGGAGGTGCATCTGCTACTCAAAATTCTGGTCATTCAGTCACCACCGTTTCAGGATGGCAGTAGTATTTAAGAACGGTTGAAACGGTGTGGCTGATTCAGTAAGCAACTTGATCAACACCGCCCCAGATGATTAACACGGCTAATCAACAACAAAAATTAGCAACAATCAAGGGGTGCAAGCGCTACATTTAAAAGAAATCTATATTGCTCCCTCGGCTTGGAGAGCAGTGTTCCGATGAATACTTCTGCTTCTTTTCAAGGTAACTCGTCTCCCTTTGATTTTTTTAGCTTTGACTTGACAGCACCGCATCCCACCCAAGATGCTGATTTACTCAAACAGCTATCATTTATTCCTGGGCTGAAAGAAATTCTCATGGTGCGGCAGGTTCATGCTCTAGAACACGCTACAGTTTGGGTACTCAGCGAATCCAAAAGCGTTTATTCTCCCACAGGGGAACCGACTAAAGTTCAAGTTGATAATGAGCGATTAGGCGGTTTATCTACCGAAAAGGGATTTTACCTCTATGGTGAGGTAAATATTAGCGATTTGCGACGTGCAGTAACCCTTGCCCGACAACGCTTGATCAGTGGAGAATGGGATTTAGCCGTACATCCCCGTTGCGGCACAAATTTATCAGTAGCAATGCTGTTAACCGCTGGACTAGCGGTGAGTGTGCATTTGTTGCTACCATTCCGACCAATTGAACAACTTATAGGTTTAGGGTTAGCAGCGACGACAGCAGCGGAAATTGCACCTGATGTAGGTTTTATGGCACAGCGTTACCTGACAACCGCCATCCCCTTTAATCTAGCAATTGAAAATATTGCGATCGCACGGGATGTTTGGGGAAGACAAGGGCATTTAGTTCAGGTAGGCTGGCAAGATTAATTAGAGAAAAAATGAGAAAGCTTTATTTCTTAGTACCTGGGACAGATGGCAAATTTGCCTGTGGTGGTCTTTGGGTAGAGTTAAAAACAGTTACTTTTGCCCAGCAAGTCTGTAGTGCTGATGTTGTAACTTACCGTCAGCGGGAAAAAGGGCAACTTTTCATTGATGACCTGCTCAAGGAGAAAAATTTAGATGATGCCATTTTTATCATTAGCTGGGGATTTGACATAGCCCAACTCGCCCCTAAACTCAAGCAATACAATGTCGTTTACCATGCCCACAGTGCGGGTTACAAATTCAATTTACCAGCAAGTATTCCTATCATCACTGTCAGCCGCAGTACCATGGGATATTGGGGGCAAAAATCACCTAATTCTTTAATTTATTATTTACCCAATCAAATCGCTGATGAATTTGTAAATTTGCATCTTCAGCGAGATATTGATGTTTTAGTTCAGTCGCGTAAATCTTCAGAATATTTAATCAAACAATTGATTCCAGCATTGCAGCAACGGTGTAAAGTCTTTGTTGTTGATGCTTATGTTAAGGATTTACCTGGACTATTCAATCGGGCTAAAATTTACCTCTATGACTCCGCTGAATACTGGGCACAACAGGGAGTGAGCGAAGGATTTGGCTTGCAACCGATGGAAGCCCTCGCCTGTGGCTGTCAAGTCTTTTCTAGTGTCAATGGTGGACTTGCTGATTATTTAGATCCGGGATTTAATTGTTATAAAATTGCTGGATATTCTCAAGAATATGATGTTCAGCGTATTCTCAAAACCCTGGAATCGTCAACATCCTTAGCTTTATCTGATCAGCTTTTAGCAGAGCATCGAACCGAAAATATTATTCAACGGTTCACAGTTATTTTAGCTGAATTAAATGATTTTTTTGATCATCAAAACCAGCATTCATCTAATATCAAGAATTTTACAAGAAGGCGGGCAGCCAAATTATTCACACAAAGGATACTTGGTAAACTGAAAAAGAAATATTTTCAGGGAATGCAGTAACTAAAAAGTTTTGAAGGATTCACTTCGGGGTTTTCGGCATTTTACTTATCAGCTGGACAGAAAATACGTCAATTCAATTCAAAATTATCAATTGAAAATTAAAGACAATTAGTGGCTCCTTCAAGCTCCCACTAATTGAAGACCGCCATAATCAAAGATTATGGCGGGGGCTTGTACCCAAAATTAATCAATTCAAAATCTTAATTCTTCTTCCTAACAGAATTTTGTATCCCTTACGGGAGCCGTAGGCTCTATTTTGAATTTTGAATTCAAAAAAGGTCAAATGCCCCACCGACAAGGGGATGGGGCTTGTAGCTAGGAGACAGAATCATCAAGTATTTGATTTTTTCAACTATAGCATTTCCTAGTCTGCTGAGGTACAAATCTCTGCGTACCTCTGCGCTTTACTTTGCGTCCCTTTGCGTTTCAAAATATTATCTGTACCTCACGTAACTCTTAATCGCTATAAAATATATTGACTTTTGTCAATATATGTATAGCTTTGTCTAGAAAATTGTCAGCCTAGGACTAACTCACCTGCCATTTTCAAAAAATACCACTATCTTTAAATAGTAGGGGAATAAGTCTAGAGTAAATTGCCAGCAGGTGTCAGATGCTGCAAACAGAACAAATTTTACAAGACCGTTATCAAATTCAGCGCCAACTCGGCAACAATGGAATTCGTCAAACTTGGCAAGCATTGGACTTACGAGCCTCTGATGAGAAAAAGGCGCTAGTTGTGGTTAAACTCCTAGCCTTTGGCGGTACTGTACAATGGGATGACCTGAAACTCTTTGAGCGAGAAGCGCAAATTCTCAAACAGCTAAATCATCCCCGCATTCCCCGATATATCGATTATTTTTGTATCGATGACCGCAATCTCTGGTTTGGCTTAGTCCAAGAATATATCCCTGGCGAGTCTCTCAAGGAAAAACTTGTTAGTGGTAAAAGATTTAGCGAAAAGCAAACTCGGAAAATTGCCTTTGAGGTCTTAAAAATTCTCATATATCTGCATGAATTAAACCCTGGCGTATTGCATCGGGATATTAAACCGAGTAATTTAATCTGGGGTGAAGATAATCAGATTTATTTAGTTGATTTCGGTGCAGTTCAAGATAAAGCTGCCAAAGAAGGCGTTACTTTTACCGTTGTGGGTACTTATGGTTATGCCCCAATGGAACAATTTGGCGGTCGGGCGATTGCGGCATCAGACCTCTATGCCTTGGGAGCAAGTTTAATACATTTATTAACTGGCACACCTCCAGCTGATTTACCCCAGCAGGATTTGCGGCTGCAATTTGCTGACCGAGTTAACCTCAGTCCCAGTTTTGTTAGCTGGCTGCAAAAGTTAATAGAACCCGCACCAGAACAACGATTTGCTAGTTCCCGCCAAGCAATAGAAGCTCTCAAATCTGGTCTAGCTGTCAAATCCTCAAGCCAGAATCGGCCTTTATTGCCAAAAGAAATAATCAATAATTCTGGCTGCGGTATCAATAATCAAACAGAAACAGTCCCTGAAGAAATTCTCGGCTGGAACTGGGGAGCCTTTCTCCTACCTTGGTTGTGGGTGTGGACTAATCAAGTCTGGATTGGATTGTTTTCTTTTGTACCCCAGGTTGGCTGGGTAATGTCCATCGCCTTGGGAGCAAAAGGTAATGAATGGGCTTGGAAAAGTAGACGGTGGAATAGTATTGAACAATTCAAAGCCCATCAAAGAGGTTGGGCAATCGCCGGTGTTCTCATTGGCGCACCTCTGAGCATTATCTTGTGGGTTGGGGCATTCATCGCACTGAAATCCTTACTGTGAAAAATTTCAGCCAAAGCTAACCACCGCACCCATAAAGGTACGGTAGTTAGCATTTAGCCAGTCACTTGGGCTTCATTGATTCCTACAGGACAAGCTACATTAGTACCTCCTAAGCCACAATAACCTCTAGGGTTTTTGGCCAAGTACTGCTGATGGTAGGCTTCTGCATAGTAGAACTCAGGAGCATCCAAGATTTCTGTGCTAATTTGCCCATAACCAGCACTGCTGAGGGCTGGCTGATAAGCTTGCCGCGATGCTTCTGCCAGCTGCTTTTGACTTGGAGAATAGACGTAAATTCCTGAACGATATTGAGTGCCAGTATCATTACCTTGGCGCATCCCTTGGGTGGGGTTATGGCTTTCCCAAAAAACTTTCAGTAGTTGGGAATAACTAATTACTTTTGGGTCAAATACCACCAATACTACTTCATTGTGACCAGTCATGCCAGTACACACCTCTTCATAGGTGGGATTAGGCGTAGTGCCTGCGGCGTAACCCACTGCTGTGGTGTAAACTCCGTCAAGTTGCCAGAATTTGCGTTCTGCACCCCAAAAACAGCCTAGTCCAAACATGGCTGTTTCCAATCCATCGGGAAAAGGAGATTTCAGCCGATTGCCATTGACATAGTGTTTAGCAGGTACAGATATAGACTCTGCTCTTCCTGGCAAAGCTTGCTCAGGAGTAGGGATAGCCAGCTTTTTACCAAATCCAAATAACGCCATTGATTCTAACTCTGATTTGTCATGTGAGATTTTGCCTTACTTATATATTTTAAAGAGTTTGGCCATGATGCAATGTCCCCTGCTCTGCCATGGGTTTGATGCTTTTTTAGTGGTCTGCACTTGGAGGAGCCAACACTGTATTGATTACCGGTGGTGGGTCATTCAAAGAGAGGGTTAAGTGCGGCGTAGGTATATGGTGATCTGTGCGGGTGGGTGTAACTGCTGTTCCCAAAGCAAAGAACTCAATTACATGAGAACTCCAAGAGTATTGATGCTCATGAATATTTGCACCAATGATTCCTTCGGCTTGGAGTTGGGCAGCTTCAACCTGCATCCGTTCCATTGACAGTTCACGGGCATCATAAAGCCCTTCGGTGAAGTTGGTCATTTCAGTATTTTTACCAAGAGTTCTAAACCACTGCCCCAACCAGGGATATCTTAATATCATGTCCGGCTGATTAGTTATGATTTCTGCTTCTGTGCAAAAATCTGAAAACTCTCCCCCTGCTAGAAAGCTCCCTGTCCCCTGCCTCTTCAGTCAACTCAACACAGATGGCACCTAAACTTCTTCAGGCTTCTGAATATTCTTGGCTTGCTGTTCTTCTTGCCATAGCAGAAACATATAAACAGCCCCAAAAATTAGGATAGCTATGAGAGCAAATGAATAGGAAGCCTTTCCCCCATGCCAGTCATCAAAGGCAGCATGATTTGCTCCTGCCATTAGTGCCAACATGGCAACTCGAACCGCATTGATAAAAAATCCCAGGATAATGCCGAAAATCGCCACCAGAAGTCGCTTGCTGCGGGCAATAGGAAACATCACCAGGGCAATTACGGCTATTCCCAAGATATAAGTAATAATATCGATGCCAGAACATTCATAAACAACCTTGATGCTTCCTTTTGGCAGATGGACGCTGATGCCAGTCACGGAAACATCAAAACCCAAATACCACAAAATCAAACCTGAAAATCTGGCAGTCAAGGGCGAAAGATCAAACAAGAGTTTAGCCACTACACTTGGTACGCCCAGGAAAAACAGGATTATCAGTTCCTCCCAATATTGCTTTAATCCTTTAAAACCAGAAGCCAGCAAGCTGACGCCAAGGGCAGAAGTGAATGATAGTAGACGAAGAGTATGATCCACATTCAAAGTAGCACTTTGCCATAGCACCCAACCAATCAGTACTATACCCACAATGCTGGGCAAGACTCCCGTCTCAAAAGTCAGTTTATGGCGTTTGTCCCACAGCAGGCTACCTGTGGCGCACAAAAACAGAATATTCATCGCCAAATGACCAGAATCATCAGCACGCCAAACTAAAGTGATGCAAATTGCCTCTAAGGCAGCAGCAATGCTCAAAAGCCAGAACGGCTCATGTTTGAAGAATTTCAGTGAGCTGAGGTTATTCATGTTGATTTTGCTCAAAAAGCATCTAGAAGTGAGCCGCAGAGATATCTACTTAGTTAAAAAGAGCTTTGGTACAATTAACTCGTCATTAAGTATTAGTTACATACATAACTTACCCAATGTTTGCCTTGATTCTCAGATGTTTTAAGTTACAGCACATTTAAGTAGAAGGAACTATAGTGGGAAAATTTAAACATATCTAGAGGCTGTTTGTGCAACCTCTGTACAATGTAGTTTCTTCAAATGTAAACTGCTGAAAACTTTCATTATTATACTTAGATAATGTAATTAATACAGACCAAAAAAATTAATCTTATGTAAATTTTTGGTAAAAAAACAAAAACGCAAATTTTCAGCCTAAGTAGAGCAATGTAAATAATTAAAGGTTTGTAGTAAGCGGCTCTGTGCCCTACTTTGTCAAGAGAAGGGGGCATAGCTGCGCTTACCGCCTAGGGCGAGTACAGGAGATAGGGAGGGCTTTAGCCCTCCCTAGGAGCTAATTTCAACATTTGTTACTTTACTTAATATAGTTTGATTCCTTTTGGCATACTTACTTACAGCTACTAACACTAGCCACCGGAATATCTGCAACACAGGCACTTACCAAGGGTAAAAGCGGCCCTAGTTGTTCTTGTCCATTCACGGCTAAATCGCTGTGACACAAATAAACTTTCTGGGATACACGGGCAAGTAAATCGGCTAAAATCCTCCGCAATCGTTGTTGTTCGGCTAATGCTTCATCTTCTGCTGTCCAAGGCTCTCCTAGCCTTTCTTGCAGAAACAAGTTGGCACCAAACAGAGTAGCCGCACCACCTTTTGCCCACAGAGGTGAACCAGCATCAAGCCAGAAATGCCAACGGTGAAATCGTCTACTAGAGCGATATTGAAAGATTGTGGCTAAGGTGACAGCCTTAGAGGCTGGGCCGATGGAACGCAGGGGATAAGGGTTAGCGGTGATAGTACCACGCCGCAGCAGTTGAATAAATTCGGCAATGGTGGCATGATCTGTTGTCTCTACTAGATCAATTTGTCTGAGTCTGGTATCAATTTCCCAGTAGTGTTGGGCGGTTTCTAGTAATTCCCGCAGTACTGCCAGTTGGTCGTAGGCAGGATGACGTTCGCTACACAGAAAGTGCACAATTGCCAGGTATAACAGGTAAATCGGGCTGGGGAGGCGCGTTTCTGTAGGGTTGCTTTCAGTAAATCGCTGTTTTTCTAACCACTGCAATATCCGATGATAGGCTGTGGTGGCAGCATAGCCGATCCTATCCCAGCGCTCAAAGGCTTTGACTGGTAACAAGTTAGGGTGATCGGGATGGGGTACAAAGCAGTAATCGGCAATTAACCCAGCGCGTACAGGATCAATATCTGTAGTCCATGCTGGTTGCCTCGTTTTCAGTTCTGAGGAGTTTTCTGGTGGTTGTTGTCTCCGACTCAAGACAACTAACATCTCAGCTACAGCATCCCGATCTACTAACCGCCCCAAGCCAGGATAAACTAGGGAGATCAAGGTGAGTAAAGCGCGAACTACGGGTACACTAATTAGGGGACGTTGGTCATTAAGCGGTTCTACCTGAATATTTTGCTTGGTCAGGATTTCTATGAGGGTATAACGTGCGATCGCATCTAACCCAGGGGCAATAATCGCTACTTCCTCCGGCTCTGCTTGCCCAGACTTGATGGCATTAATGATTACCTCTGCTGTATCCCGCAATAATTGAGCGCGAGAGGTAGTTTGAATTAACTGCACAGACTCTGGCAAACTCAATATTTCTATCGGTTGTATAATTAATTCAAGTATTGGTGTTACAAGTTGAACAGCCAAACTATCTAGCGGCGGCCCAGTTAAATTTTCTACCTGACAAAGCCCTGCTAACCCTTGCAAATAATTGGGATCTGCTCCCAATCCCAAACGTACTGCACCATCGGGATTATAACTAAACGCTCCTACAGCACCTTGATCTAACAAAAACTTAAACAAGTGATAGGCTATAGCAGGATAATCATCAACATCATCCGCTAGCACCGCCTGATAACGTTGCACTAGACGCTGCTGATATTGGCAATTAGTTAATAAGTGCTGGCTGTAGAGTTCGGTAATCATTCCATAAGTCAGTAACCCCCTCTCTAAACACCAGTTACGCCAATCTAGCAACAAAGACACCAAAAATTCTGGTTCTAAATTTATGGCATTCTCCTGTAAGCCACTTTGCAAAATCTGGGCAATATCTTCAGATGGTGTACCACTGTAAGCCGCTAATTGCCATAAGTCCAAGATGCGACGCACCAAGCGGTACTCATTCACTCCCGCACGACGCAAAGTTTCTTCGTCTAACTGAGAACGCCAGAGTTTTGTCGCCAATTCCTGCTCAGTTTCTGGGCGTAATCTTACCGGAAATTGTCCTTTTAGCTGCAATGACTGAATCAGCAACGGCCAAAATAAAATCACCTCATCCTGAAAAAAACCTAGTGGTGTTTTGGCACGAATTGGATATTTACCTACAGTTTTTGTAACAATCGCATCACTGAATTCTCGGCGATTATCATCATTAGCCGCTAAGACTAAAACTCCTGGTTCTGTTTGTCGAAGATACAAAGGTTTTGGAGTGCTATCTGTTTTCTTTTGCCCTTGATTTTTAGTATAAAATGATTCGATATCTTGGCTATCACCTTGCACCCAGCGACAAAACTGCTCTACCAAGCAAGTGGTCTTACCAGTGCGACTAGTGCCAATAATCCAAACAGAATGAGAAACCACAAACAGTCTCCTTGTAGATTTGTTAGTATACCTCGTGCGCTAACTTAAGTTTAAGAATCACCAAAAAATGCTGGATGATTGTTTACGATGAAAAACTCTGTATTTAGCCAAAAAATTTACCCATTCTTACTGGCTGCTTACCGATGGTATTTAAGGACACCAGAACGTGCTTTAGATGAAGCTTACCAAGCGGCATTAAAAATTAAGGAAATCGAAAATAAGCATTTTAACGGTAATCCAATAGACTGTGAATCTGCTATCTATAGCAGTAGTGTGATGGATTATTTTGAGTCAGACCTCAAAAAACTGATAAAAAATGCCAGAATGCGGCTGACAGAGTTTAAAGCTAGTCGTTGGTTTTCAGATGAAAGTCATCAAAAAGCTGCTGATAAAGCAGATATCGAATATCCCAGTCGTTCCTCAATTTTAGAAAAGCTAAAATTCATTGATCAAGTTATATCAAAATATACTACCTTTAATCTGGAAACAACTTCTTCAAGTTTAGTTAATCAAGCTTCTACTACATCCATTGATTCAGCAATTGCTCAACCAATATCCCCCAACTTACCCGCTCAAAATCTTGATAAAAAACCACAGAGAAAAGCTGATACAACTGGTATATTACCCCGTTCGATTTTAAGTACCATCAATCGTCTACAAGTAGAATTAGATCCCAACTCTGAGCAAGATGTTGTTAAAAGTTTTCGTCAGAACCAAAAAAGAACAATTATATCTATCAGATTTATTCTCCTACTAATTATAGTACCACTGCTAACTCATCAGCTATCAAAATTTTTGGTGGTAGGTCCGCTAGTTGATCGTTTGAGAAGTTCAGAGACAGTGCAAGTATTTCTCAATTTTGAGATGGAAGAAGAAGCACTTGAACAACTGCAAAGGTTTGAAGAGAGAATCAAGTTTGAAAACCTCATTAGCAATGCACCACCTCTTTCTAATGAAGAAGCAGAAACCAAGATGAAAGAGAAAGCGCGGGAGGTGGCTGAAGAATTTAGCAAAGAAAGCGCCAATGCTATTAAAAATGTGTTTGCAGATATTTTTTCTGTTGGGGCGTTCATCTGGCTTTTGCTAATTAGCAATTCTTCTATTGTGGTGCTAAAAGATTTCTTTGATCATATTGTTTATGGTTTGAGTGATAGTGCCAAAGCATTTATTATCATTTTGTTTACTGATGTCTTTGTTGGTTTTCACTCCCCTCATGGCTGGGAAGTAGTTCTTGAAGGGATATCGCATCATTGGGGATTACCAGCAAATAGAGATTTTATCTTCTTGTTTATTGCGACATTTCCCGTGATTTTAGATACAATTTTTAAATACTGGATTTTCCGTTACTTGAATCGGATATCGCCTTCAGCAGTCGCTACTTACCGTAATATGAATGAATAGAATGGGTCATTGGTCATTGGTCATTGGTCATTGGTCATTGGTCATTGGTCATTGGTCATTGGTAGTTGGGGAGAAGGTTTTAATTGTTGAATTTAAAATTGATTGAAAATTTTGATTTTTTGGATGAAAAAGATATTCATTGCCATCACTATCAGCCTACCGATAGTTTTGTTGATTTTTCTGGTGCGGATTCAACCAATGGGAAAACCGCAACTCAGTCTGCCAGAATGTCAGCTAAAGAAGTGGAATTTACCAGTTGACTTTACCACACAACAGCAAAAAACATCTTTACGTCCAGTACTTTTACAAAGAGCATCAGTTACTTGTTGTCAAGATGATCCCTCTTGTTTGGATCAGGTAATTTATGAGGGTGAAAATAGTCAAATTGCCGACAAAAAGGCATTGTTGACGGCTATAGATCGCAGTTTGGGATACTTGCAAACATCTGGCGCTGTGGCTGTTTATCAAAGGTATCCCGTGGTGGGAATTACTCGCGATCGCGTTTTCAAAAGTTTACAAAGATTTCGCGAACTACTACTCACAACTAATTCCTCAGCAGCACTTCACGCAGCGATAGAAAAAGAATTTGTCTTTTATCAGTCAGTTGGTAAGGATAGTCAAGGAACTGTTTTATTTACCGCTTACTATGAACCGATGTATGCTGCAAGTCGGACTCCTACAGCAGAGTATCGTTATCCTGTTTATCGATTACCCCCTGATTTAAATTCCTGGACTAAGCCTCATCCCCCGCGTTTAGAGTTAGAAGGTGCAGATGGTTTGCAAGGTGCAAAAGGTAAACTGCGGGGGCTAGAATTGTTTTGGTTTCGCGATCGCCTAGAACCATATCAAGCGCAAATTCAAGGTTCAGCGCGACTTCAGCTAACTGATGGCACTCAAACAACCATCGGTTATGCGGGTAATATCGCTTATGATTATAAAAGCATTGGTCGAGAACTGATAAATGATGGCAAATTACCCTCAACAGGTGTGACTATGCCCATGATTCTCGACTATTTCCACAAACATCCTCAAGACTTAAATATTTATATCCCCCGCGATCGCAGTTTTGTATTTTTTCAAGAAAACCACGGTACACCAGCAACAGGTTCAATCAACGTACCCTTAACAGCAGAACGTTCAATTGCTACAGATAAATCCCTCATGCCTCCTGGTGCTTTAGCCTTAATTCGCGCTGCTATTCCCTTTGCCAATAATGCCAATAAAATAGAACATCGCACCATTAGCCGTTTTGTTCTTGACCAAGATGCGGGGGGTGCAATTAAAGGTGCAGGTAGAGTAGATTACTTTTTAGGTACTGGCACATTAGCAGGCGATCGCGCAGGGGTAACAGTTAGTAACGGGCAATTATTTTATCTACTACTCAAACCAAATTAATTGGAATTTGTGTCCACAAAGCATCAACCGTCACAAAATGATAGCCTTGTCGCAATAGTTGAGGAATGAGTATTTCGATAGTAGCGGCAACATCCTCTCCACCGCAAACACCATCATGCAAGACAATTAAGGAGCCGTTTTTCACCTGCTGAAGTACTCGCTGGACTACAGTTGTCACCCCTGGACGCACCCAATCTTCCGGTACAACGCTCCACATTACTGCTCTGTAATTCCACTGAAGCAATAATTTTAAAGTAGCGGGAGTGAATAAACCATTGGGGGGTCGAACATCGCGCACTTGTTCAGGTTGGATGTTGCAAGCGTGATAAATAGCGGCTTGGGTTTTTTCTAAACTGTCTTTTAGGTCAGTGGGGGAAAGCATGGGAAAAGAACGATGATCATAACCATGCAAGCCAATCCAGTGTCCGCGATCGCAAACAGAGGCAGCAATTTCTGGAGAACGGTTGACACAAGCACCCAACCAAAAGAAACTAGCGGGAATCTGGTAACGGTCTAAAACTGCCAAAACCTGCGGTGTGTATTGCGGATGGGGGCCATCATCAAAGGTTAAAGCGATCGCTTTTTTATTCCCATCCCCACCCCAAAGGCAGTTAGGAAAACTCGGTTGGAGAAGACGGTAAATAATCGGGAACAGGGGTGCTAGTTGCATCTTTTATCTGGGCCTAGCTTTTAATCCTGCTGCCATGAGTGTAGACAGCAGACTTAAGGATAGGATAACCAATTTTAAGACAGTTTTTGATTAGCCAAACTCTCAGTTTGTAACAAAATTTGTAACAGCAACATGATTTGAACTCCCACTCATTTAAATTGATGAGACGTCTAGGGGGAATCCCCGACTTAAGGGGTAGTGTTGCTTAAAGATATACGAGACTATCAAATTCTTTTTCTCAGTTTGTTTTTGGTTTTGGGGATTGGTACAAGAGACTGGACACTGAGACCAGAATTGATTGGGGTGGCGATCGCCACTTGTCTAATCACCCAATGGCTATTGTCATTAGTCACCAAAGAACCAAAGCTCAATATTCGCAGTCCCTTAATTACCTCTCTGGGACTCAGCTTATTATTGCGGGCAGACCACTGGACGACAATGGCAATAGCCGCAGTAATGGCGATCGCCAGCAAATTTATTTTCCAAGTTGGTGAAAAGCATTTCTTTAATCCTGCCAATTTTGGCATCATTTCCGCCTTAGTACTCACAAACGATGCTTGGGTTTCCCCAGGACAGTGGGGTGAACAATGGTGGTATGGGCTGCTATTTGCTGGAACTGGCGGACTGATTTTGCAACGGGTTGGTCGTTGGGACACCACAGCAGCTTTTTTAGGCGCTTACTCCTTGCTGGAAGCGGTGCGTAATCTCTGGCTAGGGTGGACTTGGGATGTATACTGGCATCGCTTGATGAGTGGGTCTTTGCTGCTATTTGCCCTATTTATGGTGACTGATCCCCGGTCAATTCCCAATGCCCGAATTGGGCGGATCACTTGGGCAGTATCTATCGCCATATTGACTTTTATTTTGCGGAATTATTTTTTTCTCTCTACCGCAGTTTTCTGGGCGCTGTTTGCCCTAGCTCCCTTAACCATTCTCCTAGATACTCTCTGGCTAAGTCCACGATTTTCTTGGATAAAGGAAGAAAGTAATCAGGTAATGGGAGAAGTTTTGATAACTCCTGAGTCTTAACTCAATATCATCGAAAAATAAAAAAATGAAACATTTTCGATTTTTAGCCTCATTACTGGTGGTATTTGTAGCAGTTCTGTGCTTTGCCCCCGCAGCTTGGGCATTTTGTGGATTTTATGTGGCCAAAGCCGATGCCAAGCTATATAACAAGACTTCTCAGGTGGTGATGGCGCGATCAGGCGATCGCACCGTGCTCACCATGGCCAACGACTTTCAAGGCCCAGCCAAAGATTTTGCGATCGTCATACCAGTGCCAACAGTGTTGCAAAAAGAGCAAGTTCGTGTTGCCGAACCCAAGATTATCGAGCGTCTGGATGCTTTTAGCGCCCCCCGATTGGTAGAATATTTCGACTCTGACCCCTGTGCCACAGCTTACGAAAATGTAATGCCCTCAGCAGCACCTAACTTAGGAGCAAGCCGTTTATCTGAGACCAAGCAGAGAGGCGATCGCAGTTTAGGCGTCACAATTGAGGCCCGTTTCAACGTTGGTGAATACGATATTTTGATTCTCAGCGCCAAAGAATCTGGTGGACTAGAAACTTGGCTCAACCGCAATGGCTACAAAATTCCCAAAGGAGCGAAACAGTTACTGAAACCCTACATTCGTTCCTCAATGAAATTCTTTGTTGCCAAAGTCAACTTAGATAAATTCGAGGCATCCGGCTATCAACTCTTGCGTCCACTGCAAATTTCCTACAAATCACCCAAGTTCATGCTGCCCATTCGTTTGGGGATGATTAACGCCACCACTGAGCAAGACCTGATTGTCTACATTTTATCCCCCAAGGGATTCTCAGAAATCACCAACTACCGAACAGTCAAAATTCCCTCCAACGCCAATATTCCCATATTTGTCAAAAATGAATTTGGCGAATTTTATAAATCCCTGTTCCAAAACTCCTACGTTAAAGAAGACCGGAAAGTTGGTTTTGTCGAATATGCCTGGGATATGAGTAGTTGCGATCCCTGTTCTGCCGAACCCCTGACTCCAGAGGAACTCAAACAAGCCGGTGTATTTTGGCAGGATAATAATCCTACATGGGATAGTTCAGCACCTCCTGGCTTTCCTCGTCCCTTGCCAACAAGCAATGTCTTCATCACCCGTCTACACGTCCGCTATACCCGTGACAAATTCCCTGAAGACCCGATGTTCCAAGAAACAGCCAACCGCGAATCTTTCCAAGGACGTTACATCTTACAACATCCGTTTACAGGCACACTTAAGTGTCAAGCAGGCAGAGAATACAAGCGGTCTTTGCCCCAACGCTTTGAACAAGAGGCCCAAACCCTGGCCAAGTTAACCAACTGGAAAATTCAAGACATTCGCCAAAAAATGAAGTTAACCACTCCTTATCAGGCTAATTCCTGGTGGGAAAACCTGATCTCTTGGCTGGGACTGTAGATAGGTGGGGAAGCACATTTATACCCGGAGCAAGTCTCCACTCATCGTTGTGCTTTCCCCATAGATGTATAAAAATTTTCTCATGGAAAAAATTTCTAAAATAAACAAAGTAATCATCAAGGAAAATTCTCTAGAACATTTTTATCCGTAATACTTAAGATATTCTTGCCTTTTTCGCCAAGATTGTTATGCTTGAATTCGATGAACAGCTACGCTGTTTAGTTACCCAAGCCTGTGGATACCCACCAGGAAGCCCTCAGCGTCAAAAGCTGCTCACGCAAATTATTCGCTTGACTGCCAATAGGCTCTGGAGGGAAAGTACTCCCTATTATCAAGACGCCGTCCAACAAACTTGGTTGTATTTTTGCCGCAATGTTTGTGACGGTCTGACAGGTCAAACCTATGACCCCGCTTATGGCACTATCATTACCTGGCTGAATGCTTATCTCAAACGTAGATTGCAAGACTTTTACATTGCCCAGCACCATGAACAGGCCACAACAGTCTCTATCAAAATCCGTCAAGGTGATAAAAATGACATCATTCACCCTGAAGACAATTTAGTGGCTCCTCCCCAAGCACCTCCCATACTGGAAAACTTGGAAATTTGGGCAAGCACAGACCCGGATGGAGAACTGCGCGCTACTTATATTAAAGGGCATCCTGACGTAAATTGTCAGGTGTTAATTTTGAAGCGTCTACCCCCGGAAGTTAGCTGGAAAGAATTGTCTGCGGAATTCAATCTGCCAATTCCCACATTAAGCAGTTTTTATCAGCGCCAATGTCTCCCACGCTTGCGTAAATTTGCTGAAGCTGAGGGCTATTTATGAAGATTATTGGTCAAACAGGTCATTAGTCATTGGTCAAACAGGTCATTGGTCATTAGTCAAACTCTTACCCAGTAAAGAGTCCCCAGTCCCCAATTGGGTAAAATCTCCTGGTCAGGTACTTCTTGCCATGCTCATAAATACAGTAACTAGGCTTTCTGTCTCCAATTTTGTCAAAGTTAAAAGGCAAAAAGCAATACGTTTGTTTTTATACTTTATAACGGCTTTGCTGTGCATCCTTAGTTCACCCGTACTAGCAAGCGTTCCTAGAATCAATACCTCATACCAACTGGCAATCAACAATATTAATTCCTCCATTCCAGAGTCTGCTCCTGCCTCTTTACTGCAACAGGGTAAAGTGTTATATCAATCTGGAAGGTTTGCTCAAGCAGTACAAGTGTTAAAGCAGGCAGTTGAGGAATATCAACAGCAGGGCGATATCCTCAGACTTGCTACCAGTCTGAGCAATCTTTCCTTGGCTTACCAGCAACTCGGTGCGTGGACTGAGGCAAAGCAAGCAATTGAAAATAGCTTAAAGTTGCTCAAAGGACAGGATAAAAGCCAAAATTTGCCAGTATTGGCCCAATCACTCGATATCCAAGGTCGTCTGCAACTGACAATGGGACAGCCAGAAGTAGCTTTAGCAACTTGGAAGCAGACAGAAGAGATTTATAAACAAGCAAAAAATAAAAGCGGTGTGGTGCGAGTTCAGATCAATCAAGCTCAGGCCTGGCGATCGCAGGGATTTTACAATCGGGCTCTAGAAAAACTAAAACTTGTAAATCAGACATTACAATCTCAACCAGATTCTCTAGAAAAGGCCATAGGGTGCCGAGCTCTCGGTGATATGCTCTTGTTAGTGGGCAAGCCAGAAGAGTCCATTAAGGCATTAGAGGAAAGTCTAGCAATTGCTCAACGCTTGTCATCCCCGGTAGATATTGGAGCCAGTCTTTTCAGCTTAGGAAACCACACCCGGACTTTACAACAAACAGATCAGGCAATCAAATACTATCAACAAGCAGTCGCAGTATCTCCTTCACGATTAACAAAGGTTCAAGCACAACTAAATCACCTCAGCCTACTGATTCAGACTCAACAATTGGTAGATGCTCAAACTTTATTTCCCTTAATTCGTTCCCAACTCGATCAACTCCCCCCCAGCCGTAGCACTATTTATGCTCACATCAACTTTGCCGAAAGTGTGATGAAAGCGATCGCTGCTGAGTCGAAAATGGGAAATAAAGGTTCTCACTCAGTATTGACTACTAAAGACTTAGCCTTATTACTTGCCAGAGCCAACCAGCAAGCCCAGAGTTTGGGTGACAAGCAGGCAGAGGCTTATACTCTGGAAAGTCTGGGGGGCTTGTACGAGAAAACTGGACAGATTACATACGCCCAAAATCTCACCCGGCAAGGATTAACCCTGGCTCAGTTCAGCAATGCACCAGAGATTGCCTATCGCTTAGAGTGGCAGTTAGGTAGATTGCTGCGGGCGCAAAAAGACTTCACGGGTGCGATCGCCGCCTATGATGTAGCGGTGGAAACCCTCCAATCTCTCCGCAGTGACCTGGTAGCAGTTAATCCAGAGGTGCAATTTAACTTCCGGGATACAGTAGAACCAGTATATCGAGAGTCCGTAGAGTTACTGTTGCAATCCCTAGAAGGAAAACAGGACGAAATCATCTTAGAGAAAGCAAGAGAGCGGATTGAAGCCCTACAATTGGCAGAATTAGACAATTTTTTCCGGGAAGCTTGCCTACAAGGTCAGAAGGTAGCCCTCGATCAATTGGTAGACAAAGATAATCCCACTGCTGCAATCCTTTATCCAATTATTCTTCCTCAAGAGATTCAGGTAATTGTCAAAATTCCCCACAAACCCCTGCGGAATTACATTACCAAAATTTCCCAAGCAGATGTAGAAAAAATCCTGTTACAACTGCGAAAAAATCTTGTTAGCCCCTCTGCCCTTAATGACATTAAAATCCAGTCACAAAAAGTTTATAACTGGCTGCTCCAACCCATCGACTTAGAATTGCAAGCCAGGGGGGTGAAAACTCTGGTGTTTGTGCTAGATGGGCCATTACGCAATTTACCAATGGCATCCCTCTATGATGGCAAAAAATTCTTAGTTGAAAAATATGCGATCGCCCTCAGCATGGGATTGCAACTCCTCAATCCTAAACCACTAGTACCACAACTGCTAAACGCCCTAACCGCTGGGTTAACTCAGCCCCCACCAGAGTTTCCCAAGTTTGCCCCCTTGCCTGCCATCAAATCTGAACTCAAACTCATTGCCCAATCAGGAGTTTCCACAACCAGTTTAGTGGATGAAAAATTCACTCGTGGGGCACTAGAGAGGCAAATTAATGCTACTCAATTCAACGTCGTGCATTTAGCAACCCACGGTGAATTTAGTTCCCGTGCTGAGAACACTTTTATTTTAACCGCCGACCGTCCAATCAAAGTCAAAGATTTCGAGCTTCTTTTAGGCAGTCAAAATCAAACCAGAATAGAATTATTAGTCTTGAGTGCCTGTCAAACAGCCGCCGGAGATAACCGTGCTGCCCTTGGTCTAGCAGGGGCAGCAATCAGAGCGGGGGCCCACAGTACTGTAGCATCCCTATGGCAAATTGATGATGAATCGACAGCCTTGTTTGTAGGTGAATTCTATCGACAACTCAAAGGCAGCAATATGACCAAAGCCGAAGCTCTCCGTCTTGCCCAAATCAAACTGCTCAAACATCCCAACTATAACAAACCAGGCTTTTGGGCTGCCTATGTACTAATTGGCAATTGGCTTTAAACCCATCCCTTCTAGGAATGGGCTTACTCCCTGGGGTTGAGAACAAACAATTTTGGATAACTTTAATGAATCCCCACCCTCCAGCTTTTTTGCCCTGGGGAAAATGTCAATTTTTGGCATAAATTTAGTTAATGCGAGCGATATTTATATAGCAGCATAGATGACTCGGATCGGAATTGAACTATGAATAACACCACCCATCAGCTAGAAGATTTTGCTTTAACCTTGCCAATTACCCAAAGAGCTATCAAAACTGCTCAGGAGTTTGCTAACCAACAGCCTAATTCTGAAAAAGCAGAGCAAGTCAGGCTCAATACACTGGCTGTATGGGTGGTGAATGACTATATGCAAATGATGGACATTCCTACTAATCTCGAAGTCAGTGACAGTTGGAACCGCTTTATGCGCTTCTGTGCAAATGTGGCTGACTTGGAGTTACCCTCCGTTGGACGCCTGGAGTGTCGTCCTATGCTTGTAAATCAGCCTATATGCTCCATTCCCCCAGAGACATGGGAAGAACGGGTGGGTTATGTGGTAGTACAAATTGACGAATCGTGCCAAGAGGCAAGACTAATGGGTTTTGTTCCTAATGTTGCCACTGAAGAACTACCTTTAAGTCAACTGCAACCCCTCGAAGCCTTAATCGAGCACATAGAGCAACTGAGTTTTGTGCCTAGTGTTGCTACGGAAAAACTACATTTAAATCAACTGCAACCTTGTGCTGCTTTAAACAAACAATCGACACAACAGAAGCAATTGGTGAATCTAAGCCAGTGGTTTGCTGGTATATTTGACCAGGGCTGGCAAACTGTTGAATCCTTGTGGGATATGCCGGATATCATCCCAGCCTATGCCTTTCGCTGGCGCGCGACTGTTGAAAAAAATACCCCCAACAGGGCAAAATTGATTGATTGGGGACTCAAAAGCTATAATCAGCCTGTTATCTTAAAGGTAGAAATCAGTCCCGAAGTTAACCAACAAACTGGTATTCTCCTCAATTTGTGGCCTACAGGTAATCAAATACACCTGCCACAGGGATTAAAATTTACTGTTCTAGACGGATCAGGCTCTGTGGTTCGGACAGTTGTTGCCAGAGAATCCGATGATTATATACAGTTGAAGTTGACAGGGGAAGCCAAAGAGCAATTTAGCGTGACAATTTCATTAAACGATCATAGTGTGATAGAACATTTCATGATTTAAAGCCAGTAGATTTGCATAACTCTGTCAGTAATGGGTAATTATCAGTCCTAACAAATTGAAGACGCAATAGCTGAGTCATGGGTAAGTTAGTGGTTCTGAAATTCGGAGAGGGTAGTTTTGAGCAGGGGTTTACAGTTACTCTCCAGATTGGCGAAGAACGCGAGCATCCCTCAACAGAAATATCGGGGAAGCTACCTCCATCACCGGAAATGCCTTTGTACTATAGCCATTGGCAGTCTAGTTATCGACAGTTGGGCAACCGTTATCGCCTACATGCTGACAATGACCAGGTAACGAATGTGTCCACGACACAAAATTGTGAGCACACTGCTGGTATTTTACGGGCACAGATCAACCACTGGCTCCAAGCAGAGGCGTTTCGTCCCCTAAAGGAGAAATGGCTGGAACGATTATCGCCCTCAGAAGAAGTCAGGGTGATAGTACAAACAGAAAATAGCCAATTGCAACGATTACCTTGGCATCTCTGGGACTTGCTGGAACGTTACCCCAAAGCTGAACTGGCTTTGTCTTCGCCAAGCTACGATCGCATTCCCAAGCCACGTACTCCCAACCCATTGGTAAATATTCTAGCAATTGTGGGTGATAGTCAGGGGATTGACACCGAGGCTGACCAAGCTTTACTACAGCAGTGTAATCACGCAGATGTCAAGTTTGTGGTAGAACCAAAGCGCCAAGAATTGACAGAGCACCTCTGGGCAAAAAATTGGGATATTCTGTTCTTCGCCGGACATAGTTCCAGTCAGGAAAATGGGGAAATTGGGCGGATATACCTGAATAAAACCGATAGCCTGACAATCAGCGAGTTAAAGTATGCCCTCAGAAAAGCCATTGAACGTGGCTTGCAGCTAGCAATATTCAATTCTTGTGATGGGTTGGGGTTGGCGCGAGAACTAGGTGACTTACAAATCCCTCAGATTATTGTCATGCGTGAACCGGTGCCAGATAAAGTGGCCCAGGAGTTCTTAAAGTATTTTCTCCAAGGTTTTGCTAGTGGAGAAAGTTTATATCAAGCGGTGCGGCAAGGGCGGGAAAGGTTGCAAGGGATTGAAGATAAATTTCCTTGTGCTACTTGGCTGCCAGTGATTTGCCAAAATCCGGCGCAGATACCACTCACTTGGGAGGAGCTAAGGTGTACAACCGTAATACCACTTAGTCGACTAGTGCCCCGCATCTACCCCATTAAGGCAGCTTTGCTATCTAATCTGTTGATGACTGCCTTAATCTGTGGGGTGAGGTTTTTGGGACTGCTACAAAGTGGAGAACTAAAAGCCTTTGACCAAATGATGCGATCGCGCCCTGATGAGGGGATGGATCAGCGCTTGCTGGTGGTGACAATTGACGATCAAGACTTGGCAAATCAACGACAAAATGGCGAGTATTTGAAAGGAACTTCCCTGTCTGACAAATCTCTCAATAAACTCCTAGCCAGATTTGAAGAGTACCAACCCAGAGCAATTGGCTTGGATATCTACCGTGACTTTTCCGCAGAACAGCCAGATTTAATTTCTCGTCTCCAGGGGACTAAGAACTTGATCGGTGTGTGTAAGGGAAGTGATAGTTGTAAAAAATATAGACAAATATCTTTTACTTTGAAAGTGTTACCTTTACTGGGGAAACTACAATCCCCTGTATCCCATCTGCAAAAGCATTAGGGATTGCTTTTCTGA
>NZ_JACJRJ010000047.1 GCF_014697195.1 Cylindrospermum sp. FACHB-282 | reverse complement strand
AACATTCTCTCATTTAAAATGGATGTTTGAATGGTTTATCCGACACACTACCTTTGATTTTCCCACCCTTCAGATGTACGGAGCTTTTTCAAAAATCAAATATTAGTCCTATATGATTACGGTTACTAAACTTTACAATTAAGTTTATTTAAGATAGGGGAGTGCAATAAACTGCGGATAATTTAGCCAGCTTGATGACAAAAATATAGAGTTTGGACTAAGTTGATTAAACAAAAGTTTTTATTTAATTAAAATTTACAACATTGGCTAAATTTGTCGTAAATTCATAGTTATCAGGCAATAGGTTTGTCAGCCTTGCATAGTAGCTAAAGAAGTATAAAGCAGGGGTTTTGCCTGCTGCTTGGGTGAGCAACTAAATAGCTTTACTTACGCATCTCGTTTTTATACATCAGCGACTAAGATGACTGCCATGTTCTGAACCGCAAATTGAGAGTCTAAAAGTGAGACCAAGACAGTGAAGTATTTCTTTCTATCTGAGGGATGGGCAATTGGCAGAGTCTGGGCATCTGATGGACTATGGCAAATAACCGCATGGCGACGCCAACCAGATATTCAGCAACTGAATATTTGCCTAATGGAAGACAAAGAATTGCTATGGCTTTATCGAGTTGAAGATGCAATTGTCACCGTAGAAGTCAAGCCAATCACACCAGTAAATACTAGTGACGCCATTGGCCAAGTAGTACTCAAGCGTTTGATGAGTGCCGAGCAGGTAATAGAACGCCTAGGTGCAGCTGAGGCAAAGTGTCAGTTGCAAAATATCCAACTGATGGTTCATTGACATTTTCCCACCCACCAGCTTGGCTAGGGTGGGGATTCCAAACAGCACTCTTTCGGCGACTTAAGGGAGAAGGGGAGAACTAGAATTGATTGATCTGCCCCATACCTCAAACTTATGATTAAAAATAAGAAAATAATCAAAAAATTTAACCTGTGACGGAGATTGGTGGGCAAATTCCGGCGACAGGCTACTTAGTTGCAACTATTTACAGGATTACTCAGTAAGCGTAAAGCTCAGACACGAAGAGTGCTGAAAGATAAGCAACTCATGCGACTTTAGTCGCCTAATTCTCGGTGAATGTGATAATATTAGGGTTAGAATAAGTCTAAAATCTAAGTATAACTAAACAACGTAAAAACTTAACTAAATTGGTTGAGTGCGTAGTCATACCTAACGGTGTAGCAGTTTAGGAAAGCTAAATTTTGACAAGACTTAAAATCTAAAAAAAATAATTGAGTACAGTAGGGATACGGTCATTCACGCTTTAGGAGAATTGACCTCTACTCCGGTTGGAGTAATCCAGCAGGAGCAAGTTAGCTCGTTGATTAAAGAATCGAGGGTGTCTTTAGACCTGAGAGTGTCAAACACTTGCAAACAGTGCCATCAATAGTTACACTTTTTAAAACATTCTCATTTTTGCTTGGTGATTGCGTAGACGCCCAACAGGCGATTTCCTGAAAGTTAGCACCTCCTATAGTCCAAACGTCTTCATTATGAACCCGCTAGGACTAAATATTGGCCATGGGCACTCGGCCCGCCAAAGGCGATCGCCACTTCACAGGGTAAAGCTATGTAAAGCGGATAACCATTGCCAAACTACCCACAGTGTCTGACTTATTAAGAAAGACTAAGCTGTGGTAAAACTCAGGCTCTTGGCAATAACAAAAACTCAGAAAGTTCTCTAAGCGGTGGATTCCGCCCTTGGTGAACCTAGGTAAGAAAATTGCTTTGTAAACATAAATTCATTCATCGAGGAGGAGCGTAGTCAATGGGACTACCCTGGTACCGAGTACATACAGTCGTTCTGAACGATCCAGGTCGGCTGATTTCTGTACACTTGATGCACACTGCTTTGGTGGCAGGCTGGGCCGGTTCGATGGCACTATACGAACTGGCTATCTACAACCCCAGTGATCCAGTTCTCAACCCAATGTGGCGTCAAGGGATGTTCGTTTTGCCCTTCATGTCACGTTTAGGCGTCACCGAATCTTGGGGTGGTTGGAGCGTCACTGGCGCAGCAGCTACTGATCCTGGTTTCTGGTCATTTGAAGGCGTTGCAGCAGCTCACATTGTTCTCTCTGGTCTGTTATTCCTAGCTGCCGTTTGGCACTGGGTTTACTGGGATTTGGAAATCTTTAGAGACCCCCGTACCGGTGAACCTGCCCTAGACTTGCCAAAAATGTTTGGCATTCACCTGTTCTTATCCGGTCTTCTCTGTTTTGGCTTTGGTGCTTTTCACCTAACCGGACTATTTGGTCCGGGAATGTGGGTTTCTGACGCCTATGGTGTAGGTGGCAGCATCCAGCCAGTAGCTCCAGAGTGGGGGCCAGCTGGGTTTAACCCATTTAACCCTGGTGGCGTCGTGGCTCACCACATTGCCGCTGGTGTTGTTGGCATTATCGCTGGTTTATTCCACCTCACAGTTCGTCCCCCCGAACGGCTCTACAAAGCCCTGCGGATGGGGAACATTGAAACAGTACTTTCTAGCAGTATTGCTGCGGTTTTCTTCGCCGCTTTTATCGTAGCTGGTACTATGTGGTACGGTAACGCTACCACCCCAATTGAACTGTTTGGGCCTACCCGTTATCAATGGGATCAGGGCTACTTCCGTCAGGAAATTGAGCGCCGCGTCCAAACTAGCGTTGCTCAAGGTGCTACCCTTGAACAAGCTTGGGCGCAAATCCCCGAAAAACTTGCTTTCTTTGATTATGTAGGTAATAGCCCCGCTAAAGGCGGTCTATTCCGCACAGGTGCTATGGACAAGGGCGATGGCATTGCTCAGTCTTGGCAAGGCCACGCGGTCTTCAAAGATTCTGAAGGAAGGGAGTTGACCGTACGTCGTCTGCCCAACTTCTTTGAAACCTTCCCAGTAATTCTGACCGACAAAGATGGAGTTATCCGCGCTGATATTCCTTTCCGTCGAGCAGAATCCAAGTATAGCTTTGAACAGTCTGGTGTTACTGTCAGCTTCTACGGTGGTAATCTGAATGGCAAGACCTTTACAGAGCCAGCTGACGTCAAGAAATATGCTCGTAAGGCTCAAGGCGGTGAAATCTTTGAATTTGACCGGGAAACCTTGAACTCTGATGGTGTATTCCGCACCAGTCCTAGAGGTTGGTTTACCTTTGGACACGCTGTATTTGCTCTGCTATTCTTCTTTGGTCACCTCTGGCATGGCTCTCGGACAATCTACCGAGATGTGTTTGCTGGTGTTGAGGCGGATCTAGAAGAACAAGTTGAGTGGGGTCTGTTCCAGAAAGTGGGTGACAAGTCAACCCGCCGCCGGAAGGAAGCTCTCTAACTTTTAGGTAATGGGTAATGGGTGATAGGTAATGGGTAATAGTTTTTACCAATTACCAATTACCAATTACCAATTACCAATTACCAATCCCCAAGCTTGGTACACTAAATATAGCTGGCTAGATAAATAGGAACTTATAATATGGAAAGCGTTGCATACATCTTGATTTTGACCTTGGCAATAGGTGTTCTCTTTTTTGCGATCGCATTTCGCGAACCCCCTCGCTTTGAGAAAAAAGATAAGTAGGTCAACACCAGACTGGTAAGGAAAAATAAACCTTCTATCCGTTGTTACTGAGCATGGTAGCAACGGATATTCGCGTTTGTGTATTTTTTAAGATCCTCCAATATTGCCTTTTAGCCATCACCTATTAATAATTTTTTGATTTATGATATAATTTTCTATCTGGAAGTTAATATGTGATAATACTAGCTTTTCTGCGCTACGATAAAAACGGATGTAAGTGTAGACTACTATATGAAGCGCTTGCAAATACATCGAGAGTTGTGGCAAAACCTTTACGGAGACTAGAACCAGGAACGAATCAGCATGGTCAATCAGAACTTAACCGCTACAGAAATTGGATTTACTCACGAAGATTTCGCTGCTCTACTTGACAAATACGATTATCACTTTAGCCCTGGCGATATTGTGCCAGGAACTGTCTTCAGTATAGAGCCGCGCGGCGCTCTGATTGACATTGGTGCTAAAACAGCAGCATATATACCCATACAAGAAATGTCTATTAACCGGGTGGATAGCCCGGAAGAAGTCTTACAATCAAACGAAACACGGGAATTTTTCATTCTCACCGATGAAAACGAAGATGGTCAGCTAACCCTCTCGATTCGTCGGATTGAATATATGCGGGCTTGGGAGCGAGTACGGCAGTTGCAAGCAGAAGATGCTACTGTCCGTTCTGGCGTGTTTGCGACTAATCGTGGTGGAGCTTTGGTGCGAATTGAGGGACTCCGCGGCTTTATCCCCGGTTCTCACATCAGTACTCGCAAACCGAAAGAAGAATTGGTAGGTGAAGAACTACCATTGAAATTCCTAGAAGTAGATGAAGAACGTAACCGCCTAGTTCTCTCCCACCGTCGGGCCCTGGTTGAGCGCAAGATGAACCGCTTGGAAGTTGGCGAGGTAGTGATTGGTACTGTTCGCGGTATCAAGCCTTATGGTGCCTTCATCGATATCGGTGGCGTCAGCGGACTATTACACATCTCGGAAATTTCCCACGAGCATATTGATACACCCCATAGCGTGTTCAATGTCAATGATGAAGTCAAAGTCATGATCATTGACTTGGATGCAGAAAGGGGTCGGATTTCTCTGTCTACTAAACAGCTAGAACCCGAACCCGGTGATATGATTAAGAACCGTGATTTGGTTTATGATAAGGCTGAAGAAATGGCAGCTAAGTATCGGGAACAGCTGCTAGCCAAACAGCAGGGTGCTACTGCTGCGCCGGCTGCACCGGTAGAAGCTGTGGAAGCTTTAGCTGAGGAAGATATCCCCTCAGCAATGGAACTTGAAGAAGAGATTCCAGCAGCAACGGAAACTGAAGAAGAGATTCCAGCAGCAACGGAAACTGAAGAAGAGATTCCAGCAGCTATTGAAGAGTAATAGATTTATAGTTGCAGGTAACTGCAACTAACAGCATTACAGCATTATATCAAGAGGGATTTTCCCTCTTTTTTTATGGAGAATAGTTTTTAGGGATTTTGAATTTTGAATTGATTTATATCACATTGGCATAGGCTGTTTCAAATCGATGAACTAAGTAGGTTGGCGTAAATAATTCAAGGTTGGTAGTGAGGGCTTTAGCCCTACGAAAGATGGCTGAAGCCCTCACGACGAGGAAATTTCAATAGTTTTTACTTTGCTTAACATACTTTAATTTCTTTTCGCCTACTTACTTAGTCTAATCATGAGTATTCCCAATCCAAAATCTAAAATCTAAAATTGATCTTTGTGGGGTGAAATATTTTGGCAACTATTAAATGTAGAAACAGCACGTTTTCTAATATCCAGGCGATTTTGTTTGATAAAAATGGGACTTTAGAAGACTCAGAAGTTTATTTGCGATCGCTTGGACAAAGAGGTGCTAGGATGATCGATGCCCAAATTCCCGGAATTGGGGAACCGTTGTTAATGGCTTTTGGGATAAATAGCGATCGCCTAGATCCAGCCGGTTTAATCTCCGTAGCCAGTCGCAGAGAAACAGAAATAGCAGCAGCGGCATATATAGCCGAAACTGGTAGAGGCTGGTTTGAGTCCTTAAAAATCGCCCGTCAAGCTTTAGCAGAAGCGGAACAATTCATTGGTAAAACTCCCTCACCGCTGTTTGTGGGTAGTTTAGAAGTGTTGAAGTCTCTCTCAGCAGCAGGGTTAAAACTCGGCATTCTTTCAGCAGCCACAACTCAAGAAGTGGAGAAATTTGTTGCCAATCACCAGTTAAGCGATTACATCCAACTAGAAATGGGAGTAGATGAGGGGCCAAGTAAACCAGATCCAATACTCTTTTTACAAGCTTGCCAAGCCTTGGAAGTGGAACCGGGGACTACATTAATGGTAGGTGATTCTGTCGGTGATATGCAAATGGCGCGTCATGCTCAAGCCGCCGGCTGCATTGGTATCACTTGGGTGGGTAAGTCAGATCATGTCCGAGGTGCGGATGTGGTAATTAACCAACTTGATGAAATTCAGATTGTGGAAGATTGATTGATCGCAGCTTTCAATTGAGCATTCTTTTCAAATCCCGTAAGATCGGGGATAAGGCTTGAGGAGTGTCTTAGCTTGATAGACATAAATGTTGTTGATCACTACCCCACCCCGGCGAATCGGGATTGTTTCGATTTCATTTAGGCTACTAAAGTAAGTTCGATAGTTAGCCATCAAGTCTTTTCTCAGATTAAAGGGGGCCGTAGTGATGTACAGCGCATCTTCTCCCAGCCATTGATCAGCTTTTGACCAAAAAGCAAAACCACGTTGATCTTTAACACCCTGATCATTGCCAATATCAAAGCAAGTAATCGGTATCTGCGCTATGGATTTTAGGGACATGGCAATTGGCCCACCTATGTAATAGCGATTGGTGAAGATAAAGCTAGCTTTTTTTAAAGCCGCAGTGAGAACAGGAGATTGAGCAAAGCCGCGCCGCAGTTGTTGAATATCAATTAGTTCTGTAGAGGGGTCGTCTTTGGGAGGTAAAAACCCTCCCATTAGGGCGTATTGTCCAGGCTTTTGGATGATTCCGGTTGTTACTTGCAGCAAGAGAATAAGTAATATGCTGCTAACCATAATTGCCGAACCTAAAAGCCATCGCCGCACCCATCGCCGGGACATCTGCTCCCAAATGATAGCTTGTTGCCCTAATAGCAAAGTTATCCCCCAAAATCCTGGCATTGTCCAAGCTGGCAATATTTGCCGATATCCTCCCATAAGTGTAAACCCTAAAATTAGGGGGAGAGATACCCATAAAATTAATAGCTTGGTAGTGTCTAAATCTCCGCTTTTGGTGAGTGATTTCTGCGAAAAAAGTTGCTTTATTTGAGTTATTAGCGATCGCCAACGGCGGGGCGTAGCCCATCGCATACTCACCCACCAAAGGGGAAAGCCGATGGTTGGGAACATATAAGCTATTCCCAGTAAACAGGTGAGTGCGACACTTAGCAAATTGTAGCCGCTCTTGGGTACTGCTCGCTCTGACTGAAACCGAAATGATACCCAATCGTGTTGTATATTCCAAAACAACATTGGGGAAATAGTGAGGATAAATAAGCCTAGTCCTAGCCATGCCCAAGGGGAGTTAAGAGCAGCACGATGGCGTGGACTCGTTAAACAAAAACCGATTAAACCAAAGCCGAGAATAAACCCGTGATATTTGCTCAAACAGGCTAATCCCACCAAAATACTCAGGATGGCTAATCGGTAAGTGGGTTGGTATAAAAAACTGTGTTTTTGATTCTCTGGTTGTGGTAAAAATTCATCGACGGCACAATATAAACTAGCTGACCAAAAAAGTATCAATGGACTGTCTGGTAAGCTGAGGATGCCAAAGCCAATTTGAAAAATGGGACAAATAGTGGCGATCGCTAATGTCAAAAGCGCAGCTTTAGCAGAAAATAGTCTTAAGCTAGTTAAATACAACAGTATCAAGCTGCCCGTGTGACAAATCAGCGCCCCTAAGCGAATCGTAAATTGGGATACTTCCCCAGTCAACCACGGGCCAAAACCAGTTGTCAGCGCCACTAGCACTGGATGATCAAAATAACTCCAGTCTAGATGCAGGCTGTAAATATAGTAATAAGCTTCATCAAAGGTAGGGTAAAAGCAGAAAGCAATCACGGCTCGAAACAGCAGCCCCCCAACCAGCAATAAAAGCACTGACTGATTAGTTTTCTCAGCCAACCATTTCTGAGCTATTTGCATTTATTCAATTTCCTACCCAATATGTAGCTTCCAGCTTGATTAGACTAGCACCAGACCCTCACCAGTTCCCCTAGTCTTCAAGACCGGAAGTAGAAATCTTACCTCATCTTGCTCCGCAACGCTACCGCGCTGGCGCAGCCTCACCTCTGGCGATACGAGACGCTATAGCTTAGGACTTACTTTCCTTTATAAATTTACCCTCTTTTCCGGCTTTTTCGATGCGTCTGTTTACCCATCCTACACGTAGTGTGCGTTCCCTAACGCACAATCTTTTTCGATGCGTCTGTTTACCCATCCTACACGTAGTGTGCGTTCCCTAACGCACAATTTATAGGACTTTCAATGAATAAAACCAATGAACATATTTACCATTTTTTGTCAATGCGTAAGTCCTAAAATCTTATCTCCAGAGGCTCCAGACACAGAGAGGAAGATTGCAGATAAACTGAGTAAAAAAGAGGGCATAAGGAGATTAAAAAACTTGAATCATTCAGGTGTGACACTGTGGTTTACAGGGTTGAGTGGAGCAGGCAAAACTACCATCGCTTTAGGCGTGATGACTGTTCTCCAAAGCAGAAATTGTCGGGTTGAAATGCTAGATGGTGATATAGTGCGCACCCATTTATCAAAAGGCTTAGGTTTTAGCAAAGAAGACAGAGATACTAATATTCGCAGACTGGGTTTTGTGGCAGGCTTGCTAAGTCGAAATGGTATCATTGCCATAGTAGCTGCTATCAGTCCCTATCGGCAAATTCGCCAAGAAATTCGCCAGAATACAACTAACTTTTTTGAAGTCTATGTTAAATCACCTTTGGCAATCTGCGAAGCTCGTGATGTTAAAGGTTTGTATGCTAAAGCTAGAGCAGGCAAAATTCAAAATTTCACAGGAATTGACGACCCCTATGAAGCACCACTTAATCCTGAAATTGTCTGCTTTACAGACTTAGAAACAGTTACAGAAAGTGTGAGCAAAGTAATTGTCAAGCTAGAACACAAGGGATATATTTGCTAATTGTCCGATACCTGCTATTAGACAACTTATATTTACTAATGCATTAGCGTTATAACTAGCGGGTTTGAACCCGATGCCGGTACGTGCGACGGTATAAACGAGAAAGGTTTGGTAGCTAGCCTTCTGTATCTCGTGGAATCTGAGTACCCGCCGACATCGAAGGTTGAGAAACATCCGCTTCTGTGCGTTTCAGCTTGGGCGCAATACGTGCTCGACAACTATGCAACGGTTGCAGAAGCCGTGAACTCACTCAGCGAGGAGCCGTTTTATGTTGTGGCGGTAACCACGCCAGACGGCCACCCCGGCACCGTGCACCTGGCAGTTTCGTACCCTACAGGTGATTCCGCTATCTTTGAATATATCGGCGGTGAGCTGAAGATTCATCATGATCGCAATTATCAGGTCATGACCAACTCGCCGACCTACGATCAGCAACTCGCCCTCAACGCTTATTGGCAGCAGATTGGTGGTCTCATCATGCTTCCTGGCACTAATCGCGCGGCAGATCGGTTTGTACGAGCCTCGTTCTACATCAATGCCATTCCTGACAATCCAGATAGCACCGAAGAAGCCATAGCCAACGCCTTTTCAGTGATTCGCAACGTATCGGTGCCTCGCGGAATCTCAGTACCAGGCGGCGAACCCAACATCTCATCTACGCTCTGGCGAACTGTGTCTGATCACAAGAACAAGTGCTACTACTTCGAGTCAACGATCAGCCCGAACGTGTTCTGGGTAGATATAGCTGACATCGACTTCGCTGAGGGAAGATCGACGAAGAAACTCACACTAACCAACGGAACAGTCTTCGCCGGGAACGTGGCAGCGCAGTTCGAGCCGGCAGAACCCTTCAAGTTCCTGGAGGCTGATGGGGCGACAACATAGCCTTAAAATCTTATAGGGCAAAGAGTGTAGCGTTTTGTGGTAAAAAAAGATAGGTCTACTTATGTCAACAAGACCTATCCCTCTTTTGACACTTTCCGGATTAAGCAAGTAATAAATAAACCTTTTTATCCTGAACGATAAAAGGGTTTAAATCCATTCAGGGCATCAATAAGAGTATCCGCAAGAGTCTCCGCCGAGGTAGGGGTGAAATAAGCATCCATTGCGAAACTTACGCTAAGGACTTGATGACCTGTTTTCAACATCCTTTCCACCTACCAGAAACCTGTACCAATTGAAGCCTCTGAAATTTAGGAGCCTCAAACCACTGCTGTGCCGTACAAAAAAGCTGTGCCAAATAGCTTTAGAGATTATACCGTTCCCAATGATAAACTGATGCTGCGGGGGCGATGTGCACTCGGACTACCGCAGGTAATCGCACAATCCATACCCTTGAGAATTAGCAGAATACTCTCTGTATCAGGCTTTCATCGCTTCTAGCAGCGTGACTGCGGCTTTTTGTAACGGCAGAGTTAAACTCCCGCTAACAATCCTTAATTGTCATTTTATAAATGGAGCTAAGCGGATTCGAACCGCTGACCCCCTCAATGCCATTGAGGTGCGCTACCAACTGCGCTATAACCCCTTACAGTTCAATAATACTTTAATATTTACTTAATTAGTGCTAGTTTGTCAAGTCATTATTAATTAAATCTGAACTATATTTTTTTTGCTCCTGGGCAGCGAGTACTCACTTAGGAGACTTGCAACAAATAGGTCATACAATGCCCCATGAGGAAATATACTACTAACATCGCCGCAGCTGCCAGAGCAACCAATGTACCAGCCAACATCAAAGAAAATTCTTTATGCTGGTAGGCTTTTTCCATCAGGTGCAACGACCAGGCCACTAGTGCCACATCAAAAACTAAAATAGGAATCAACATATTTCTTAATATTACTTAATACTTGTGAACTTATATTAACACTCTTTTGGAAAACTGTGTCTAACCTGAGATATATGTAGGAGGTTGACACATCTTCGCTCAGAAGGGCAATCTTACTGGTACAGAGCGATCGCGCAAATGGTTTTTAATCTGCGCTACGCTTAATTGCCCATAATGTAACAAGGATGCGAGTAATGCCGCTTCTGCTTTGCCTTCTGTCAAAGCAGCATGAATATGTTCACAATTACCTGCACCACCAGAAGCAATAACAGGAATTTCTACAGATTCTGCGATCGCCTTTGTTAACTCCAGGTCATAACCTGCTTGAGTACCATCAGCATCCATACTTGTAACTAACAGTTCTCCAGCCCCCCGCTTTTCTACTTCCTGCGCCCACAGTAAGGCATCAATGCCAGTATTTTTTCTACCCCCGCGCACATACACATCCCAACCAGGGTTACTAGGATCAACTCTTCGTCTAGCATCAATTGCAATCACTATACACTGATTACCAAAGCGATCGCTTGCCTGATTAATCAAGTCTGGTTCGCGCACTGCCGCAGAATTAATACTAACCTTGTCTGCACCGGCTCGTAACAAACCTTTAACATTTTCTAAGGATTGGATACCACCACCCACAGTTAAGGGAATGAAGACCTGTTCTGCGGTGCGGTACACCACATCAATAATCGTGTCTCGGTCTTCATGAGTCGCCGTAATATCCAGAAACACTAACTCATCAGCACCGGCTTCGTTATAGACCTTAGCCAGTTCTACCGGATCGCCTGCATCTTTCAGGTTGACAAAGTTAACTCCTTTGACAACCCTGCCCGCCTTGACATCCAAGCACGGTAAGATTCTTTTAGATAACATAATAAATTTTGCACTCCCGGTAATTGTCTAGAATTTAAATTCTAAATTGCCTTGCGTGTTTCCAGCCGAAAATTTTCTCATCCTTGCTTATTCTCCTGATTACGGCGTAAATGGGGGACTGGAGACTGGGGAAGAATTTTCCAAACCCCAATCCCTAATCCCCAAAACCCAAAACCCAAACCCCAATAGCTGAGTTATGGCGATCATCTCCTCGAAAAAACAGCCTCCAGATCCCGACAGACAACCAAAACAGCGTCGAGAGTCGGTGACAGCACCCCCCCAGCAAAATATGCTGCAACCCGAAGCCGCTATTGATGAACAAGGTAAGCAGGAAGATAGTATTCGTCCCCAGCGATTTGCTGATTATATTGGCCAAAAAGACTTAAAGGACGTGCTGGATATTGCCATCAAAGCGGCTAAGTCTAGGGGTCAAGTGCTGGATCATTTATTGTTGTATGGCCCACCGGGGTTGGGTAAAACCACAATGGCGATGATTTTAGCCTCGGAGATGGGGGTCAACTATAAAATTACCAGTGCGCCAGCCCTAGAACGTCCACGGGATATAGTCGGGCTATTGGTAAACCTCAAACCTGGAGATATTTTATTTGTTGATGAAATTCATCGCCTCTCGCGCATGACTGAAGAAATTCTCTATCCAGCGATGGAGGATTATCGCTTAGATATTACTGTGGGCAAGGGTTCTAGCGCTCGCATTAGAAGTATACCCTTGGTACAATTTACCCTAGTGGGGGCAACAACTCGTGCAGGTGCCCTGACTTCACCACTACGCGATCGCTTCGGCTTAATTCAAAAACTGCGATTTTATGAAGTTGATGAACTCAGCCAGATTGTACTGCGAACCGCTCAATTTCTCCAAACCCCCGTTAGGGAAGATGGTGCCGCCGAAATTGCCCGACGTGCTAGAGGCACACCACGTATTGCTAATCGCCTACTAAAGCGAGTCCGTGATTATGCAGAGGTAAAAAAATTAGGAGAAATTACAGAAACTGTTGCCGCCGAAGCACTGCATCTATTTCAAGTAGATCCCTGCGGTTTAGATTGGACAGACCGCCGGATGCTAAGTGTGATTATTGAACAATTTAATGGTGGCCCAGTCGGGTTAGAAACAATCGCCGCCGCCACAGGTGAAGATACCCAAACAATTGAAGAAGTATATGAACCTTACCTCATGCAGATTGGCTATTTAAGCCGGACTCACCGTGGTAGGTTGGCAACAACCGCTGCATATAAGCATTTGGGATTCAAGCCGCCTAATCAACAGTTGTCTTTGCTGTGAAGGACTGGGTAATCGGTAATCGGTAATCGGTAATCGGTAATCGGTAATCGGTAATCGGTAATCGGTAATCGGTAATCGGTAATTGGTAATCGGTAATCGGTAATCGGTAATCGGTAATTGGTAATCGGTAATCGGTAATCGGTTTTTTCTAATCACCAATCACCAATCACCAATGCCCTATGATTAATTTTGGATTGCACACCACAAAGAGCTAAATGATTAAATTAATTGGTATTTTTCTCAGTCTGTTACTTGTGTTTGGCTGGGGTACACCAGTTATGGCACAATCCCAACCACCAAATATTACTCAAGAGCAGTTACAACAAGGGGATGAGTTGGCAACTCGAGCTTTTGTAGCCACGAATAAAGGTGATTTTGCGACGGCCGAACGCTATTGGACAGAGATTATAGATTCGTTTCCCACTAATGCCGGGGCGTGGAGTAATCGGGGAAATTCCCGCGTTAGTCAGAATAAATTGCAAGCAGCACTGACAGATTACAACAAAGCTATAGAACTAGCCCCCAATGTAACAGACCCTTATTTAAACCGTGGTACGGCGTTAGAGGGTTTAGGAAAATGGGTTGATGCGATCGCCGATTATAATCGTGTTTTAGAACTAGATCCCAATGATGCAATGGCTTATAATAATCGCGGCAATGCCAAAGCAGGTTTAGGGAAATGGCTTGATGCGATCGCCGACTACAAAAAAGCAACGGAAATCGCCCCAAATTTTGCTTTTGCCCGTGCCAACTATGCCCTTGCCTTGTATGAAACTAGTCAAATAGACCAAGCTATCCGCGAGATGCGGAATATCGTCCGCAGATATCCCAAGTTTGCCGATATGCGTGCCGCCTTGACAGCAGCCTACTGGGTAGCTGGACAAAAAGGCGAAGCCGAAAGCAACTGGGTAGCCGCCTATGGACTTGATAGCCGCTATAAAGATATGGACTGGGTGACAAATATCCGCCGTTGGCCTCCCAGCATGGTGGCAGCTTTGGATAAGTTCTTGAAACTCCAGTAGAGGCATTTATATTCCTAATATGGCGCTGTGCGCCTGTTTCTCCGGGGCTTTCAAACTCCCGTCTGTTTCTTGTAAAAAGGCGGGAGTTTTTGGTCCATCAAATACTTTCATAGTTATTTGCTATTTGTAGAACTGAGGCCTTAACCGAAACAGGAGAGTCTAAGTAATAATTTTTAGTAACAACTATTACAAGTTATTGCCCAGAAAATATTAATGGGGCGTTTCAGCTTTCCAGTGCCTGAATTTGTCGAGGAGTCAATTCCTGGACGTTGCTAAAAACCACCGCTGCTCCAGCTGCGATTAGTGACGATTCATAGGCATCACGACGGGCCGCTGTTTCCTGGACGTGGGGTGGTAAAATTCCTATTCCAATCCAAGTACGAGAATCATCCAAAGCCCGCGCTTTTTCTACGGTGTACATATCTGCTACCGTATCCCCCACATACAATATAGTTCGTCTGTTGTCAAGTCCATTTTCTAACTGGCGAATGGTGGTGAAAAGTCCAGTGGGGTCAGGTTTACCCGGTGCATCTTCCATTGCAATCAATAATGGAGACTGCAAGCCCAGGCGTTTTTCTAAAACATAAGTAGCAGAAGCACGAGTAGCACCACTAAAAAATCCCCAGGAAATCCCAGCTTGGGTAAGTTGATCTAAATAGCTAGGCTGTAGCAGTAAAGGTTCATTACAGATATACCCTGTCCAATTTTCAGGGTCTGTGCCTCGGTAACGGGATTGAAAAAAAGCCACAATTGTTTTGTAGTCCAGTTGTAGTTGTTCGCGGGTCTGCCCTTGAGTTTGAAAGTAGCGGTAAATGAATTCTTGGGAGGCTTCCCAATCGTTATTCCAGATGCCTTCAGATTTCAACTGGTCAATATCTAGTGATGTTGGGCGATAGGCTTGGGCGGTAAAATGCTCTACAGTATCAGCGAGCGCTCGGCGATAGGAGCCACCGACATCGCGCACAACCCCGTCAATATCGAAAACAACGATAGCTCTTGTTGGTTGAGTCATGGATTAGTTAAATTTAAGATTGTTTATTTTTGTTTTTTTGGCTGTAGACTGTCAACTATTGACCAATTCCCAATGACTATCTCGTCATCTCGTGAGGTATTGGGTTAAAATAGGCGTTGGCATAGCCCAACCCAGGCATCGCCAAGCGTGTATGGAAAAGGCGAATTTGTCGTCATCCCCGCTGGTGCCGATCGCAAAATTAGTAAGTAAAACCCGGATATTTCCCGGAGGTGTAATTGACCAAGTTCATTTTAAAAATTCTTTGGTTAGACGAAAACGTCGCCCTAGCAGTCGATCAAGTTGTCGGCAAAGGCACCAGTCCTTTGACTAAGTACTTTTTCTGGCCCAGAAATGATGCCTGGGAAGAGCTAAAAAAAGAGCTAGAGTCAAAACACTGGATTACTGACCTTGATCGCGTCGAGTTGCTCAACAAAGCAACAGAAGTGATTAACTACTGGCAAGAGGAAGGCAGAAACCGTCCCATGGTAGAAGCACAATCCAAATTCCCAGAAGTTGCCTTTACAGGTAGCGCTTGATTCTTGTCTAATTAACTCCCCTGCTGTTCCACAAGTTGCCATAGTTTCATGGTCTTGTCCCTGCTGCCACTTGCAATCAATTGTGCAACAGGGCTAACAGCAACGGCAGTAGTAATTTCTTCGGCTCTGCTGACCCTCCAGAGTTTAACTGTCTTATCCCAACTTGCACTGATCAGCGTTTCACCATCAGCAGTCAAAGCCAACGCCACAACCGACGAAGAATGGACTAAAAGTGTGCCAATTAGCTGACCAGTGTTGATGTTCCAGAATTTAATTGTGTTATCGTCGCTACCCGTGGCCAAAATTTTTCCGTCGGGACTAAAAGCGACTGTCAAAACCGCCCATGGGTGACCTGAAAGGGTGCTTAATAACGTTCTTGTATCAGCACAATTTTCTACCAAAGTTACAGGGTGGGCTTTTTGTCCCACCCCACAAAAAATAATTTGTCTGCAAATGTCAGTTGTTTGCTTATAGGACTTACGCAAAAATGATGTGAAACCCTTGATTTTCTGTAAGGGCAATTCGTGAATTGCCCCTACATTTATTACTTGATGGGTAAGTTTTACAACTATAGCAGTAGACAAAGCCGTTAGGACAAGCCGGCGGTAGACACCTTCAACAAGCGTACATTGTGAACTGATTGTTGTCCTAAGCTTCCTGTCCGTTGCTATAACAGAAGATGTTACTTATCTGTCGGTAATTCCAGAACTATAGGCGGATTACCATTTTGTGCGATCGCTTGTGTTTTACTAACTACAGGTTGTGTGTGCAAAGGCGTGGGTGTGCCTTCACCTGGCTTACCAGTTTGATTTTGATTCCACAAAATCATCGACAGCAGCCCATCCACCAAACCGTTAGTGCTGCCGTTGCTGCCACCAACAAGGATATCGGGAATTAGGCGGACATGACCATCACCAATAATTTGCATCAACTGCATTGCTGTGTAACCTTGTGAACCCAAAGCTTCCACACCAGCACGATAGGTTTCGGCTTTAGCGTTACCTGTGGCTCGAATACCTTCAGCTTCGGCAATTGCCCGCATTTTTGTTGATTCTGCCTCACCATTGGCCTGCTTAATTTGCGCTTGGGCTTTCAAGTCAGCAATCTGCACACTCTGCTCAGATTTCACCATTTCTTGCTGAATATTAGCCAAGGCTGTCTCCCGGACAAGTTGCTGACGTTGGGTTTGCGCCATCTGCTGGACTTCATAAGTTTTGCGTTCTTCTTCCGCAATTTTCCGGTCTGTCTGTGTTTGCATTAGCGTTGCTGGCGGCTGAATATCACCGATGAGGGTGTCAATCGCTTGCACGTCATAAGCCCGCAGTGCTGTTTTAATATAATCAGCCGCTTCTGCTTGTCGTTCACTCCGGGCAGTGAGGAAGTCTAATACAGTATAGTCTTGAGCAGAGTTGCGGAAATAGTTGCCGATGGTAGGTTCTAGTACATGGTCTACCAAATTTTGCATCACACCAACGCGGGAAATTACCTTTGGGGCATCTAAAGCACCGACATGGATAATTTGCGCTACTTCCAAATCAAAAGCAAACCCATCACGCGATCGCACCGTTAGGGATGCTAGTTTAGCATCATAGCTGTGGCGTTCGGTGCGACCTGACCAGTTTAAAACGATGTTGGTCGTTGGCACCAATTCAATCTTCATAATCCGAGAATTAATCGGATGCTTACCAGGATACAGAGGTTCCACCCACACACCCTTATGTCCCTGATTCACCAAGTTACCGTGGGTGAAAGCTGCACCGCTGACATCTTGATTCGCTTTACCAACGAAGGAAATCACCACCCCCACATACCCAATCGGAATTTCTGTCATCGGCACTTGTTCAACCTGAACAAACCAAGGATTTAAGTTCCAAGAACCAGAAAGTAAAGTCTGCTCTTGCAAACCCCGTCTTCCACCACCGTTAATAAATTTCTGACCATTCTGAAAGTTATCGTGTCCGTTAATGATGGGGCCTGCCAGTTCACCAGCGGTAATGGGCAAACCATCCAGGGTGGTGACGATACCCACTTTATCAGATGCCAGGTTGTACACCCGCAAATGTTCTGGATTCATCCCCTGAGTAGAGGCATTTGACGCAATGATGATTTTAAACAGAGCAGTGTTGATGCGGTATGTACCTGCTGTGAGAAAACCCATTTGCCGACCTTTTTCCCCACCGTGGGTGAGGAATTTCCGGGCATCTTGGAAATTGTCACAATCAACTATTTTACCCAGTATCCGCTCCGGTGGGTTGGATGCGCCATCTGCTGCCACAATTAAGGCGATTTCACCTTGGGGGACAACAACTACCGACTCTTTTCGCACCGAATACTGCCAAGGCCAATAACCCCAGTGCCAACCAGGCGCTAGAGTATCTGCCTGCAAGCCTGCTTCACCGTCGAGGGCAATCAACCGTCCGGCAGGCAGTCCACGCCCGGAAAGGGTAAACTTTCTCACCACAATGCCGACTTCACGTTCACTGATGACCACCAGTCCGCCAAAGAATAGGGGGATAAAGATGACGAAACCACCTACTAACACAATAGGAATCAGCGTAAACGGCTCGATTCCCATTGCTTGATATTGAGTCTGGCTGGTTGCTAACTGGGTAGTGGGGGGTTCAATTTGAGCCGGTTGGACTGATGAGGCTGAAACTTGTTTTGCAGCAGGTATTTTTACAGTGGCAAGTGCCGAATTAATACCGCCGGCTAGCGCTAATGTCGCTACCACAGAGGCTGCCAAACGAGCTACTTTATTTTGTTTACTCTTACCAAGGGAAGATGAAAAACTTTTCATAATATGTGCCCTTCAGGGCAACTAAATTATTCAAGTTATCACTTCACAAGGGTCAAGCTAGTTTTCTTAAACTTGGTGTAATTTTTATCAGCATTCAGCCCAATGGCAATAGGGCTAAAGCTACCTGTCACACTCAATATAAGATTGTGGGGTGCGTCAGATATCGAAAATCTATTGATAGTTACCGAATTATCGAGTCTGACGCACCCTACAAAGCCATGCCAGTTGCGTAAGTCCTGGGCAAGATAAGCAACAAAGTCAACCCCTTCGGGGAATTTTGAATTTTGAATTTTGAATTGGAGCGAAGCGACTTGACACTGTTTATTAGCTTGTATAATTATCTATTGCCTTAAAGAGGACTTATTAAAAGTCTTCCCAAGGCTGATATCTTCATTAAAAAAAAGTAGGGCAAGCTATTGACTGACCCTACAAATACGATTTTTAATAAGTAATGATTTACACCAAACCGCCAGCGGCTTGAAAACGAGCGCGGGCACGTTTGTAGGCTTGGGCTGCCTGAATTTGTGCTTGACGATCGCCTGCTGCCACCTGATTTAGGCGAGTTTGTGCTGCGTTAAAAGCGGTACGGGCTTCTTCTAGGTTAATTTTGTCGCCACGTTCAGCGCTGTTTACCAGAATTGTCACTTCATCATCGTCTACTTCGGCAAAGCCACCCAAAAGTGCGATCGCTTGCCAATCTTGATTTTTGCTGGCACGGACTCGCATCACACCCGTATCTAGGGCGGTCAACAGAGGCGCGTGTCCACTGAGGATACCTACTTGACCAGTAGTGCTAGGCAAAACTACCTCTTCAGCTACGGCATCCCAAACTGTCTTATCTGGGGAAATTACACGAACGGTTAGGGGCATATTCACTAATTGCTCATTGGTGATTGGGGAAAAGGTAACTAGGAAAAAGGTAATGGGTAATGAGAAAACCGATTACCAATTACCAATTACCGATTACCGATTAACCTTTGATCTTTTCGGCTTTGGCGATCGCTTCGTTAATATCGCCCACCAAGTAGAAAGCCTGCTCTGGCAAAGCATCCAACTCACCAGACAGAATTTGCTTGAACCCTTTAATGGTGTCTTCCAACTTCACATACTTACCAGGAGAGCCGGTAAATACTTCAGCCACAAAGAACGGCTGAGACAAGAAACGCTCAACCTTCCGCGCCCGTGCCACAATCAGACGGTCTTCTTCTGACAATTCATCTAATCCAAGAATGGCGATAATGTCTTGGAGTTCTTTATAACGTTGCAGAGTTGACTGCACCGCACGGGCAGTATTGTAGTGGTCATCACCCACAATGTTGGGTTGCAACATGGTAGAGGTGGAGCCTAGGGGGTCAACCGCCGGATAAATACCCTTAGATGCCAAACCACGAGACAATACTGTTGTACCATCTAAGTGAGCAAAGGTGGTTGCAGGTGCAGGGTCAGTCAAGTCATCCGCAGGCACATACACAGCTTGAATTGAGGTAATTGAACCCTCTGTGGTCGAGGTAATCCGCTCTTGCAGTTCACCTACGTCTGTTCCCAAAGTGGGCTGGTATCCCACCGCTGAAGGCATCCGACCCAAAAGCGCCGACACTTCAGAACCCGCTTGCACGAACCGGAAGATATTGTCAATAAACAGCAGCACGTCCTGCTTACTAACATCCCGGAAGTACTCAGCTATTGTCAATCCTGAAAGACCAACCCGCATTCTTGCTCCGGGTGGCTCGTTCATCTGGCCGTAAACTAGGGCAATTTTTGAATCATTGAGGCTATCCTTGTTGATTACCCCAGATTCCATCATTTCGTTGTAAAGGTCATTGCCCTCACGGGTGCGCTCACCCACACCAGCAAAAACGGACACGCCGCCGTGCTGGGTAGCGATGTTGTTAATCAACTCCATCATGATTACGGTCTTACCAACACCAGCACCGCCGAACAGACCAATCTTACCGCCGCGTCGATAGGGAGTCAGGAGGTCAACAACTTTAATCCCGGTCTCGAACACGGAAGGTTTGGTTTCCAGTTCAGTGAATTTGGGAGCAGAGCGGTGGATGGGTAAGGAGGTCTCAGCATTCACAGGCCCCTGATTGTCTACGGGTTCGCCAAGAACGTTGAGAATGCGACCTAAGGTGGCTTTACCAACTGGTACGCTGATGGGAGCGCCAGTATCGGCAACTTCCAAACCACGCACTAAGCCATCGGTGGTGCTCATAGCAACAGCCCGCACCTGGTTGTCGCCCAGCAGTTGTTGTACTTCGACGGTAAGGTTGATTGTCTGTCCAGCTTCGTTGGTGCCTTTGATGGTCAAAGCATTGTAGATTCGCGGCAATTTCCCGCCGGGAAACTTAACGTCTACAACTGGACCAATGATTTGGGTAATGAAACCAATGTTTGTTTTTTCTGCGGTGGTGACCATGCTGCGCCTAGTGATTGAAGCTATATTTCAGAAAGGGTCTTAGAAGACATAAAATCAAGCGATGTCACCTTACACTCTACCACTGGAGGAGGACTAACGCCCTTAGCAATTCCTTAAAAAGTAGCTGGGTGATTTTTCCAAATAACTTGATTTTAAACGACTAATAGAGCCGGGCTGATTCCGACCCACAATCAAAAATGCCATGTCTGGAGTTGACACGGCAAAGGTTGAATTATATTGAATAATAGATTTATGCTTTAATTGCGGCTTGTTGTCTGCGTTTGTGAAGTGAGGTAATGCCGAAAACACCTAAGCCTAAGATACCCATGAGAGACGCAGGTTCTGGGACAGATTTGGAGGTTTGAATGTTGTCAATAATAGCTGCATTATTAAATCCTCCTGCGTTAACTACAATTTCGTCGAAGTTAATACCTGTGAACCCATAGAAATTCCCTGATATATCGGTAGTGGCAGTAAATGTTTCAACGACTACACTATTCAGTCAAGCAGTTAATGTTGATGTCCCTGGGTTGGTTACCAGTGTAAATGCTGCTTCAGTTAGAGTATTGTTAAATTTAATGGAAAATGGATTATTGATAGTAGAAGTATTGGAATCATAGTTTGTGAGGGTATTACCTGCTATTTTGGGATAAACATTATTGGGTACACTAAGGTTATAGAGATTGGTAAAAGTTACTCCCAAGCTGGAGAACTGGTTTGTGACCTGCTCGCCCTGAGCAAGAGGAAACTCATTAAAGTTGATGGTTTGAGTAGGATTATTTAATCCGGTACTGTTATTGAGAGTTCCAGCTTGTGCTGTTCCTGCTACAGCCAGAGCAACAACTGCTGCTCCTGTTGTAGCTAGTGATAATTTTGTCAATATGTTTACAATCGCCATCCTGTTATTTTCTCTTGGAAACAAATTTTTTTGGCATCGATCAATACTGCTGATACTATTACGGTCATCTAAGGCTTGGAAAGCTTTTTTCGCCTACTTCACAGAATATTTGCTGACAAAAAAGCTACTAGTATAGAAGAGTAAGGGTCAAAGCATTTACGTAAAAAGGCTTATAACTGCATCTATCAAAAGTTAGAAGCGGTGCTTATACATAAAATAATCATGAAGTTTAGTGAAAATCTTGTTTAGGCAGAAGTCGCTTAAAAAGCTTTTTATTGACTAATTCTGATATTTTGGGTGTTTTTGCTCAAAAATAGGGATGAAATCTAGCAATTATTCTTGATCCATAATAAATTCTCACTTTTTCTCTAAAATAGACGTTTCATGAACCATCTTTACATTCTCCTTTTTCTGTGATTTTTGGCGGTTCATAGTTCCAAATCCTCTCAATATCTTTAACATAAGGGTATATACAGAAAACTATTGACTTTGACCCCTGTCGCTTCATCCTATTGTTTATGAATTTCTCTTCAGCACGACAGTATTTTTACCAAGAGATTCAACGACCTGACGAGTGTATCAACTTGGCAAAGGCAGCTTTGTACATCGCTCAGGAAGAATACCCTAATCTTGACCCAGAGGAATACCTCAATGCTCTTGATACAATGGCAGTGGAATTACAGGAACGCTTGCCATCTTCGCGTTATCCGCTGCGGCTGATTCAAACTATTAACCAGTATTTATACGAAGATTTGGGTTTTAGTGGTAATGAAACAGACTATTACAACCCGCGCAACAGTTTTTTAAATGATGTAATTGAACGCCGTCAAGGAATTCCCATTACTTTGGCGCTGGTTTATCTGGAAGTTGCCCGCAGGATTGATTTCCCAATGGTTGGGGTGGGGATGCCAGGACATTTCCTAATTCGTCCAGATATTCCAGATATAGAAATTTTTGTTGATGCCTTCAATAGTGGTGAAGTAATATTTGCACAAGATTGTCAGAAAAGGCTTGAGCAAATTTATCAGCAACCGGTGACGCTACGACCAGAGTTTTTTGCCGTAGTCAGCCATCGGCAATTTTTGGCGCGGATGCTGACGAATTTGAAATATATTTACCTCAAACAACAGGATTTAAAAAGAAGTTTAGCTGTTGTTGAAAGAATTTTGCTCCTGTTTCCTGATGTAGCCATAGAATTGCGCGATCGCGGTCTTCTCTACTATCAACTACATCGCTATCCCCAAGCTATAGAAGACTTCCAAGGTTATCTAGCCAAGGTTCCTGATGCCGAGGATGCAGTAATGATTCGCCGATTGCTGGCTAAATTGGGGAAAGATGCGTGAACTACTCAAACATTTTTAATTGGATTGTTGTTCTGCAACTCGTTTGAGACGACGCAGTTGGGCTTGCATATCTTGTTTTGTCCAAGATGCAGCAAAGGTTTGGAAACCCCAACTCACAAGAGGGTTGGGAACCTTAAACTCAAAGCGGTTCAGTAGAAGTGTACCGTTTTCTACTGGTTGACATTCCCAGCGATCGCATCCTTGGAAAAATCCCTGGAATTTCCAGACGACTAAACCCGGCTGTCGTTCTACGACAACGCTGTTTAACGTGGGCTTTAGTAAAGGAATTTGAATCACAAAGCGGCTTTGACTGCCGATATCAGTACTCCAAACTCCCCCTACCGGTTCACAGCTGAGAACGGGGTTCAGCCAACGGTGCATGAGAGCTAGATCGGTAAAACAGCGCTCTACTGCCGTAGCTGGGGCATTAATTTGAATCGATTGCTCCAAAACTTGGGACATTCTACATCTTTGATGCTGTTGCTGAATTTAGATTAGCGCAAAATCAAGCATTGCCAGCAGATTGGCTAGATTGTTTCCAAAGATCAAGGCTGACTAAATATCTTAATCGCTAATCCCCGTTTTTCGTCTTTTTAGTTTTAGCTTGAGTTGCAATTCATCTTTGATGCGATTGAGAATAGAAGTCTCATCAAGGGTTGCTAAAATCCGATTAACTACAGCTTTTGGCCCATCATCTCCCCAAGTCGCACCATTGGCTAAATAAGCTTTGGTTACTTGTCCAATTCCATAAGAAGAAACACCAGCTACCCCTGCTTGAGTTAGCGCTACAGAGATATAGGGCCCCAGGGAAAGACCAGCTGTGGCTGATGCAGAGATCCCCAGTAAAGTTTTTAGTCCACTCAAGCCTAAGTTTGCTAACAGTTCACTAGCACCGATACCGCCCATGCTCAGGGCGATTTTTTGTAGCAATTTTACAGCACCGGCTTCTGTCATCGGGATGCCGTAGAGTTGGGATAAACCCAAAATTAAAGCAATATCAATAACAATACTGCTGAGTATATCTACTACAGTTACAGGATTGAGTGCGATCGCCACGGACTTCGTCATCACACCCTTCCAAATCAACTGATTAGCATTCTCTTCCCGAATCATCAGTTTCCGCTGCACTAATTGCTCATTGACGTTATCGGCAAAAAGCATCGTGTTGAGGGCCACCAAAGCTTTACCCTCACGGTGCAGAATCTCCAAAATTTTCAGCTTCAGATCATCAACTTGGGCATTACCTGAACGCAACTGTACACCCCTAGTACCATCAGGGCGACGAACTGCCGTCTTCAGCAGCGGTGAAGCAGCTGCCATGACAATTTCTTCCGGTGAAACTAACTCCCGCACTCTGTCATCCCGGATTTTGTGGTAAATTGCCATCCGGTCAGCTTCTGGATACTGGTCTACTTTATTAAACACGAGAATGATGGGTTTACCCGCTTCCCGCAATTGGGAAAGGGCCTCATGTTCTATCTTTGTCATATCACCAGTAATCACAAACAAAATTAAATCTGCCTGTTTTGCCACCTGTTGGGCTAATGTGGCGCGGGTTTCACCATCTACTTCATCTAATCCAGGTGTGTCAATTAATTCCACCTGAGATTGACCAATGGCAGGTAAGGTAACTCTAAAAGCGCGTTCAGTTTTGCCAATCACCTCTTCACTAATACTCCAATTAACTCGTTGTTCCGCACGGGTAACACCATGCAAGGGCCCTGTTTCAAACACCGATTGCCCAACTAAGGCATTGAGTAGGGAAGACTTACCACGTCCCACCATACCAAAGGCCGCAATCTGCACCACCATGCCTTCTAACTTCCCCAGCATAGTTTCTAAATCAGCGATTTCTTCTTCCAAACCGGATTTTTCCTGGGCTGTGAGGTCGAGATTGCTAACCAAATTTCGCAGCGCCGTTTTTGCTTGTTTGTAATTGAGTTCTGTCTGAATATCTTCAAAAGTGAAAATGGCGCTATCCAGTTCTTCTTCCCAGCTAAGAGAATTGGCTTCAGTGTTCGGTGAATCGCTTTTATGGGGTTCGGGCAATGTTGAAGGCATATCAATTTTGACTTTTGGATTGACCTCGTTTCTGATCCTAGTTATTTTTACCAGGACATTGGGGAGATAGAGAAAAAATCCATTGAGTAATACCGCACTTAACACTCCTAGCATGAAGTTACGATAATTGTTAGCACTCAGTACTATGATGTTGTAATATATTAAGTGAATATACTTTATTTGGTTTATAGGTAGGTGATTGCACTGCCCAGTATTACACCTCATCTCTAAGCCACGATTAAGCAAACAGGGTGAACAGCATGACCGACATAGATGAGAGCTACGACTTATATAGACCCACTACCTCGCCTGAAGCTAAGATAATAGCAAAGCGGTTTAGTACCGCCATCAATGATTTCCGCTGGAGGTCTGATTATCTTAAGTTCTGTAAAGTTTTAGGCTATGAGCCAACTGAATACACCAAAAAGGAATATAACAAATTTTTGCAGTTAGCTGAATCATTGCATTACTTCGATCCTAAATCCCTAGCTAAATTAATTGATGCTGGGGAAGGAAAGCAATAAGCAATGTCCGAAAAGTTTGACTGGGTAACTTTATTGGGCAATATTTGCATCTGAAAGCTACCTATCAGAAGCTCTACTACTTTCACTGAAAATCAACCCACAAAAAGGCGGTCACTTTTCCAATTCTTCGGAAAGGCGATCCGCTTTTTTTCAATACCCTGAAAATGGGATTAACTCAGAGATTACCCCAATTGCTCAGTTAAGCAACCATCAGTGAGAATATATCATGAAAGAATTAGAACAACTAAAAAACTTATTTCCTCAAGAGTTAGAACAGAGAAAAAACTGGTATTCAAATGTAGCAGAAGCCTATAACAAATTCAGACCACGCTATCCAAAAAAACTCATTAATCGTGCTGTGGAAGTATCCCAAATTCCTGCTGAAGCCGCCATTCTTGAGTTAGGCTGTGGCCCTGGTATTGCAACTGTACCCTTTGCCAAATTAGGCTTTTCTATTCTCTGTCTAGAACCCAGCAAAGAAGCTTGTAATTTTGCCAGACAAAATTGTGCAGCATATCCAAAAGTAGAGATTCAGCAAACCACATTTGAAGAATGGGAATTAGAGACTGAGAGATTTAACGCAGTTTTAGCAGCGACTTCCTTTCATTGGATAAATCCTGATGTTGGTTGTGCAAAAGCTGCTGATACTTTACAAAGTAATGGTTCATTGATTTTGCTGTGGAATATGACACCTCAACCTAATTATGAGGTATACCAAGATTTACATGAGGTTTATAAAATTAATGCTCCCTCATTAGCGCGATATGAAGATACAAAAACCCAAGAAGAGATAGTCAAAGCTTTAGGAAAAACAGCCATTGAATCAGGAAGATTTAAAGATATATATTCTGAGCAAATTCCCTGTCAAGCCACCTATAGCGCTGATAATTATTTGCTGCTTTTAAGCACTCTCACACCGTATTTAAAGCTAGATACACCAACTAGGGATGCTTTATTTGCAGCTTTGCGGGAAAAGATAGAACAAAACTACGGGGGAAGTATTCAGATAAACTACATCTCTGCTTTTCAGGTTGCTAAAAAAGTTTAGGTGAATTTGTCTTTGTTTCGCGCAAAGTCGCAAAGAATAAGGATTTTGGTGGTTAGTGTTACCAGTGCTATCGCTGCTGCTTGATTGGAGGATAAAAGCACCAGTAGATAAAAATGAGAGACTTGTAGCAATTGACTAAGTGTGAAATGTTGAGACAAGTATTATTTTTATCTGCCTGTAGAAGCAAATTTATCCTCAAATACAAATACATTTATACTATAATCTGACCAGTATCAACCCAGCATCAACGATGATTACACCCGAAACCTTGAATGAGATACGGAGGAAGCTTGAAGAAAGATCCACGACAGATAAACGGGTAATAGAAGAACTACGCAGTGAAATTCGACCATTGAGAAGTGAAGTGCGGCGAATTAACCCTAGAAGCACTACATCTATTTCTCTTGTTGCCGCTGACGGTGGAAACAATAAGGTTAATTTTGATCCATACTTCTTTCAATTGGTTAGGGTGGTAGATTCTTACGGGAGGGAATTGTTACTAGATTTAGCTTCTCCCACGACTAATACTGATCAATTGTCAAGCAGTCATCTAGACAAAGATGGTACTTCTAAATCAGCTTTAGGTCTAATGATGAAAGATTTGGGAGTAAGAACTCTTTGGGAACTTAGCCCAATGATACCTAAGCCTGATGAAGAAAATCCTAAACCTTCATGGGTTGAAGTGTATCGTGATTTGGCAGAATGGGCTGCTTTGTATGAGATGCTTGTTAAACAGGAAGGTTTTAATACAGATACTTTAATTGTTCGTGATGGACTTCTACGAAGCAAAATTTTTACCCAAAAACTCTTCACAGTTCTTTTAAGCAAAATTGATGATGCTATCAAAGAAATTTATCGTCGTACTAAAAGGCGTGTTTATCTAGTTGGATTTTCTAAAAAAAGCAAGGTACTTGCGCGATATAGATTAGCATTTGCACTAGAAGGAATATTAACTCAAGGTTATCCCTGCTATGTAGAAATATTGCCAGATATACAGAAAAAAGCCTATATTTGGGAAGAGTATGCTACAGGAAGTGAGGCTGAAAAGTTTGTAGGTGGGCGTTTGTTTATGGTGAGATTTGGTAGTCGTATAAATGACCCAATCTGGCCAATTGATATTTTTCTACCTCAGCTTGAGCAAGCTTCCCAAGTTATGGGGTATTTATTGGCAGATGCTAATGATGGTTTTCCTGTTCCCTTTTATCCTAGATGCTTGCAGAAAGCTCATGAACAAGCTGCTCTAGTGGGTTTTGATATGGAAGTGATGGAAGATATGATCGTCGGGGCTGTTCGTAAATCATTTATTCCTCAAGAACAAGATGTTGTGGATCGAGTTATGCTTCAATCTGATGTGAGTATGCTGCGATATGAATAAAACACCATTATTTCCTAAAGAAAATATATCAGGTATCTTTCGGGGCTTCAGTGAAGGAGGACTTGAATTTCATGCAGATATTGTATTGCCATACCGCAATGATTTTCAAAGTATTCCTATGCATGGACAATTTCTTCTGGTACAACTGGCTAGTGAAGATGAGGCAGTTTTAGGAAGAATTACATCTTTCTTCTCAGACGGAAAACTTACTAGAGAACATGGGGAAGATTTCAGTTTGCGCGCGATGGGGGAAGACCGAGAAATTCCAGAAGACCTGCGTGAACAATATGTAAAATATCGAGTTAATATCCGCGTTCTCGGAGTAATACGGCACTCGAATGGAAAGTTTGTGTTTGTAGCATCCCACCGTCGGCTTCCTCATGTTGGTAGTAAGGTCGCTTTTCCAAGTAATGAAATTCTTAGAGAAATAGCAGGACATAACACTCAAGGAGCAGACCTTGGTTTTTTTGCACTAGGAGAATTTGTTTATGCCGGTAGTGATTCACGGCTTAAGGTTGAAGAGTGGATGCAGGTTAAATCTCCAGATATCATTACCCATTTTCCAGTGGATAATCTAGCCTCCCGAAGGTCTTTTGTTTTTGCACGAGCAGGCTATGGAAAGTCTAACTTAATCAAGCTGTTGTTCAGCGAACTATATAAAACAACACCGACTAAAAAGAAACGAGATCAAGATGTCCCAGTTGGAACTCTAATCTTTGACCCAGAAGGAGAATATTTCTGGCCAGATGATAATGGAAGACCAGGTTTTACTGATGTCCCTCATTTACAAGATAAACTTGTAATTTTCACTCGTCGTCAGGCTCCAAGCGCCTTCTATGGTTCCTTTGTTGCAGGTGGTGTTAAGCTCGATATTCGCCGCTTACCTCCTGCAAGTATTATTGGTGTTGCATTATCACCAGAGCGGCAGGAACAACAAAACGTTCGGAAGCTTAGAGGATTATCCCGTGAAAATTGGATAAAACTTGTTGATTTGGCGTACAAAGATGGCTATAGCGCAGACATAAACCAAGTGAAGAGGTTGCTAAGTATAAGCAATGAATCTGAAGCAGAAGCTGGAGCCGCTTTAAGCAACATAGTTTATATTGTTAGAACCTTGCATGATCCTAACAGTCGGCTTATGGATTTCTTGTTCAAAAGCTTAAAGGAAGGCAAGCTCTGTATTGTGGATATTTCACAGATGCGTGGAGAACAAGGACTAACTTTGTCAAGCTTGATTCTGCAAGAAATATTTAATCACAACCAGGATAAGTTTACTGAAAAAGATGCCAAAACTATTCCTACTATTGCAGTCTTAGAGGAAGCACAAAGTGTACTAAGTAAAGGAACTGGCTCAAGTGATGGGCCTTTTGTGGATTGGTTCAAAGAAGGACGTAAATATGATTTAGGTGCTGTAATGATTACTCAGCAACCTGGTAGTATTCCTGTCGAATTACTTAGCCAAGGTGATAATTGGTTTGTTTTCCACTTACTTTCTGCTTCTGATTTAAAGAGTTTACAAAGAGCCAATTCCCATTTTAGTGATGATTTACTTGGTGGTCTTTTGAACGAGCCGTTACCTGGTCAAGGAGTAATGTGGAGTAGTGTGAGTGCTAATCCTTATCCCGTTTCCTTTCGTGCGCTCTCATTTGAGCGGATATATCAACAACCGCTAGATCCCCAATATGACAAGGAATCTGTTAAGACTTTTGCTACTGAACTCAAGGCAGAGTTGAACGGACAACTGCGTAATACACCTGATGTAGATGCTCAAGATTTAGAAGAAACTGGTGAAAATTTAGAGGAAGAAGTAGACAATTCTGTATTACCAGAAAAAGGTGATTTTTATGTAGACAGTATCAATTCCGCCATCCAAAAGCTTCAACAACATAGTGAATTTAAGCAGAAAGTTATTAATGGTAAAGGTTTACCTTGGGGAGTTCTAATGGGCTTTACTAAAGAATTTCTTCCAGATTCCTTACATGATGATACGTCCACAATAAACACTTGCATAAAACGAACACTCATTGAAACTTTGGGTGAAGAAGGAAAGTTTTGGAAGTCCGAAAAAGGGCCGAAAAGAGGAGGAGGTGGGACTACTTGGGTAATTCGTATAACTGAATAGATTCAATCTAAAAGATAAGATAGATCCAATTCAGGTTATTTAAAAAAACTTGAATACAAAAATGCTCCTTTGAATTGGATCTATTGATAACTCAGCAAACTTATTTCATATAAAATAGTGTTCCTTAGCACTGTAATTTTTAATAGGAAAATTTGCTATAAGTAATTCTGCACCTCGTCTAGATTTTTGTCCACTAACATTAGTCATACCATAAGCCTTTTCCCACTCTAATTTATCATCAGCCCAATCATATAGTTCTCTAATTTCTGGACAATTATCAATTGTCATTAACCAATCACATTTATGGCTGCAATCTTTCAATACTTTTGCTAAACGTCGATGGTCGAATGTTTTATGTAAATCTCCATTCTTTCCGTACAATCCTGAAGATTTAGCTGACAAATAAGGTGGATCTAAAAAAATAAGTATATCTTCACCAGGCTCTCTAATAACTTCCTCATAATCTAAATGAGTAAGACGGACATCTTGTAGAATATTTGTTAAACTTCGTAGAGTCTTAATACTAGATAATGTAAAACGCTCACAATAAGCGGCCTGAGTCATTCCTCCAGATTCAGTAGAACCACCAGATGTACTACGATTTAAAATAAAAAATTTAGCTGCTTTGTTTAGTCGATTATCTGTAGGTAATTTGTTAAGCTTCAATATAAACTTTTTCCGAAATATTTGCCATGCTTTACAGTTTGCTTGTTCACCTCTGTATTCTTCTCTAAGCGACTCAGCTAAATCGGCAAGTCTATTTACATCAAATTTTACTTCTTCCCAAAAATCAATTACCGAAGTATTTAGATCGTTTCCCCAATATTTTTCAGCCAGAGAATTTTCCACAGCGTAAAGAAGTATATTGCCTCCTCCTAAAAAAGGATCTCTAAATTCCTTACAGGGGCGCAAAAAATCAGATAAACGGGGAATATCCTTCTGTTTTCCTCCGGGGTAACGAAGAGGTGATTTATAAATACGTTTAAACTTCATTAATCTCCTACAAATATCTCCTCAGCAAGATTTAACACTTCTTCCCATCTATCATCTAATGGTAAAGGAGTATAACCAAACCTGTTAATTATCAAAACATTAAATTGACGTAATACACAAAAGGGCAAGTTTCCAAATCCTGCCTTGCATAAACCGTCTAGAAATGCATAATCTTGATTGTTTACATCATTATGGATTATATTTTCCATGATTTTTAGATTTATCTTTTGACCAATTATTAGTAATTTTATAGAGTTTAATATACAATCTTATACTAATCTTCTCTAGAAGGTGTCGTTTTGTCAAGGATTTGACCTCTTTCCCCAGTTGCGTACTAAAATTTTCGCTCTTCTCCGCGCCTTTGCGCCTAACGCACTTCGTGCTTCGCTTCGCTGGTGCGCGAGACAAAAATCTTGATATCCCCCCGGAGCAGCCTTTAACCTCTTGGTGGACAAGGAGAGTCATAAAAAGTAGTAGAGTGAAGAATGCATCTAGTAGCGTTAGGACTCGACTAAATCACCTGTGCGGAAAATCGTTATTGCCGGTAACTGGAAAATGTTCAAAACCCAGGCAGAATCCGAAGATTTCCTACGCGGATTTCTGCCCCACTTAGAGGATACGCCCTCAGAGCGAGAAGTAGTACTGTGTCCTCCCTTCACTGACCTAAGCGTAATATCAAAATATTTACATGGTAGCCGTATCCAATTAGGGGCGCAAAACGTCCACTGGGAAGAAAATGGAGCCTACACAGGTGAAATCGCCGCTCCCATGCTGACAGAAGTTGGCGTTCGTTTTGTGATTGTCGGTCATAGCGAACGCCGGCAATTTTTTGGAGAAACAGACGCCACCGTTAATCTACGGCTGAAAGCTGCTCAAAAGCATGGACTGACGCCGATTCTCTGTGTTGGCGAAACTAAACAACAGCGAGATGCGGGGGAGACGGAAAAACTGATTTTCGCCCAATTAGAAAAAGACTTAATAGACGTTGATCAGTATAACTTGGTCATTGCTTACGAACCAATTTGGGCGATTGGCACCGGTGACACCTGTGAATCAAAAGAAGCGAATCGGGTAATTGGCCTAATTCGCAGTCAGTTGAGTAATCCCAATGTATCGATTCAATACGGTGGCTCAGTCAAGCCAAATAATATTGATGAGATTATGGCTCAACCAGAAATTGATGGTGCGCTAGTGGGAGGAGCAAGTCTAGAAGCTGATAGTTTTGCCAGAATTGTGAATTATCACTAAAAAACGATTTATAACCTTTTATCCAGTCCCCCTCCCCGCCAACGAGGAGGGGCCAGGGGTGAGGTGCTTCAAGTTATCAGCAACGCCAACCCCCAGTCACAAGTGTCAATCACGAATTTATGTCAACCAACTTAATTATTCGAGGACGCGGTTTCAAGTGGGGACAACGGACGTATTTGATGGGCATTTTAAATGTCACCCCTGATAGCTTTAGCGATGGCGGTGATTTTAACACTACCTCTGCGGCTGTAGCACAGGCTCAAGGGATGGTAGCTGCTGGCGCTGACATTATTGATCTCGGTGGTCAATCAACTCGGCCAGGGGCGAAAGAAATCACCCTTCAAGAAGAACTTGACCGAGTGCTGTCGGTATTGCATTTACTACGACCAGAGATTTGTGTCCCGATTTCTGTAGATACAACCAGGGCATCTGTAGCCAAGGCATCTATAGAAGCTGGGGCGGATATGGTGAATGATATTTCTGGTGGCACATTTGACTCAGAAATGTTGCCTGTAGTAGCAAAGCTAGGTGTGCCAATTGTGTTAATGCACATCCGAGGAAAACCCCAGACAATGCAGCAACAAACTGATTATCAGGATTTGATGGGGGAGATTTATAGTTTTTTGTCTAGGCAAATTACCGCAGCCACAACTGCGGGCATTGAGCAGAAAAAAATTATCATTGATCCTGGTATTGGTTTTGCAAAGAACTATGAGCAAAATTTAGAAATTTTTCGCCGCTTGCCATTTTTGCGATCGCTCAACAGCCCTATCTTGGTAGGAGCATCCCGCAAAAGTTTCATAGGCCGAATTTTAAATCAACCAGACCCCAAAGCACGAGTCTGGGGAACAGCAGCGGCGTGTAGTGCGGCCATTTTTAATGGTGCTGATATCCTCCGAGTTCACGATGTTCAGCAAATGCGCGATGTGTCGCTGGTTGCTGATGCACTATGCCGACAACAAGGGTAGCCTAACTCTTAATTAGCGCCATTTTCAGTGTTTTTGCCATTACCCTCTTGAGTTACCGACTCTGCAATCAGTTCCTGAAACATCTCACTGGAGTTGGCTGGATCTACAAACACAATTTTGGCATTATTGCTCTCACCAAGTTTTTGGCTAGCCTCTACGTAATTTTGAGCGACGAGATACCGCAAAATATCCTTAGTTTCTGGATGGGAACGTAAAGCTTCCGCAATAATCTGTACTGAGGTTCTAGTCGATTCTGCTCTTTTAATCGCCGCTATATTCTCCCCTTCTGCTTCTGTAATTACTGCCCGTTTTTTAATCACGGCAGCTCGCTCCTCTTCCATTGACTTCCGCACACTCTCAGGGGGTGTAATTCGCTGAATATCTAAGCGGATAATTTGCACGCCCCAATCTAGCGTTGTATCATTTAACTGGTTTAAGATGGCTTTGTCCATATCAGAACGAGAGACATTGGTTTCCTCTACAGTGTTCTGGGCAATAATTTCCCGGAGTGTAGTTGTAGCTAATTGTGCCAGTGCCCCTTGGAGATCGTCTATGGCGTAAAAGCTTTTCTCAATATCGCTGATCCGCCAGAAGAGAATAGCGTCAACTTCCAAGTAGATGTTATCTTTGGTGATCACATTCTGAGGCTTGATGTCTACAAACTGCTCTCGCGTTGTATCCTCCATCACAATTTGATCGATGAAGGGAACAATGAAGTTCAGTCCAGGCTTAAGTTTGCGATGAAACCGCCCCAAGCGTTCCACTAGGGCTTCATTACCTTGATTAATCAGTTTTGCAGATCCTAATGCATAACCTATGAGCACTAAGACTATAAAAATGATTGGTTCCATAGATGCTCCTATTTAGCTTTTGGGAGAATTTAGTATAAAGGACATAGTACTAGCTTGTTCTACCTTTAAGTTTAATATTTTAAGTTTGTAATTTTTTGCACATCAGCAGCAATGTCTGATATCTTCTGTGTAGGCAGGAAAATTTGCCGGATGGCGATCGCTATTAAAGCACTTTGATCACATACTGGCAAGCAGTGTTTCTATGATCCACTTTACACAAACGACCAGTATTTATTTATGGGAGTTCTGGATTGAATCTCATACACCCAGAGATTTAACCCCCTAAAGTGTTTCAGATTATTAACGGTGCTGCGATGCTACTTGGGTTGTCCTTGCTACCATCTCAGGTGCGCGATCGCTTTGAAATCAAATCTTGTAGGCTAGGCGTCGCACTACGTGCCGCTACGCTAACGCCTGCCCAGAATATACAAGTTAAATATAGAAAAGCTTTTTGGTGGTTGATAGAGATGTTAACTCTGCTATTAATTTGAAAAGACTGGGGGTAGATGCAGTTATCAAAAATCTAGCTAATTCTCCTCAATACTACTCATTTTTATAGCTAAATCAGATTTAACCCTGTGGTGGTTGATCCACTACGAATGACTAGACTTTAAGACTTTGAGTAAGTTTGAGTAGGTTTGGTTGAGCGGTTGGGAGTTTTCCCCAGTTTGACACTCCCCGCTCTCTCATAGACGGGGATTCTTGGTTCAACGAGACCACTTAAACTAGATTCCTTGCGTTATCTAGCCCAGAGGTGGGACTCTCCCCGAGCGTTAACTTTCGGTCTGCCCGACCGTAGTTGCATGAGTGCAATTCCTGTTTAACTGAAACTTTCTTGTTTCAAAATTCTGATTCGTCTAGCTCCTATGAATCTTTTACCTACTGCTAGGAGGAAACTAGAACAATGCAGTAGAACCGCATAGATTCAGTTGTCAAGGTACAGATTGCCACTAGGCAGTTGGGTTTTTATACAGGTTGATTACCTTTCCTGTTATAAATAGCATAACATCAAACGTCACTGGGGGATAAATCCCCTACCTGGCTTTCATCCCTGGCTTAAAAGACACCAAAACCTAAAAACTTTTTGGGTTTTTAGGTTTTGATTCCAGGGTTTTCAGCCTACTTTTTTATAAAACGCCGTAGCGAAAAGATTGTTGTAGTTGGCACTATGACTGAAAGTACCATGAAGGAAATCTTGTACATCCTTAACAAGACTGCGATTAGCCCACATCAACCGCAAAGGGTATGATGTGGGAGACTTCACTAATCTATAGCAGTAGATCAGGCGATTAGGACATTCTTAAAAGCTCAAACTCAGTCATGACAAGGGTTTTACTTTTGCCTATTGCCTTCTGCTATATCTTCAATTAAAGCCCAAAAAACCTCAAGAAATTCAAGATAGTTCCTAGAGGCCCGGCTACAGTGCCGATGGTATCACCAGTCCTAGCTAAACCAGAACGATTGACTACCACAACATCATTATTGCGAAGTATAGGATTACGTTCCTCATTAATTCCTTGAGCAAAGTCCACTTTGACTGCACGTTTAGTGACAGTGCCATTAGGATTGAGGCGAATCAAATCTACAGTAGCTGTTTTAGCTCTAGAATCGTTGAATCCGCCAGCAGCTAGCAGTGCCTGATTTAACGAGCTATTCGGCTGAAGAGCTGTTACCCCTGGTGATTTGACTTCACCCACTACACCAACTTGAATTCTTGTAGGAGACAAAGTAGTAGTAGCTAATTGAGTAGCTTCTGCTGAACTAATCTCAGTTGCTAGAGGCACAACAATTGTATCTCCGTCTTGGACAACTATGTCTTGATTGATATCACCACTCTCTAATAGTTGCCACAGATTAATATCTATAGTTTGTTCTGACCCCGTTCTCGTGGGTCGCCGTAACTTGAGATTGCGAATATCAGCTTGTGATGTGATTCCCCCAGCTAGTTGAATTGTCCGCATCACCGTTGGCAGACCACTACCAGCGGCTCCCCCTGCCCCTCCATCTGTAGTGCCGGCTGTGACAAGATAGGAACCGGGACGGTTAACTTGACCAATTATTGCTACTGTGCGGGGTGTGCTTGGGCTGGCGGCAAAGTTAGCTGCAAACAAATTGCGTGCTTCTGCCACGTTGAAGCTAGTTGCAGTTGGCACAAAGATGGTGTCTCCATCCCGTAAGGTAATATCCTGGGGTATATTGCCTGTTTGCACGAGTTGTTTCAAATTGAGAGTGACGACTTGCTCAGAAGATCGTCCTATTTTGCGACGTAATTCAACTTGAGTCACATCCGCTGCTAGGGTCACCCCTTGCGCTGTCGTGAGTGCGGCTAATACAGTTGGATATTGTACCCCTGGATTGTTTCCCGCGCCGCCGCTTAAACTCAGAGTGTAAGACCCTGGACGTGTCACTTCGCCGGCAACGAAAATATTTACCGGACGAGGCGATAATAGGTTGACTGAGATTAGGGGACGTTTGAGAAAGCGAGCGTATCTTTTGGCGATTTCATCAGAAGCCTGTTCGGTTGTTAATCCGAGAATAGGTACACTGCCAATTAAAGGTAGGTTAATTGCACCGCCTGGGGGAATTTGGTATTCACCTGTATATTCGGGTACTTCAAATACATTAACACGTATGAGATCGCCACCCCCTAAAGAGTAATCTGTAACTAGTCTTGTATTTGATAATGCTGGTTGTGTAGTTGGTAATGCTGGTTGTCTCTGAGCTAGGCTGGCAGATGGCAAAGCGACATTGACAGCGGTTAATAAAGCCACACCTGCAAATGACTGGGTGAGGGATTTCCGTAAACCTATATTAATCATATTTACCTGAGACTCTGAGACTACATCTGTAAAGTACTGTCTAAACATTTGATTGTTGACTATACTTAAATATTCAAGTTCCCCGACAATCTTATTTTCCTCTAAACATTTGACTTTCCGGAGGTAACTTATTTATTAAACTTAAATTTTTAATGAACTTAGTTTAAAGTTAAACCATGTTGCATGAATACAGCAACCATCAATAAATAGCAAACTTAGCCTTAAAAAGTCCAAGAGTCAAGAGTCAAAATTAATGAGTGCCCTGGGGAAAATGCATTTGTAGCAACTGCCTGTAGAATCTGGATATTAGCAAGTCCAGGTTTATGCTAGAAATAAGGGCTTTTATCTACGGAATACCCTAATCAATTAGATACAGGATAATGATAAATACAGTTATGATAGTTATTGCCTTTTGACTATTTTTTTACAGATGAATTAGTAGCTTAAATAACATATATTTTATACAGAGCTAGGGATAAGTTAGCCAGAAAAACAGCAGTTAAATCGTTACTGATGTTTTACTACTTCTAGAAAATCTCTAAAAACGGCAAATTTTATAACAGTCCCACTTTGTAGCTTGTGCTGATTCGGTATTAAGCAGTAAAAATCACTATTGAAGATGATAACGAGTGTTTACGTTTATTTATGCCTTGCAAAGTGAATTTAGAAACAAAACTAGTCAACCGAGTTATTCTGTTTTTGAATTTGTTGGATAAAAAACTCTTCCAGCGATTGACGGGATAAGTTCATCCCCACAATTTGCCCCCCCATTAGACGGAGACTAGCAAGAAAATCATAGTAATTGTCTTGTAATGTACCTTGCCAAGAACCATCTGGGGCAAATTCTAGACTAGGTATCCATTTTTTAATAATTTCTGTGTCGCCACCTTGACCTTTGACGTGATATGTATTTTGACTGCCTAAGAGTTCATTGAGGGAGCCAGAGCAAATTAATTCCCCTTGAACGAGGATAGCAATGCGATCGCAAATTTGTTCCACTTCACTGAGAATATGGCTGTTAAAAAAGATCGTCTTGCCAGCGGCTTTGAGTGCCAATATAATTTCCCGCATTTGGTAGCGTCCTAGGGGATCAAGACCAGACATCGGTTCATCCAAAAATACCAAGTCTGGTTCGTTAATTAGAGCCTGAGCCATACCGACACGCTGTAGCATTCCTTTGGAGTAGCGACGCAGAAGCTTTTTGCGGGCATCAGCTTGGGATAAACCCACTAATTCTAGCAGTTGAGGAATGCGTTGACGTTGGACAGTCTGAGGTATTTGGAACAGCCCAGCGGCTAACTGCAAAAATTCCCAGCCAGTGAGATAGTCATACAAATAGGGATTTTCTGGCAGATAGCCAATCCGCTGCTTGACACTGCGCTCACTTAGTGGTTTACCCAACAATAATCCCCGTCCAGAAGTGGGACGGATAATTCCCAGCAATAGTTTTAAAAGCGTGGTTTTACCAGCACCGTTTGGCCCCAATAATCCAAAAGTTTCTCCTTGGTAAACTTGTAAAGAACAGCTTTTCAGAGATACGACCTTTTGATTCATCCAAAAGCCAGTGCGATAGACTTTTCGCAACTCCGAAGTTAGGACTACTGGTGGAGTATTTGTCGGATTTACTTGAAAATCAGAGGTGTCTGCAACAGAATTCATCTAAACCTCCCAGGAGACCCATACTATATCGTTACTCCGATTAGTGTCGGGAGGAATGGGAGAGAAATTACTCAACGTTTCCTGATAATTTTTCTGGATAGCAGAAACCGTTGAGTAATTTCTAAATCTTTGATTTTCCATATTCGTAGCCATCTTTTTTGTGAATGTGTTTGCAAGCATTGTAACTAATTCCTTGAACTAGACAATTCTCGGTTGAGATATTGAAACTGCCACTAGTACTGACTGCTATTCGTCCAATGTATTCACCGATTTTTTTGCCCCTAGTTACAATGGCTTTAATAATATCTCCAGTTTCGGTAAGGTTGAAATTGAAACCCAGAGGCACACGGTGGGAAGGGCGGAGGTACGAGGCGGCTTTTTTTTTAAAGAACGCCTTTGGAACTGGGAATCATCCCGGCACGACGAGAATCAATTTCTACCGCCATCCGCATTGCTCTAGCAAAGGCTTTAAACGTTGCTTCAATGATGTGATGGGAATTAATACCATCGAGTTGGCGAATGTGCAGGGTCATTTGGCTATGATTCACCACCGCTACAAAAAATTCGCGCACTAGTTGGGTGTCGTAGGTTCCCACTCGCTGGGTAGGAATTTGCAACCCGTAACTGATGTGGGGACGTCCAGAAAAGTCTAGGGAAACCTGAATTAAAGCTTCATCTAGAGGTGCGAGAAAATTACCAAAGCGGACAATACCTTTTCTGTTACCTAATGCTTGACTTAAAGCTTGTCCTAGGGTTATACCCACATCTTCGTTGGTGTGGTGGTCGTCAATTTCTAAGTCTCCTTGGGCTTGGACATCCAAGTCAATCAGACCATGGGAGGCAATTTGCTGCAACATATGATCCAAAAATGGAATACCCGTGGCTGCTTTGCAGATTCCTGTACCATCTAGGTTAATGGTAACTTGGACATCAGTTTCACCTGTGGTACGCTGAACTGAGGCAGTTCTAGCAATTGCTCTCTGAGCTAAAGCTTCACTCATTTTTTGAAAAATCTCAGCTTTTTGTGGTTCCATCGCAGCTGCCTACTTGGAAAAATTTGTAAATCTATTATCCATGTTTGTCGCCCAGGCGGGAATGCCCGCTAATTCAGCTAGGCATTCTCTTTATGGTTACATTCCCATAATTTCATATCCAGCATCTACATACAGAACTTGCCCAGTAATTCCGCTTGCCAAATCACTAGACAAGAAAGCCGCAGTATTACCCACTTCTTGCTGAGTTACAGTCCGGCGTAGGGGGGCCACTTGCTCTACATGATGAATCATATCCAAAATGCCGCCTACAGCGGAGGATGCTAAAGTGCGGATGGGCCCGGCGGATATGGCATTCACCCGAATATTTTGCGGCCCTAGTTCAGCGGCCAAGTAACGCACGCTTGCTTCTAAACCTGCTTTGGCTACGCCCATAACATTGTAGTTAGGAATCGCCCTGACACCGCCCAAATAGGTGAGGGTAATAATACTACCCCCCTCTGTCATCAGGGGTTTAGCCGCACCACTTAACTGCACCAGTGAGTAGGTGCTAATTTCTAGGGCTGTTTTGAAGCCAGAACGAGAGGTTTGGCTAAAATCTCCACTCAAATCGTCTTTGTTAGCAAAGGCCAGACAATGGATGAGGATGTCTATTCTGCCCCATTGATCGCGGATAGTCTCAAAGGTAGATTGAATCTGTTCATCGTTTTGGACATTGCAGGGAAGAAATAAGCTAGGAGTTAGGGGCTCTACCAATTCTGCAACTTTTTTCTCCATCTTGCCTCGTTCATCTGGCAAGTAGGTAACGCCTATGTTAGCTCCTGCTTTGTGCAATTGTTGGGCAATCCCCCAGGCGATGGAGTGTTTATTGGCAATACCTGTAACAAGGGCGTTTTTTCCGGACAGATTAAGCATAAAAATTGTAAATCCGATCAATCATTTAGGAGCATACTAGAATCTGAGGCGACTTTGTCTTTGTTTAGTAGAGGATTTGCAAAAATGATTATTGGTAGGGGTGTTGGCGGCAACAAAATGGCCAGTTATTCCTTAAGATATTCTCAAGATATGGGGAATTTTTTGGCAAAAATCCTTTGATCAACAGACAAATGAACTAGTTATCAACAACAAATAGCTGAAAAGAACAATAATTATGTATCATAATAAACAAATAGCTATGAAGTATTGAGTTTGAGTATAGGAAAGTACAGAAAGGTTGACGGTGTCTTCTTGATTTTTCGGGTGTATTCTTAGGTAATCAGTTTTTGTTTTTCCGGCATTGGGTAGGGGAAGGGAGATGATCGTGACACAAGATAAAGCCCTAGCAAATGTTTTTCGTCAGATGGCGACCGGAGCGTTTCCGCCGGTTGTGGAAACTTTTGAACGCAATAAAACGATCTTTTTTCCCGGCGATCCTGCCGAACGAGTTTATTTTCTTCTCAAGGGTGCTGTTAAGCTTTCCAGGGTGTACGAGGCAGGAGAAGAAATAACGGTAGCACTGCTACGGGAAAATAGTGTTTTTGGTGTGTTATCACTGCTGACGGGAAATAAGTCAGATAGGTTTTACCATGCGGTGGCTTTTACGCCTGTAGAATTGCTGTCAGCTCCTATTGAACAAGTGGAGCAAGCACTCAAGGAAAATCCAGAATTATCAATGTTAATGCTGCGGGGTCTGTCTTCGCGGATTTTACAGACAGAGATGATGATTGAAACCCTTGCTCACCGAGATATGGGTTCCAGGTTGGTGAGTTTTCTGTTAATTCTCTGTCGGGATTTTGGCGTTCCTTGTGCCGATGGCATCACAATTGATCTGAAGCTATCTCATCAGGCGATCGCTGAAGCAATTGGTTCTACTCGCGTTACTGTTACCAGGTTACTTGGGGATTTGCGTGAAAAGAAGATGATTTCGATCCACAAAAAGAAAATTACTGTGCATAAACCTGTTACCTTGAGTAGGCAATTCACTTAAAAATAACTGGGGGTATAGAGGTGGCACGGTGCAATTTTGGATTTTAGACTTTGGAGCCACTGGGTTGCGGAGGTTTCCTACCTTGTACCAAGTGGCGCGATTTTGGATTGAGAATTTATCTGCCAGAATCCAAAATTATCTGGATATAACGCCCAGCATCAAAGACATCCAGGCAAACAACACAAGGTATCCTGATTCTCCAGCACTGCATCAACGGAAACTTAACAATCCAAAATCGTCAATCCAAAATCTAAAATTGAGTGACACCGACAGTTGGAGGTAAATCTAAAAATTGAGTAATTTCAGCTTTTGCCAATCTTTACTCCCCTTGGGAAGAACCTGTCCAAAATTGGCGGTTCCAACGCTTGTTGGCGGCTTAGATAATCTCGTTTTCACACAGGATCTTGGGTGATGCCGCGCTGCGCACCGAGTTTACCCATCTAACGAGTAGATTTTGGCTCAGGAACCGCCAATGAAAGGATAACTTTAATGAAACCCCACAAACAATGGTTGAAAGTAGTAGGCTGTATCTGGAAGCATTATGCCGACCGCACACTACGTGAACGGTAGCTGAAGATGGCCACCGGGTACATCCTCATTGCAGCAATTTTAATTCTGGGAGGTGTGATTGCCACTGTGGGCGATCGCATTGGCACACGAGTTGGCAAAGCACGCCTCTCACTATTCAACCTGCGTCCTAAAAACACGGCTGTACTGATAACTATTTTTACTGGCGGTTTGATTTCGGCCTCAACTCTAGCGATTTTGTTTACTGCTGATGAAGGTTTGCGCAAGGGAGTCTTTGAGTTAGAAGATATTCAAAAAGATTTGAGGCACAAGCGGGAACAGCTAAAAACAGCAGAAACCCAAAAAAGCCAGGTAGAGACTGAACTAAACCAAGCTAGGAAAGAACAAACTCAAGCACAGCAAGATTTACAGAAAATTAATCAGTCGTTGCAGGCGGCAAATGCCAAGCAGCAAGCAACTGAAGCCCAACTCAAACGCACCATTGGCCGACAGGCTCAAACCCAAGCTCAACTACAACGCACCCAAAGCCATTTGGGTCAAGTGGTAATTCGCTATCAACAAGCGATCGCCGAACTGCAAAGCGTTTACGATCAGCGAAAGGCATTACAGGCGGCAGTTGAACAACTGAAGGCAGAACGCCAAAGACTGTACGCCGAAGCTAAAAAAGCGATTGACGAAGCCAAAACAGCTATTGAAAAACGCGATCGCGAACTTACCAACCGTCAAGCAGCTATTGAACAGCGCGATCGCAAAATTGCCCAATTAGATCAAGTGATTCAAAATCGCAATCTAGAAATTACAGAGCGAGAGCAAGTCATTGCTAAACGGGAATCTCGCCTCAAAGAATTAGAAAAACAACAAGAATCTCTAGAACAGGAAGTGGCAAGGCTAGAAAAATATTACCAGTCTTACCGTGACCTGCGTCTAGGCAAGCTGGCTATAATTCGCGGTCAAGTTCTAGCTGCTGCTGTTGTTCGCGTTGAACAAGCGAACGCTGCCCGTCAAGCGGTGATCAAGCTTTTACAGGAAGCTGACCGGAATGCCAATCTTGAATTAACTGAACCTGGCGCAAATCCGTCAAAGGTAGAGATCCTGCATATTACCCAGGATAGAGTTGAGCAATTAATCAAGCAGATTGATGATGGTCGAGAATACGTGGTGCGAATTTTCTCTGCGGGGAATTATGTCAGGGGAGAAAAGCAAATTGAATTTTTTGCCGATACAGCACGAAATCAACGGGTCTTTTCGGTAGGCGAAATACTGGCAACAACTACGGCTGATCCCAAAACCATGACATCTTATCAGCTGCGGCAGCGACTGGATCTGCTGATTTCTGCTTCGCAATTTCGCGCCCGAAATGCCGGAATTGTCGAAAATGTGCAAATAGAAGGTACTTTCCTGCGCTTTGTCGCCCAACTGAGGTTGTATGATCAGCCATTGGAGATTAAAGCGATCGCCGCAGAGGACACTTTTACCGCCGGGCCGCTGAGAGTCAAATTAGTGGCAATCATCAACGGACAAATTATTTTTAGCACTTAAAAAATCAACTAATTGCATTTTCAATTTTCAATTTTTAATTTTTAATTTTTTATGACTTACCGTGAATTTTCGCCGACGCAACCAGTCATTTTAGGCTTTGATCCAGGTAAAGATAAGTGTGGTATAGCGGTGATGGGACTGGATCGGCAGCTATATTATCATGAGGTGGTGATTGCTGCATTGGCGATCGCCAATATTGAGACACTACGCCAAAAATTTCCCATTTCCTTATTGGTGATGGGCAACCAAACTACAGCCAAGCAGTGGAAACAGCAACTGCAACAGCAATTGGCCCAGCCGCTGAATATTATTTTAGTGGATGAGCGCTATAGCACCTTAGAAGCACGCGATCGCTATTGGCAAATGTACCCCCCCAAAGGACTAAAAAAGCTATTACCAAAGGGTTTGCGGCAGCCACCAAGACCCATAGATGATATTGTTGCCATTCTCTTGATCGAAAGATACTTAAATCGTCTCACTGAATCAGTTAACAACTAACTTATAACTCAGCCCGAATAGTAAAAGCATAGTCTCCTCCAGGCTCTAGCTGGTAATCTTGTTGCTCCAAAAAGCGACCAAGGGGTTCTTTAATTAATGCACGACCTTGGGAAGGGTGAACTGCAAGTTCTCCCCGGCGGAAATGCCACTGGAAATGCCACTCAAAATTACCAGCGCTCACTTCACCCTCAAGAAAGCCGTGTTGCCAAGATTGGCGGGTAATTCTGACATGGGCAATGGTTTCTGGCAGACGCTTGGCACTCACTATGCTGTATGTCAAGTATGGGATAAAAGCTAACTAACTAGTACATCACGGCGGAAATAAAGCTACCATTCAAAATAGACCAAAAGCCTACATCATAAGAATTTTAAATTTTAAATTCCCCATAAACCTAGCCTCTCGTAGAGAAGCGGCACTATTATCAAAAAAGTAATTCCTGATGTCTTTGACCAAGGAATAAAGGGTTTGCCGTTTAACCCTGTGGTGGTTGATCCACTACGAATGACTAGACTTTAAGACTTTGAGTAAGTTTGAGTAGGTTTGGTTGAGCGGTGAACGTGTTTTAAGTCAGGGATTCAGGAACCAAGAATCTCCGCGTCTTTAGACCGGAGAGTCCCAATTAACAAAGATAGCTTATAGTTAACCACACAACAACTGACCTTCAAGTTTCTCGAATCCAGAGTGCTAATCCTCCCCCACGACCACGAGCGGCAATGAAATTTTCAGTCACCAAAAAGAAGGCAAAGAAAGGCAGTTTAGCTATAGGCTGGTTATAGAAATCCTCTCCCTGAACTTTACCAGAGCGAATTGGCCCATTGTAAACAACAAGACCAAACAGACTGAAGAGCATCTGAGTAAAGTCAAAGGCCAGTAAATTTTTCTTGCCCAAATATTGAGCAGGCCCGGTGAGTTTCAACAACAACGAACCTAATTGCACCTGATTACCAATTTCGCCTTTGCCTGAATCCTTTTCTAAGGTGGCATTAAAGGATTCTAAAGCAGCACTAAAGGAAATATATACTGGAACAAATTTGGGCAGATAGAATCCCTGACCCAAGATAATTCCCCCGCGTTTTCTGACTTTACGAGTGCCAGTGGCAAAGCAAAGCCGCCATTTTCCCACAAGAGACTCAAATGCATAATTCAGCCGTTGCTGCTTGGCAACTTTTTCTGCTTGTAGCAATGCATTAACCAATAAGGAGGGAGTAGGAAGTTCACCCCCTTCTCCTCTATACGCAGTCGCAGCCTGGAAGAGTAAGCTGGCAAAATCAGGTGTAGTTGTAGATGTCAAATTAGCTGTCATCGGGCACTCTTAATTGAACTCTTTTTGCTTTTGGCTTAGTATTAATAAATTGTAATACCAATTCTATGTGAGGTGGCGCCAAATGAATCTCGTAGAGACCTCACATATAACTTCTCTACAGTTAGGAATCAAGCGCATCTTCATAAAGAAACGGTATAACGTTCATCTCATTTGATGGTGTGAAAGAGTCCATTTTCCGATGAAATTCCTGAGCATCGGAGTAATTAGCAGTCTGTCTGGGTTCACTAATGGTAGTAAGTAATAGCTCAAAAGTTTGTATGAGCTTGCTGCTATGATTTTGTTTCAAAACCGCACTTTATACAAATCGAATAATTCTCCTGATTGCCGTTTAACTATCTTAGCATCCCCAGCTTTAATCGTTTTTTCCCACTCAGTTACAGGCTCTAGAAACACCTCAGCACCTAAATAAGTTTCCAGAACTGCCCAATCTTCTGCTAAAGGTTGTTCTGGGTTGAGGATGTCAAACACAAAATGTCCACCTGGTTTTAACACCCGTTTGACTTCCACCAAAACAGCACTCCAATATTCAAGTGGAAAATAGCAGCTAAATCCCGTGGCAATTACTAGGTCAAACTGATTTGAGAGGTAGTTTAAGTGATGAGATGACCCCAATTCAACACCTTTGAAAAGTTTTGAGTTCAACTGCGAACCACGGGAATTGAGAGTATCTCGTGCCAGATTACTGATTTCTTGTCCATAAAAAAATGCTTGCCAATCTCGCCAAGGATAGATTAAAAAGCTGACACCGCAGCCAATATCCAAACAGTGTTGGTTCTTCTGAGGTTGGGCAATTTCCCAGAAAGGGGAAACAATTTTATCAGTTAATATGCCAGTCATCCATTCGCGATAAATTGGCATTGATTGCACTTCTATTGGTAGTTCAAAGGTTTGATTTTGATATTGTTGATTGAAGCGATATGCTACTTGTGCTAATCTCTCTTGCCATTTATCTGATTGGTTAGTATTTGTTGTAGAAGGGGTTGTAATCGGCTTTTTAGACATTAGGTTTTTACTACTTCTTAGATTTGTTTTATGCAGGGGAGAATGCAACTACACTAGTGTTCCCCTACCTCTGGGTCAATCAGAAGGCGATGTTGTAGATAACACATCGTGATAGCATTTTTGATATTGTGATGCACATCTTGATCTTCTTTTTCAAAACTCATCGCCCCTGACCTTCTCCTCTTTCCTCCTAATTTTATGTCATTGCCTTCCTTTAATTGTTGATCGTGATAGTTTCCATCTTCTGACACTCTCTCGGAAACTTAATAAAATTACAGCCGATCCCTGACAGTGGGCGCTCCGCACCTCAATTTTCGTTCAAAAAACTATGCCACTTGATTTATCGCCTCTCTGGATATCACTCAAAACCTCATTACTTGCCACAGTGATCACCTTCTTTTTGGGACTTGCTGCTGCGTACTGGATGCTGGGATATGATGGCAAAGCAAAATCTTTCATTGAGGGCATTTTTGTAGCACCTTTGATTTTGCCCCCTACGGTTGTTGGGTTCTTATTGCTGCTATTTTTTGGCAAAAATGGCCCAGTGGGAAAACTCATGGAGCGTTTTGACTTCACTGTTGTCTTTACTTGGTACGGTGCGGCGATCGCAGCTACAGTGGTTTCTTTCCCATTAATGTATAAAACTGCACTGGGAGCTTTAGCACAAATAGATACTAATCTTCTACGGGTAGGGAGAACCTTGGGCGCTAATGAATCAACAATCTTTTGGCGCATCAGTTTACCCTTAGCACTTCCTGGCATCGTAGCCGCCACGACTTTAGCTTTTGCCCGCGCTTTAGGTGAATTCGGTGCGACGTTGATGCTTGCTGGTAACATTCCCGGACAAACCCAGACGATGCCAATGGCAATTTATTTTGCTGTGGAAGCCGGTGCAATGGAGGAAGCTTGGTTTTGGGCGATCGCCATCATGATAATTTCTCTATCGGGAATTATTGCGGTCAACTTCTGGCAAGAACTGAGGGAGAAAGGTAGACGAAGAGATGGGGTGACAAGAGAAGAAGCAAGACAAAGCAGACAAATAGGACAAGAAAGAGAATCCTCTTCCTTAGCTGCACAGTCCTTCAACGCTGGACTATATGTAGACATCGAAAAACGATTGCCAAGTTTTCATCTTCAAATATCCTTCAATACTAATGAGCAACCATTGGGATTGTTGGGAGGTTCTGGTGCGGGTAAGAGTATGATTTTACGCTGTATTGCCGGGATTGAAACGCCAACCAAGGGACGTATAGTCTTAAATGACAGGGTGTTATTTGACTCGGAAAAAGGCATTAATCTGCCCAGTCGCGATCGCCACATTGGTTTTTTAGTGCAGAACTACGCCCTTTTCCCACACATGACCGTGGCGCAAAATATCGCCTTCGGTTTACCCAAGGGACTATCTACCGCGAGTATTCGGGTGCAGGTAGAAGAGCAACTATTAGCCATGCAGTTACAGGGATTAGGCGATCGCTATCCCCATCAACTTTCTGGGGGTCAACAACAACGGATAGCCTTAGCAAGAGCATTAGCCAGTCAACCGGAAGCATTACTTTTAGATGAGCCGTTTTCCGCACTCGATACCCACTTGCGTAGTCAATTAGAACAGCAAATGGCAAAAACATTAGCTAACTACCAGGGTGTGACTCTCTTTGTTACCCATAATATGGAAGAAGCTTATCGCCTTTGCCCTAATCTATTGGTATTAGAGCGTGGTGAAACAGCACACCATGGCTCTAAATATGAAATTTTCCAGCGTCCCGCTACTGTGGGTGTTGCCCAAATCACTGGATGCAAGAACTTCTCCCATGCTGTTATCCAGTCATTGCAACAGGTAGAAGCAACCGATTGGGATTGTACGCTCCAAATCCTCGAACCAATCAATAGCAAATTATCCTACATCGGCATTCGCGCCCATCAGATACTCTTTACCAAAGACCCCAACCAAGAAAATACCTTTAAGTGCTGGGTAGTACGCACAAGCGAAACGCCCCACCGCATGACGTTATTTTTAAAACTACATTCCGCTGCCAATAATTCTCAGGACTACCATCTGCAAGCAGAAGTATTCAAGGAAAAATGGATAACTATGAAAGACCAACCTTTTCCTTGGTACGTGCGTTTAGATCCCCTGTGCTTAATTTTGATGGAGTGAACATCAACGGTTTTTTTGTATTACCCCATGCTTCAATATTAAGGCAGCAATTTACACATCATGGGGAATGGCACAGAAAACAGCCGCTTTGAAATTTGTAATTTTACTTGGTTTTGTTAGCCTCTGTGCTGACGCGACTTATGAAGGAGCGCGTAGCATTACGGGCGCTTATCTCCAAGTTTTGGGAGCTAGCGGCACTGTGGTGGGTCTAGTAGCTGGTTTTGGGGAATTAATTGGTTACGGCTTGCGCCTAGCTATTGGTTATCTCAGCGACCAGACAGGTAAATACTGGGGAATTACAACTTTAGGTTACATTTTGAACACCGCCGTTGTACCACTTTTAGCCTTCACAGGCAGATGGGAAGCTGCCGCCGGGCTAATGATGGCTGAACGCACAGGAAAAGCAATTCGTACACCCCCACGTGATGCCCTACTTTCTCACGGTGTAAGTCAAATCGGCAGAGGTTTTGGTTTTGGTCTACATGAGGCAATGGATCAAACAGGAGCAGTCCTGGGGCCTTTGGCTGTAGCGGCAATGGTTTATTTTCAAGGAGAATACCGCAATAGCTTCACAATTTTGATTGTGCCTGCCGTTCTGGGATTGATAGTGTTATTGTTTTTACAACGTATTTATCCAAACCCCAGTGATTTTGAAGAAGAAACCGAGTTGACCTCTCCCCGGTCTAAAGACACGGGGATTCTAAACTGATACTACGTGGTAGGCTGAAGCCGTACCACTTCGCTTTTTAGTTTTGGTTTCCCAGATACGAAATCTGGTAGCAAGGGTCAAAACTTGCCTACAGACCTTGACTAGGACGAGTCCTAATTGTGTCTCTACCTTGCGAAGTATATTCGCTGCACCATTTAAATCAGCGTTAATAAATAGTCCTTTTCCTGTGCGGAACATACCGCGTTTTACTCGTTTTCCACTTGGTTTCCACCCTTCAGGTTTTGCGCCGAAAGTAGGTAGAAAATCACCATCTAAAAAACTAGTTTTACTGGTATAGGATTCTTCAGTTTCTACAAATTTGATGCCGTGGTACTCGCATAACTGTTTAACTCGTTTTTTGAGTTTGGCGGTTGGTATCTGCACAAATGATTGCGTTGTTCTACCTAACTGCGCTTCTTGTCTTTGTCCCTGATTCCACCCAAATACCACTACACCAATTTGATGT
>NZ_JACJRJ010000046.1 GCF_014697195.1 Cylindrospermum sp. FACHB-282 | reverse complement strand
AACATTCTCTCATTTAAAATGGATGTTTGAATGGTTTATCCGACACACTACCTTTGATTTTCCCACCCTTCAGATGTACGGAGCTTTTTCAAAAATCAAATATTAGTCCTATAGATAAGCCCAACCCCGTACCTTTACCCACTGGTTTAGTAGTGAAAAAGGGGTTAAATAATTGCTGTTGCACAGTTTCTGTCATCCCAGAACCATTATCAGCAATGCGAATAATTACTTGACTGTCGGCAGTAAGTTCTGTTGAAATATGAATCTGCGGTTTATTAGTGCTCAGTTGTGTACTGACAAAGAATTCTTCTAAAGCATCAATGGCATTGGCCAGAATATTCATCAACACCTGATTGAGTTGTCCGGCGTAGCATTCTACTAGGGGTAAGTTGCCGTACTCTTTAATTACCTTGATTTCTTGATTATTGGGATTGGATTTGAGACGACTTGCCAAAATCATCAAGGTGCTATCAATACCATCATGGATATCCACGGCTTTGATTTCTGCCTCATCCAAGCGGGAAAAGTTACGCAGAGATAGGACAATTTCTTTAATTCTTTCGGCGCCAATTTTCATCGAAGTGAGAGATTTGGGCAAGTCGGCGATCAGAAAATTTAAGTCGATGGCTTCTGTCTGGGTTTGAATTTCTGGGGTTGGCTGGGGATAGTGCTGCTGGTAAAGATGCAATAGTTGGATTAAACCTTGGATGTATTCAGTTGTCGGGGTAAGGTTGCCATAGATAAAGTTGACTGGGTTATTAATTTCATGGGCCACACCTGCTACCAATTGCCCCAGGCTAGACATTTTTTCGCTTTGCACCAGTTGGGTAGCTAGTTGCTGGGCTTCTTGGCGCAATTGAGCTTCAGACTGTCGCAAGATTTCCTCTGCTTGTTTGCGTTGGGTGATGTCGTGAACAATGACGACGTATTCTTGAAAATCTTGGTCTTTGCGGTCGGAGATGGAAACTTCCAGGGTTCTGATTTTATCAAATTTGTCGAGTAGGGTGTGTTCGCTTCGCTTGGCCCAATGTTCTGGATAGTTGACTAATTGGGGAAGCCATTGTTGTAGGTGATTTTCTAATAACGCCAATGGGTTGACACCAAAGAAAGATTCGGTTGCTGGATTTGCTTGGCGAATGATGCCTTGGTCATCTACGACTAAAATGCCATCTTGGGCAACGTTAAACAGGTGTTCAGCTGCTTCTCTTGCTTCTGTTAGTGCTACTACTTGGGGTAAACTTGTCCAGCAGGCGATCGCTACTCCCACAAATGCTACTATCATCAGCAGCACCACAACTAAATTCTCACCCCCCGCATTTGCCGCTTTGTTAAGCTTGACACCAAATAACCAGCCCACCCCAACTGCACTGCACAGCAAAAAAATCAGGATACTCACCTGAATCATAACTGGGTCTTTAATAATTACCAAAGAGCGCGAACGATATCGTCGCATCCACCAACTGAGATGGAACGGAGGAAAAGCTAGACGGCGGATTACCTGATCAATTCCTATCATGCCAATGGGAAATAGCAGCCCAATGATCAAGTTTTCCCAACCCCAGGCAAATCCACCTACAAGCAGTACTACAACTTCTAACACCTACAGCAGGTATCCAGACGAAAATAGCTTGTGAACCGAGAGCCGCATGAATTGCTGGCACTAAAGCTGTCCAGGAAATATGAGCTGTCAGACCAAAGCCCCAACTTTCAACAGCACTCAGGCTTCTAGTCAGGCGTGGGTAAGAAGGCTGGCTAAGAGAAACATGAGCGGGATGGGACATAATTGGCAATGCTGGGATATTGTAAGCTCATTTTATTAGAGTTCCCATGGCAGCAACTTTCTGAACAGCAACTTTCATCAAAGAGTGTTTGTTAGCTGATAGCCTAATGAAGCGTTAGTGAAAAAATCTATTGAAACTTTATTAAACAAGTATGGGTGGCAAATTAATTGTATTTGAAGGGGTGGAAGGCTGCGGTAAAACTACTCAAATGCAGCTTTGTTGTCAGTGGTTGCAAAGTTTGGGCGTCTGTGTGGTTGTAACTCGTGAACCAGGGGGGACAGAGTTGGGATTGCATCTGCGGCGTTTATTGCTAGAAAAATCAGAGGACAAACCGATTGCAGAGATGACAGAATTGTTATTGTATGCTGCTGATAGAGCGCAACACGTTGAACAAGAACTCAAGCCGAATTTGGCAGATGGGAAATATATTTTGTGCGATCGCTATACTGACTCTACCATTGCCTACCAAGGTTATGGCCGGGGCTTGAGTATGGAGATAATTAACCAGCTTAATTATATTGCCACTGGCGGTAAGACAAGTGATCTAACCATCTGGCTAGATGTAGATGTAGAGGTGGGACTGGCCCGCAAACGTGGTGGTGAAGTCGCACTAGACAGAATTGAACAAGAGACAATTGCCTTTCATCAGCGGGTTCAGCAAGGATATGCAGAGTTAGCGGCATCCCATCCAGGGCGGATTTTTCGGGTAGATGGCAGTTTGAGTCAAGATCAAGTGCAACAGATGATTAAGGAAATTTTAGGCGATCGCCTTCTATCTTCTGTGAGATAGGTTAACATCATGGGTCAACCTATAATTGACTCATGAGTGTTGACACATTTGCTCCCCTTGTTGGACAAAAACAAGCCGTAGAATTACTGACGCAGGCTGTGAGGCAAAACCGGGTGGCCCCAGCCTATATGTTTGTTGGGCCTGATGGTGTGGGGAGGAGTTTAGCAGCACGATGCTTTATAGAATTGCTATTTTTTGACCAGCAGCGCGACTTTAACACTCTACGCAACCGTGTGCGTCAAGGAAACCACCCCTCTTTATTATGGGTGCAACCAACATATCAATATCAAGGAAATCGACTAACAGCAGCAGAAGCAGCAGAAAAAGGGGTTAAGCGCAAAGCACCCCCTGTAATTCGTTTAGAACAAATTCGGCAAATTACCGAGTTTCTAGGACGTCCCCCTTTGGAAGCGCCGCGAAATGTGGTGGTATTAGAACAAGCGGAAACAATGGCGGAAGCAGCAGCAAATGCCTTGCTGAAGACTTTAGAAGAACCGGGACAGGCGACTTTGATTTTAATAGCACCGAACCCTGAGTCTGTGTTACCAACTTTGGTTTCTCGCTGTCAACGGATTCCTTTTTATCGCTTAGATGTGGCTTCTGTGGCCCAGGTACTTACACAAAGCGGAAATCAGGAGATTTTGCAGCATCCAGCGGTGTTAAATTTAGCGGCTGGTAGTCCGGGGAGTGCGATCGCATCTTACCAACAATTACAAACCATTTCCCCTGAATTACTTCAACAATTAACCAAAGCACCCACATCCTACCGCAGCGCCTTAGAATTAGCCAAAAAAATTGATAAAGATTTAGACACAGAAGCACAACTCTGGTTAATCGATTATCTCCAGCAATCTTACTGGCAACAAACCCATCAATCCACCATAATTAACGAACTAGACAAAGCTCGTAAATACTTACTTACTTATGCCCAACCGCGCCTCGTTTGGGAATGTACATTAATGGCACTATGTCAAATATCCCGTGGTTAGTGATTTGTATATTGGCGTTAATGCGTCAGGGTAAGCATTCTACCCGTAGGGTGCGTTCCCTAACGCACAGATTAAGATTTTCGGCGTTGCTGATTAAAAATATAAATATGTGTCACGCAAAGGCGCAAAGGCGCAAATAATCAAGCTTAAAAAGGTTGAATTTCGCAATTTCATATTGTAATTCAGCAACGCCAGATTTTCAATTTATCTGTAGGGTGCGTTCCCTAACGCACGAATTAAGATTGTCAATTTACCTGTAGGGTGCGTTCCCTAACCCAGAGATTAAGATTTTCAATTTACCTGTAGGGTGCGTCAGACTCGATAATCCGGTAACTATCAACAGATTGTTGATATTTGACGCACCCTACTAATGTTCCAGTTGCGGAAGTACTGAAATTGTGGCAATGTCTAATTTTTAGTAGTACAAAAAAAACTACTAACATCTTTTTTCAGGGATTTGCATAAAGATTTAATTTAGCTGTGATAAGTATACAGAGAACTCTAGCAATAGCAAGTCGTGACCTCTCTTTCAGCCGTTAAATGTTTTTCTCTGGAAAAAGATTAAACAGCTTAATAAGCAAAGGTCAATTTTTTGCTATCTATGGGTTATTTTTATTATTAAAAAACACTAATTAGTTTATCTAAAAATTATAATTTTGCGGTATTTACTGGAGTGTATTTACTGAAAGCCTAAGTAAAGTTTCATAACTTATTTGTGTTCATTACTCATAATTACCACTATTGTTTTGTGTTATATAACACTTATTAAATTAAGCCTTGAGGCAGATGACAATCAAACTTTTGGTGGTCAAATAGCCGGAAATTGACATTTTTGGCCGTCACCCCTGGCTATGGAGAAGATTTACCCTGAGCGAAGCCGAAGGGTAAAAAAATAAGCTGCCGGGCTTGGGTAAACAGAGACAGAATTTGCAACAGAAATACCTCAATTAATCGGAGGTAAATTTGTTTGTGGCGGGTATGTTTGCGAACTGCTAACCGTTGGTAAAAGTGGAGTAACTAAGTGGCAACAAAAGAGACTAAAACTTCGGCTTCGCTCAGTTCTAAGGCAAACGGTAATGGTAGCAAGTTGGGGTTTGAAGAGAAATTATGGCAAACTGCCGATAAGTTGCGGGGTCACTTAGATGCTGCTGAATATAAACACGTGGTTTTGGGGTTGATATTTCTTAAATACATATCAGACGCTTTTAACGAACTCTACGAGAAATTGTCCCAGGACGAATACGCAGAACCTGAAGACAGGGACGAATACAGCGCTGAGAATATCTTTTATGTTCCCAAAGTTGCGCGGTGGTTGCATTTCCAGAGTAACGCCAAAAACCCACTAATTGGGCAGTTAATTGATGAGGGGATGGATGCAATTGAGAAAGAAAACGCTTCTTTGAAAGGGGTATTACCGAAAGAATATGGTAAACCTGCTTTAGATAAACGGTTGCTGGGGGAGTTGATAGACCTAATTGGGACTATTGGGTTAGGAGATGCGGAAAGTCGCAAAAATGATGTTCTCGGAAGAGTTTATGAGTATTTTTTAGGACAATTTGCCAATGCAGAGGGGAAGAAGGGGGGACAGTTTTACACTCCTCCGGCGGTGGTGAAGGTGTTAGTTGAAATGTTGGAACCCTACAAAGGGCGAGTTTATGACCCCTGCTGTGGTTCTGGCGGAATGTTTGTGCAGTCGGAGAAGTTTATAAAAGCACATGAAGGCAAGATTGGGGATATTTCTATTTATGGCCAAGAGTCTAACCCCACGACTTGGAAATTGTGCAAAATCAATTTAGCCATTAGGGGTATTGATGGCAATTTGGGGGCAAAAAATGCTGATAGTTTTCGCAATGATTTACATAAAGATTTAAAAGCAGATTATATTCTGGCGAATCCCCCTTTTAATATGAGCGATTGGGGAGGGGAAGGATTACGAGAAGATGGGCGTTGGACTTACGGCACAACCTCGGCAGGTAATGCCAATTATGCTTGGATTCAACATATCATCAGCCATTTAGCACCTCATGGTTATGCGGGGTTTGTATTGGCTAATGGTTCCATGAGTTCTAATCAATCTGGTGAAGGGGAGATTAGAAAGGCTTTAATTGATGCTGATTTAGTTGATTGCATGGTGGCGTTACCAGGGCAGTTATTTTATAACACGCAAATTCCCGCTTGTTTATGGTTTTTGACTCGGAATAAATCAGGGGGTAAGTTCCGCAAGCGCCGAGGGGAAACTTTATTTATTGATGGGCGCAAGTTGGGGGTTTTAATTGATAGGGTTCATCGGGATTTGACGGAGGAGGAGATAAAAAGAATTGCCGAAACTTATCATAATTGGCGGGGAACTGGGAAGGAAAAATATATAGATGTTCCTGGTTTTTGTAAAGGTGCAAGTTTTGCAGAAATTCAGGGACATGGTTATGTGTTAACACCGGGGCGGTATGTGGGGGCTGAGGAGGTGGAGGAGGATGATGAGCCGTTTGAGGAAAAGATGGAACGGTTAACGCAGAAGTTAGAGGAGCAGTTTAGGAAGTCGGCACAGTTGGAGAGGGAGATTAGAGCAAATTTACGGGGGTTGGGATATGAATAATAATTTTCCTCATAGTTGGCAACAAATAGCGTTAGAAAGTTGTATGGAGGCCATAATTGATTATCGCGGCAAAACACCCCAAAAAACCTCCTTTGGAATTCCCTTAATTACAGCAAAAATTGTAAAAGGTGGGCGAATTAATGACATAGAAGAATATATTGCAGTTAAAGACTATGATTCTTGGATGCGTCGCGGTATTCCTAAACTGGGTGATATTGTTATGACTACTGAAGCACCACTTGGAGAGGTTGCACAATTAGATAATGCAAAAGTTGCACTTGCTCAACGATTAATAACGCTTCGTGGTGATTCAAAACTTTTAGATAATAATTATTTAAAATTTTTAATGCAGTCAGCATTTGTTCAAAATCAACTTCATGCTAGAGCTACAGGAACAACTGTTCTAGGTATTAAACAGAGTGAGTTACGTAAAATTTATTTAATTGTTCCCCCCCTCAACGAACAAAAAGCGATCGCACAAATCCTCTCCTCTCTGGATGACAAAATCGAACTGAACCAACAGATGAACGAAACCCTAGAAGCAATGGCTAGGGCAATGTTTAAGTCGTGGTTTGTAAATTTTGACCCTGTACGCGCCAAGATGGAAGGGAGACAACCCGCAGGTATGGATGCAGCAACGGCGGATTTATTCCCTGATGAGTTTGAGGAGTCGTCTTTGGGTTTAATTCCGAAGGGGTGGAGGGTTGGAACGATTGAAACTGAATGCAAGTTAGTAATGGGACAATCACCAAAGTCAGAATTTTACAATACAACTGGTGATGGATTACCATTTCATCAAGGAGTTACTAACTTTGGAGCACGTTTTCCTACTCACAAAAATTTCTGTACTGTCTGCGAGAGAATCGCAAATAAAGGAGATATTCTCTTTAGTGTTCGCGCTCCTGTTGGTCGAATTAATATTGCTGATAAACAGCTTATTATAGGTCGTGGTCTTGCAGCAATTAGGCATAATCAAGACTATCAATCATTCCTGTTGTATCATTTAGCTCATACCTTTAAAGAAGAAGATTCTATAGGTACTGGCACAATATTTGCATCTGTAACTAGGAAAGACTTACAGGAAGTGAAATTAATTATTCCTACAGATTTAATTATTAAATTTTTTGACGCACAAATTCAAGTTCTAGATAATAGAATTTCTCATAATGGGCAAGAATCTCGTACACTTACCGCTATTCGAGATAGTCTATTACCAAAATTGATATCAGGACAAATCCGGGTTAATGAAGCAGAAAAAACTATAGAGAAAGTAGCGTAATTACTTCACTAATGAACCTCATTAATAAATGCCTTAAGAGACTTAATCGTTAAAATTTTTGATGCACAGATTCAAGTTATAGATCATAGAATTCCTGAAGATGAGCTAGAGTCTAATATACTTGCCACTATCGGAGATATCCTATTACCTAAATTGAAAACAGGAAAAATATGCATTAAAGAAGCAGGGAGGATAATTGAGGATAAATTATAATGAGAGTATATCTTGACACTAGCGTCTACAATCGCCCCTTTGATGACCAAACGCAAGCCAAAGTCTTTTTAGAAACACAAGCAGTGTTGATAATTTTACAAATGGTTGAAGATAAAGACATTGAATTAGTCAGTTCTCCTATTTTAGAATATGAAAATAGCCGTAATAGTCAAATATTACAACAATATAGTATGAACCGATATTTAAAAATGGCTACTCTAACACAACCTAAAACCACAACAGTACAAGAACGAGCAGAAAAACTAGAAATGGATGGAATTAAAGCCTTAGATGCTCTTCACGTTGCTTGTGCAGAAATGAGTAAATGTGATTATTTTATTACTTGTGATAAACGATTAATCAATCGTTGTCAAACTTTAGCTATAGTAAAAACAGTTAACCCGATTGATTTTATTCTAGAGGTGGAAAATGAAAATTAAAGTTCCTAATGACCAACAAATGCTTCAAGAAGTATTAATGATATTAATGAATCATTTAGAACCTACTAAATTTCTCCGATTTGTGGCAGCCTATAATCTAGGAAAAGGTAATTATTTAGAATTTAAAGATAAACAATTTGAAAATGAAACAGTAGCTAGTTTATCCCAAAAAATAGATGCTGAACAAAACCTTGAATCTAATAATTATACAAATGCCCAATATAACGCTGATATTGATGAATTAAAAATTCGTTGGAGTCATGCAGAAATCAAAGAAAGTGATTCTGTAAGTCCTGGTGTGACTCTTGATTATGACACAGAAGGTAATGTTATAGGAATTGAAATTCTCAATGCTTCCCAAAAAATTAAAAACTTTAACCGCTAGAATAAAATTTAAAATATGCAGAATTTCGCAGAATCCACAGTCGAACAAGCCACCCTAGACTGGCTAGAAGAACTCGGATACACCCCCCTTAATGGTGCTGAAATCGCCCCCGACATACCCCACAGCGAACGCCAAGAGTATAACGATGTTGTCCTTATTAATCGCTTGCAAACCGCCTTAGAAATTATTAACCCCCAGATTCCCTTTGACACAATCCAAGACGCAATTAAAAAAATTACCCGCACCGAAACCCCCGTCTTAGAAGAAAATAACCGCCGCTTTCATCAATACCTCACAGAAGGGGTAGATGTTGAATACCAACAAAACGGACAAACTCATTATAAAAAACTTTGGTTAATTGATTTTAATGAAATTGATAACAACGATTGGTTAGCAGTTAATCAATTTACCGTCATTGAAAATAAAAATAATCGCCGCCCTGATGTCATCATCTTTATTAATGGTTTACCCATCGCTGTAATTGAACTCAAAAACGCTGCTAAAGAATACGCCACCATCAAAGGTGCATTTAATCAACTGCAAACTTATAAAAAAGATATCCCCTGTTTATTCCCCTATAACGAAATTCTCGTCATCTCCGATGTTGTTAATGCCAGAGTCGGAACCTTAACCGCAGATTGGGAACGGTTTATGCCTTGGCGTTCAGTTGATGGTGAAAATATCTTTCCTAAAGGACAATCAGAACTAGAAACTATTATCAAAGGCATCTTTAATAAAACTACTATATTAGATATTCTCCAATACTTTATCGTTTTTGAAGTTGACCAAGACACGATTATTAAAAAAATCGCCGGCTATCACCAATACCACGCTGTTAATAAAGCCATTACTGCTACCATCAAAGCCACCCGTTTAAATGGTGATCAAAAAGTTGGCGTAGTTTGGCATACTCAAGGCAGCGGTAAAAGCCTAACTATGGCCTTCTATGCAGGGAAACTCATTCAAGAACCAGACATGAGAAACCCCACCCTGGTTATCCTCACCGATAGAAACGACCTTGACGACCAATTATTTAATACCTTCTCATCCTGCGCTGATTTATTACGCCAAACCCCTGTTCAAGCAGAAAATAGGGAAAGTTTAACAGCATTACTCCAAGTTGCAGCGGGGGGAATTGTTTTTACCACCATCCAAAAATTTGCCCCTGAGACAGGTAACGAATATCCGGAACTTTCCCCCAGACGCAATATTGTTTTAATAGCCGATGAGGCACACAGAAGCCAATACGGTTTAAAAGCCAAAGTCGTTCAAAAAGATGATGAGGCTTATATTAAATACGGTTACGCTAAATATTTAAGAGAAGCCCTCCCTAATGCCTCTTTTGTGGGGTTCACTGGTACACCCATTACCCAAACTGATAAAAATACTGCTGCCCTGTTTGGTAATTATATCGATATTTACGATATTCAACGGGCTGTGGAAGATGAAGCCACGGTCAAAATTTATTATGAGGGACGACTGGCTAAACTAGATTTGGAACCAACAGAGCGTCCGAAAATTGACCTGGAATTTGAGGAAATCACTGAAGACGAAGAACTCACCAGCAAGGAAAAGCTCAAAAGCAGATGGGCAAGATTAGAAGCTTTGGTGGGTGCAGAAAAACGCATTGCTCAAATTGCTAAAGATATCGTCGCACATTTCGAGAATCGCACCGCAGCACCGGAACTCAGAGATGGTAAGGGGATGATTGTTTGTATGAGTCGCAGGATTTGTGCAGACTTGTATAATGCCATCATTCAACTTAAACCAGAATGGCACAGTGAGGACGATAGCCAAGGGTTTCTCAAGGTGGTGATGACTGGTTCCGCAGCTGATGAAGCAAAAATGCAACCCCACATCCGCAGTAAAAAACGCCGCAAAGATTTAGCTAAACGCTTCAAAAAAGCTGATGATTCTTTTAAATTAGTCATAGTCCGGGATATGTGGTTAACCGGCTTTGATGCCCCAAGTCTGCACACTCTGTATGTAGATAAACCGATGCAGGGACACAATTTGATGCAAGCGATCGCTAGGGTAAATCGCGTCTTTAAAGACAAGCCAGGGGGGTTGGTGGTTGACTACCTGGGCATTGCTGAACAACTCAAGGAGGCACTCAAAGACTACACCGAAAGCGATAGAGGGGAAACAGGCATTCCCACAGAACTTGCTTTAGCTGTGTTGCAAGAAAAATATGAAGTGGTGCAAGGGATGTATCACGGCTTCAACTACCAGAAGTTCTTTACAGGTAAGCCCACAGAACGAGTATCAATGATTCCCGCTGCCCTGAATCATATCTTAGGGCTGGAGGACGGTAAACAACGCTATATCAAGGCTGTAACTGAATTATCCCAGGCTTTTGCCTTAGTTAGCAGTACCGATGAGGCGATCGCTATTCGGGATGAAGTGGGATTTTTTCAAGCTATCAAAGCATCAATGGTGAAACATACCACAATTAACGGCAAAAGTCCAGAAGATGTTGATGCAGCAGTGCGTCAAATTGTCTCGAAAGCGATCGCTAGTGACCAAGTAATAGACATCTTTGCCTCCGCTGGACTGAACAAACCAAATATCGCTGTCCTCTCCGATGAATTTCTCGAAGAAGTGCGGGGTTTACCCTACCGGAACGTGGCATTAGAAGCCTTACAAAAATTAATCAATGACCAAATCAAAGCCAGTTCTCGCAAAAATTTGATTCAATCTCGTTCTTTTCGAGAAATGTTAGAAAACACCATCAAAAGATACCAAAATCGTGCTATTGAAACCGCCCAAGTCATCAACGAATTCATTGAACTAGTCAAAGCCATGAGGGAGGCACAGAAACGGGGTGAAAACTTAGGACTAACTGAAGATGAAACTGCTTTTTATGATGCCCTGGAGGTGAATGACAGCGCCGTTATCAGCCTGGGAGATGACACCCTGAAAGCGATCGCTCGTGATTTGGTAAAAGCCATCCGTTCTAATTTAACCATTGATTGGACGGTGAAGGAAAATGTCCGGGCTAAATTACGTGTGACAATTAAACGATTACTCAAAAAATATGGCTATCCACCCGATAAACAGGAGAAAGCAACGGCAACAGTTTTGGAACAAGCGGAGTTGTTATGCAAAGACTGGGTAGCTTAGATGACGGCATTCTTAAGGGAAATGTCACACTTGGAAGTTCAAAAATGCAATGGTGCAACCACCTACCTCACTCGCCGTATGCACCACCCAATACAAGCTAGGAAATCTACCAACAGAAGCAATATAGCAGTCCTAAATCATTTGTGAACACAAAGATACCCGACTTCTCTAAGAAGTCGGGTATCTGACTCACTTTATGTTCACAAATCAAATAGGATTGCTATAGCAATCAAAACATTAACATAAAAGAAAACTTAACCCAGTAAATACAAATTCTCTCTATGAACCATGACTTCTCTAATCAAAAACTCAGAGGGCGTTCTTTCAAAGGTCAAAACCTAGAAGGTGCAAACTTTACTTATGCAGATATTAGAGGTGCAGATTTTACTCAAGCTAATCTAACAGGTGCAGACTTTAGCCATGCCACAGCGGGACTACAAAAGCGTTGGGCTACTTTTTTACTCTGTACTTCCTTCTTGATATCTGGAGTTTCAGGATTTTTATCACCCTTCGTTGGAGTATTGATAATATATCTTATATTTTTTAATATTTCAGTCCAGGACGTGGTTATAGGCTGGACTATTTTAATAATAGTAATTGTTACTTCTATAAGTATCCTTCGCCAAGGATTAAATTCAGCCGGAGCCGTAGCCGTAGCCGTAGCCGTAGCCGTAGCCGGAGTCTTCGCCGGAGCCGGAGTCTTAGCCGGAGTCTTAGCCGTAGCCTTAGCTGGAGCCGTAGCCGTAGCCGTAGCCGTAGCCGTAGCCGTAGCCGGAGCCGTAGCCGTAGCCGGAGCCTTCTTCGGAGTCTTCAGCGGAGCCGGAGCCTTAGCCGTAGTCTTAGCCTTAGCCTTCTTCGGAATCTTCACCGGAGCCGGAGCCTTACTCTTAGCCTTAGCCGGACCCGGAGCCGAAGCCGGAGCCTTCACTGGAGCCGTAGCCGTAGCCTTAGCCTTAGCAGTACTGAGCGTCTACATTGCTTGGAAAGCGATGAGAGGAGATGAAAAATATTCTTTGGTTCGGAATATCGCTGTTGCTTTTGCAGCTTTTGGTGGTACAAGCTTTCGCGACGCAACTCTAACGGATGTTAATTTTATGGGGACTTTATTAAAAAACACAGATTTTAGAAAAGCTAATCTGACTCGTACCTGTTTCCACAAAACTCAAGAACTTGACCTTGTTCGCCCTGGTGTTAGCTATCTTCAGAACTCACAAGTACGCCAAGTGTTAATTACAGGTCAGGGACAAGGTAAAAACTTTGACCGTCAAGACCTGCGAGGTGTCAATTTTAAAAAAGCTAACCTAGCAGACGCCAGTTTTGTTGGTGCTGACCTCAGTGAAGCTAATTTACAAGATGCTGATTTATCTGGAGTAAAGTTAGTAAAGGCACAACTCAACAGCACGGATTTTACAGGTGCTACCCTGACAGGGGCATATATAAAAGATTGGGGGATTACCAGTGATACTAAATTTGATGGGGTGAGGTGTGAGTACGTTTATATGCAACTCCCCACCAAAGAGAACCCTGACCCCCTCCGCAAACCTGACAACAATGAAGAGGTATTTGCTGATGGAGAATTTGGAGACTTCATCAAACCAATTTTCGACACCCTCGACCTCTAGCATAACCAAGGTGTTGACCCCCATGCGATCGCTATTTTATTATTATTTAATATCAATAAAAAAATAAATCTTAAGGTGGGCATTGCCCACCCTAAAACACTTACTGCCAAACGTAGATGAGGAGAAACAAAACAATCCAAATGACATCAACAAAGTGCCAAAACAACGAAGTTGCATTAACGCCGTAGTGGCTTGTTTCGTAATTACCGGGAATGAAAGAACGCACCAAAATCATTAACTGCAACAACACACCGGTGAGAACGTGCAAACCGTGAAATCCTGTTAACAGATAAAACATTCCACCGAATGTCCCAGAAGTGAAGCCAAATTCTAGATGACTCCATTCAATCATCTGCCCAAGTAAAAAGTAGCTGCCCATCGCCATTGTTGCCAACAGATACAGACGAAACCCCTTTAAATTGTGGCGTTGTAGTTCCCGTTCTGCTAAATAAATCACAAAGCTACTGGCGACAAGAATAACTGTGTTGATTGCCGGTTCTTTAATTTCTAATCCTGAAACACCAGCCGGCAGCCAGTTAGGAGTTGTGGTTTTGTAGATGATATATCCAGCGAAGAAGCTGAGGAAAATCACGCTTTCAGAAAGTAGGAAGACGATGAAGCCAAACATTTTATTGCCTTCTTCATCATGTTCATGTTCACCACTTGCATGATGTAATTCATCGGGAATTAGAGAACTGTCCATTGGGGGAATTTTCCTTGTTTTGAAACGCAAAGTCACGCTAAGAGAAGCGCAGAGGGTACGCAGAGAACATTTCTTTATGAGTGACTTTCAAGGTTGGCTGTTAAGGGTTCAGATTTACCATAGCCGTAGGGTTCGCTGAGAATGATGGGGATTTCTTCAAAGTTCTCTACAGGGGGTGGAGAAGAAACTAACCATTCCAAACCAATTGCCCGCCAAGGGTTACTAGGTGCTTTCTCTCCTTGCATCCAAGAAATCACCATATTGAAAATGAAGGGCAAAGTTGACATCCCCAAAAGGAAGCCGCCGATGCTAGCGATGATATTCCAAAATGCGTATTCTGGAGCGTAGGAAGAAACTCGGCGTAACATCCCTTGTAAGCCTAAGGGATGCATGGGCAAAAAGTTGAGGTTTGTGCCGATGAATGCTAACCAAAAATGCATTTTTCCCCAGCCTTCTAAATACATCCGCCCTGTCATTTTGGGGAACCAGTGATAGATGGCTGCATATAAGCCCATGGTCACGGTACCGTAAAGGACATAGTGGAAGTGTCCAACTACGAAGTAGGTGTTGTTAACGTGAACGTCAACCGGCACAGATGAAAGCATAATTCCTGTGATACCGGCGAAGACGAACATTACTAAACCACCCAAAGCGAATAACATGGGGGTATCTAGTCGCAGTTTTCCGCCCCAGATAGTCGCCACCCAAGCAAATACTTTAATGCCTGTGGGAACTGAGACAAACATTGTTGTCAGCATGAAAATCAACCGCATCCAGCCAGGAGTGCCGCTAACATACATGTGGTGTACCCAAACAATGCCGCTGACTACGGCAATCAACATGGATGAAATGGCAACGACTTTGTAGCCAAATAGGGGTTTGCGGGAGTAAACCGGGAATATTTCTGAGAATATGCCGAAGATGGGCAGGATAATCACATAAACGGCGGGGTGGGAGTAGAACCAAAAGTAATGCTGGAACATTACTGGATTTCCTCCCTTGGAGGGATCAAAAAAGCCAGTACCGGCGGTTAAATCAAGGAGTAACATGACTGCGCCAGCTGTCAGCGCCGGTAGTCCGAAAAGTTGAATTATTTGAGCGCTAAATACTGCCCAAACAAATAGGGGCATTTTGAAGAAACCCATGCCTGGGGCACGCATTTTGACGATTGTCGTCACAAAGTTGACTGCCCCCATAATTGAGGACACGCCGGAGATTGCCACCGCTAATAGCCAGAGAACTTGACCATTAATCAAGTTACCTGTGGGGTTTTGTAAGCTTACTGGTGGATAAGACCACCAACCTGCTTGGGCTGGGCCACCAGGTACTAAGAAGCTACCCATTAACAAAATTCCCACTACCGGCACCATCCAAAAGGCGACGGCATTTAAGCGGGGAAATGCCATATCTCGCGCCCCAATCATTAAGGGTACTAGATAGTTAGCTAAACCAACTAATGAGGGAAATGTCCACAAAAACAGCATGATGGTGCCGTGCATGGTGAACATTCCGTTATAAACGGTACGGTCTATTAAGTCGGATTCGGGGGTAATCAGTTCTCCCCGAATCACCATCGCGAACATACCGCCGATGAGAAAGAAGAGGAATGAGGTAACGAGGTATTGGATACCAATTACTTTGTGGTCAATGCTAAAGCCGAAGTAGTCTTTCCAGTTGTTTGGAGGTGCATGGTGGGGTTTTTCACCATCAATACTCAGGCTTTCAATAGGAATATTAGTCATCGAATTTTGGATTTTGGGTTACTGATTTTAGATTGGCGAAAAAAGAGGTAGTCAATTTTAGATTTTGAATTTTGGATTTTGGATTTTTTTATTCCAAAATCTAAAATCGGCAGTCCAAAATCTAAAATTGGTTGACCAGGGTAGGTGCGGCAGGTGGAACTGTTACCCAACCTGTTTTTACTTTCTGGCTGGCTGCTTGGGCATATTCAGCAGCTGCTTGATTGTTTGCGGGAGTTAGCTTTTGGGTTGCAGCTTTTGCTAACCACTGCTGGTAATCTTCAGGTGATTGGACAACCACATCCGCTTGCATGGTGGCAAAATAGGTGCCGCTATATTGGGAGTCGGTGAGGTGATATTGACCGGGGCGGATGGGTGTGAATTCAAAATCAATCGTTTGATTGGGAATTATGTCTTGTTTGAGGCGGAATGCGGGGATGTAGAAGCCGTGCAGTACGTCTGCTGATTGCAGGGCTAAACGCACTCTGCGATCGCTTGGGAGATGCAATTCTGTACTGGTAACGTTGCTCTCTGGGTAGTGGAAAACCCAAGCCCACTGTTTAGCCAGTACGTCAATTTTTTCTACAGGTTCGCTTACAGCTGCCTCTTTGGAGGCTGCTAATGCTGTTTGTGTGGCTATGGGATTATGAACATGGAGATGTTCCGCTGGCCCTTGAATTCCCATTTGGTCATAGACTTGATAGCTATAGCTAGCAATCCACAGCACTAACATGATGGGAATGGCTGTCCAGACAACTTCTAGGGTGATATTACCTTCAATTGGGGGGCCGTCGCTGAGGTCATCTTCAGCCGCGCGATGGAAAATCAGGGAATAGGTGAGAGTAGCTGTCACTCCTAGAAAGATGAAGGCACCTAAGGTGACTAAGAAACTCAGCAAATCATCAATTAGTACAGATTCAGCTGCTGCTTGGGGGGGAAGCCAGGAATAAGCCTGCTGGCCAATCCAGTAGCTAAGACCAGAGATGGCGATCGCACCTACAATCAAGGTGGCAATATTTAAAGTCTTTCGGAGTGTCATAGTAGTCGTTGGTAATTGGTGAAGAGGTGATTGGGAAAAAGGTGATTGGGAAAAAGGAAAAAACTCTTACCCATTACCCATTACCCATTACCCATTACCTGAGATTTGTATTGATATCTTTGCCCAATCGCAGCAAACTATCTGCTGTGTTGTGGACGCCAAACTCAGCTGCTAATTGCGCTCCTAGTGTGCCGTGAATGTACATAACCAACATCACAGTCACCCCTACAAGCAGATAACTCCACTGCACTTGTCTATCTACTTGGTTGCTGATGTCCCGACTCCATACAAAGCGCTGCCATCCTCTCCAGACAGTCATACCAACAATCACTGCTAATAAGAAAACGCCGATTACACCATGCCAAATCATGGTTTCCATTGCCTGAAATCCCCAGGCACTCTTAACATCAGCTGGTGGAGTAGCCAGCAACATTTCATAAAAACCAGCCGCCACCGTGAAAAATGTAATGATGGATGCGGCTAACATGTTGTACCAGCCAACTTCAAAGAAATAGACCCGTTCAACAGAAATTGCCAGAAACTTGAAAACCCATTTGTCCAAGGGGAAAAGAACACCAACAATATCGAAGAGAATCCCAATAATAAACAAACCCAAAGTCAAATGGACTAAGTTGGGATGAATGGGAATAGTGTAAGGCAGTCCATTAGCGCCTAGTTGGCTACTCAATTGATCAATTAGTTCTGAATTCATGGCAAAAGACCGTCCTTAATTGCTTCCACAACTGGCACGGTATGCAGTCCATACACCCATACAAGTTGATCGCCGAGATATACTTGCATACTGACGATTAGGGTTAAAACGAAACCCGCTGCCATATAGTGAATTGGTAATTGGTGTGGGTTGCGGGTACGAAGTACATAGCGCCAAGCTGTAATCGCCGCGAGAATTCCCGAAAGCGACCAACCAATCAGAGTATGTTGATTTAGTACTGCTTTTGCTAAGTCGTAAGGTTCTGCTAAACCCGCTTCAAATTGACCGAAAATAACGGCAACAAAAACGGCGAGTGTCGCCACACACATATTCCACCAACCCACTTCAAAAAGCTGAGTTCTGCCAGTGAAATAGCCTATTAAATCGCAGAAAAATGCAAACAACACCATCGCAATTACGAAGTGGACAACGATGGGATGAAGGGTATCTGGGTAAGGTAAATTGTGGTCGTTTAACGACGTAAAAAGACTCTGCATGGCTTTCTCCTAGACATTTTTACTACTCCTAGACAGGAATTCAATAATCGATATAACCCCGCTAATATCACTACTAGCATTCACACCAAACTAGATTCTGTTCAATATCTGCGCGTTGTGACTCAATTCAGCAAGTGTCAGCTTTTGGTGACTAAATGGGGCGAACTTGCTGCAATTTATAGTGAATGATTTTGGTTCATTTTTTTCCTCATGCCAATAGTCTGCAACAGCAATTTTTGATGTGGCTGAACAAAATTACTGTTGATTGTTTGATTTACTAGCCCTATCTTTTAGCTTAAGTAAACTTTTGTGAATTGTCAAAAAATAAAGGTTAAGCCTTTAGAATTAGTTAGTTAGCAAAAAAAGAAATTTCAAAATGTAACTATTTTTGCTTTCTTTAAATATTATTAAATAAAAAAAATAATTTTAATGCCAAATATTTAACATTAATAAATTAAACCTTTGTAATTTAAATTACAGAAGTTTTAGGTTTGTTTGTGCAATTCCGAGAGCTTATTGTACAAACCTGTAAGGGAAACCACCTGGCTGCCCAAGCTTAGTCGATAGACAACTTGTTAAGGGGGAACTTCTATCCGCAAGGTAGAAGCTCCCGTTATATCCTTGCAGCTATAACGGGAGAGGTTCATATCGCTCTTTTGTCACTCTCGGAACACAAAAATCGAAGCGAGATTTTGCAACTATGATTTAATCAATGTTTGGAGCTTTATTTTTTTTTAGAAAAGAAAATTCATAGCCAAAAGGCGAAAACTAAAGCCCCGTAAACCTTTCAGCTATTACATTAGCTCAAAGTGGCACAAGAGGGATACAGCAGTTTTCGGTTAATTAGACCACTGTAGAGACAAGTCATGCTTGGACTCTACACGGGGAAAGAGTTTCTCTTGTGTGGTTCATTTACCTGAAAATAGCTGTAAATCATTAATCTGTTTCAAATCAGATATGCATGGCTTGTCCATTTTTGGGCGTCATTCAAACAGTTTTTTAACTTTTATTCAAAACTCTTGACCAAAACCATATTTTCACCAGATGATTGCTATTTGCCATACAATTCTTATCTTAATTTTGTTGTGCTTAAAATGCCAAATTTTGAGAAATTTGGTTAAATATTGCAAAATATCAGCGAGACGTGGCAGTTAAAGGTATAAATAAAGAAAGTGCATGATTACTCTGGGTACAACATTCAATTAATGTCATGGGTATAGTTACAACAATAAATAAACTGAGATGCGATCAAGCCCCCTCACTGGATCATTGTAGTCCCCAAAGCCTGCTCAACTACTTTGAAAATTCATGGGAACTTGAAGAAATACTCATGAAAAGTTTGGTCGGGGAAGAAACTTTCTATCTCAACCCTGATCCTTTAAGAAACCGTCTAATTTTTTATCTTGGTCACACATCTGTTTTTTACATCAACAAGTTAATAAGCGTTGGTTTAATAAAAGAGCGGATTAATTCACAATACGAAACCCTATTTGAAATTGGAGTTGATCCAGAAACGCCGACAGAACTTGATGCAGCTATCCAAGGAGTTAACTGGCCTGATGTAGAAGAAGTTTGGCAATATCGAGACAAGGCACGGGAGGCAATCACAGCAGTTATTCAAAACACTTGCCTACATCTCCCTATTGATCAACAGCATCCTTTCTGGGCTTTGCTGATGGGAATAGAACACAGTCGCATTCACTTTGAAACCTCTTCCATGCTGCTGCGTCAATTGCCTGTCGATCGCCTCAAACGCCCCCAAGGATGGAATTACGCACCTAGCAATGGTGACATTCCCAAAAATCAAAAGCGGGCGATTCCAGGTGGTGTGGTGAGTCTGGGAAAACCCAAGGATGATCTTACTTACGGCTGGGATAGTGAATATGGCGATCGCCAAGTTGAAGTTAAACCGTTTTTAGCTAGTCAGTGTCTAGTCACTAACGAAGAATTTCTAGAATTTGTGCAGCAAGATGGCTACAACAATCCAGACTACTGGAATGCTGAATCTTGGGCATGGAAACAACTCTACAACGTCCAATATCCCAAATTTTGGCTACCCATCCCAGATGGCTACCGCTATCGAGCTACATTCGATGAAATGGACTTACCCCTAGACTGGCCTGTAGAAGTCAACTACTACGAAGCGATCGCATTTTGCACTTGGAAAGGTAGAGAAACACGCTTGATGACCGAAGCCGAATGGAATCAAGCCTTACTCACATCCGAGGGAAGCCACTTATCAACTAACCACAATCTCAACTTACAATTCATTTCCCCCAGTCCAGTAGGAATGTTCAAACCAGCTAACAGCACTTCCGGTCTTTATGACCTGCGCGGGAATGTCTGGGAATGGCTAGCAGACACCTTTAACCCCCTACCAGGATTTCAACCCCATCCACTCTACAAAGACCAATCAGCACCCTTTTTTGATAGCAGACATCAAATGATGCTCGGTGGTTCTTGGGCTACTAACGGTTCAATGGCATTACCGTCCTATCGTAACTGGTTTCGTCCCTACTTTTATCAGCACGTCGGTTTTAGAACTGTTCAGGATTTGAGTCCTGTGTAATTTACAGTCTTTTACGCCCAGAGTCGCTCCATAAAATTAAAGAGTCAGGATTTTCCAAGATCAAACAATAGAAGGAATTAAAAAATGCTCATTAAACCTTTGACAATTCTTGATGATCACTATCAAGATTTAAACAATGATGGTGCAGATGTTATTCAAGGACTAACCCAAACACCAAAGAAGTTACCCGCCAAATATTTTTATGATGATCATGGTTCTGAACTATTTGAACAAATCTGTGAGTTACCCGAATATTACCCCACACGCACAGAAGCCTGGATTTTGAGCCAATACGCTGATGAAATTGCTCAAATAACGGGTTGCTCTGAACTAGTAGAATTAGGTAGTGGTAGTTCTACCAAAACTCGCCTTTTATTAGACGCATATCAAAAAATTGCCGATTCCTGTAGATATTTACCCATTGATGTCAGTGGGGGAATTCTCAAAACCAGCGTCCTCCAGCTACAAAAAAAATATCCTGATTTCTCAATTCATGGATTACTAGGAACTTATGAACAAGCCTTAACTCACCTAGAATCTAACTATTTGCAATCACGGATGCTGTTTTTCTTGGGAAGTTCTATGGGGAATTTTTCCTTACAAGAGTGTGATAAATTTTTAAGCCAAATTGCTCACACTTTAAAACCAGGAGATTACTTTCTATTCGGCATTGATTTACAAAAACCAACAGCAATTTTAGAAGCAGCCTATAATGACAGTCAACAAGTAACCGCTGCTTTTAATTTGAATATGCTCTCTCATTTAAATTGGCGTTTTCAAGGCAATTTCGATCTCAATTTATTTACCCATCAAGCAATTTATAATCAAGCTGATACCCAAATTGAAATGTATCTCCATTGCCAAGAAAGCCATTGCGTATCCCTAGACATTCTCAATTTAAAAAGTTTCTTTTCAAGCAGGAGAAAGCATTCTCACCGAAATTTCTCGTAAGTTCGATTTAGCAACTATGCAAAAACAACTTGCAGCCCAAGGACTTAAAACCGTGAAAACTTGGACTGATTCCCAACAGTGGTTTGGGTTAATTCTTTGCCAAGCTCAATAACTTTTCCAATTAACTTAACTACATCTTACTCCACTATGGAAGCAGTTTGGAACACGCTGAAGAATATCAATTACTCCGGCATCCCCATCGCCAAAATCCTTGTTATTATTCTTATACTGACGCTGACACAGGCTTTAAGGCGGTTTCTTGTTGCCGGAATCATCAAAACCATTGAGGGCTTCACTAGCAAAACCGAAACTAAACTCGACGATGAGTTGATCACAATTATCAAACCATCCTTAAGCTGGATGATTCTCATCGGTGGACTGTGGCTAGTCAAGGAGATTTTGGCAGAAAATATTGGGCTGCAATTAAGCGAAACAATCACTAAAATTCTCAACTTAATCGTTGTTTTCATAGTAGCTTATGTTGTATATCGCGCCTCTTCAATCTTGGGGCAGATAATTGCTAACATGTTGCTGCATACAGACACTGAGCTTGATGAATTGCTCAGACCATTGATGCCGAAAATATTTCAATCGGCAGCAATTATCGTCATCACAATTAAGGTAAGTGAAATATTTTTAGGACAATCAGCCGCTGCCCTTGTTGGTTTATTAGGTGGTGCTGGTATCACTATAGGGCTGCTGCTCAAAGATATTGTTTATGACTGGTTTTGTACTCTAATTATCTACTCTGATAATCTCTATAAAGAAGGTGACTGGGTAGGAATATCAGGAGTAGATGGGTTTGTGCAAATCCAAAGTATTGGATTTAGAACTACAACACTGCATCTAGCTAAATGGGGTTCTATTCTGAAAATGCCCAACTCTCGCATGATTTCTGGAATTGTAGAAAATTGGTCACAAAATCCTGGTAAAGAGTTAAAATGGGGACTGAATTTAATTCTCAGTATTGACGGAATTTCTGCACAACAAACTGCCAGAATTTGCGATAATATTCAAGAACTACCAAAACATATTTCTGGTTTTTCGCCATCTTGTACAGTGCGCTTCAAAAAAATAGAACAGAATGCCCGCGTGATTGAAATTATGGCTTTTGTTAATGATGACAATCTTTACTTTGATGCAGAAAAGAAATTAAATCTAGCAATACTAGAAGTCTTGGAGAAAGAGGGCATCGATTTTTTGTCTATACAACTAGAAGCCGACCTAGAAAGCTATAAACCGAGCAGACAAACAGCCAACAATTAATGACAAAAGCTCCAATTTTAATTTAAGGCTTTCCTTTGGTGCAACAGGAAAGAATCCAACTGCTGCATCATACTAATATCAGCAAACAATCAAAGGAACAATCATGACAGAAGATACAATTTTAAGAAAAGCCATCCCATTAGAAGATTTAATTTCAGTTCTCCCCCAGCTAGAAGATATTAATTATTGGCTGAATCTTAACCCAAATTCCACTATTTCTGATCATCCCTTTGCGGATTTTTCAACCCTTCCTAAAACTGATGATAAAATACTAGATAAGTATGCTTTACAACTGCGAGAAGAAGGCTATTTTCAAACAAATCCGTTAATTCCTATTGCTACGCTTCAGGAAATGAACGAGTGTATTAATCAGGTAAGAAAAGCTGGCTTACCTCCAATGTTTGCCCTCGTCTATGATGTTTTTTATCAAGCATTTGGCTACTTTGACTCAACTTTGTCGGGAATTCTTGGCTCAAATTATAAGCTAGTTCCGAATTTCTGGGTTTACTATATAGATGCTGTTGATACAGGCAAGGGATTTGAACCTCATCGTGATGCAGAGTATGCAAATACTATAGATACTAACGGTATGCCTACAGTGCTTACTATTTGGATTACTATTACTGATGCTACTCCCTTGAATTCATGTATGTATATACTACCCTTAAACCGAGATCCTCAATATGCTGATGCTATTACAGATTTGAAAACACCAGCAAATCAATTTGCATTGGAAGATATTCGAGCCTTACCGACAAAAGCGGGGATTCTTTCTTGTTGGAATCAGTATGTCTTTCACTGGGGTAGTCGCAGTAGTAAACGCGCTCCAGAACCGCGAATTAGCTATGCTGCTTATTGCCAAAGAGGAGATATTGCACCTGTAGATGATGTGATGATTGATATCCCATCAGTAGTTGATTTTTCAACAAGGTTAGGTTTAATTTGTAGAGGTTTATATCGCTATTCTTATGCGAGTTTTCAACACTCAGAAAAAGCTCAACCTGTGCTAGAATTTTTTCACAAGCATAAGGCAAATCTCAAATAGAAATTATACAACTCTCTCATTCAAAGACTGTTTTAGCGTGCGTCAGATAGGATAAATATGTTCATGGTAAAATGCATCCTATCGATACTAATTTAGACTGAACATTTTATGGCTATGCAACCAAATCCTATCCCCCCACAACCAGGTCAAGAATCAGTTTGGGATTATCCCCGTCCGGCTCGTTTAGAAGATACTAATAAACATTTAAAGATAATTTTTAATGGTATTGTTTTAGCAGAAACTAACAAAGCTAAAAGAGTTTTAGAAACTAGTCATCCTCCTGGATATTATATTCCTGCTGAAGACATTAAATTAGAATATTTAATAGCCACACCCAAAAAAACTTGGTGTGAATGGAAAGGTGTATGTCAATACTATGATGTATCGGTGGGTGATAAATATATCAATTATGCGGCTTGGCGATATATTCAACCAACTGCTGATTTTGTTTCAATTCAAGAATACTATAGTTTTTATGCAAGTTTAATGGATGCTTGCTATGTGAATGATGAGCTAGTTTTAGCTCAAACTGGCGATTTCTATGGGGGATGGATTACTTCTGATATTGTCGGGCCATTTAAGGGCGAACCAGGGACAAAATGGTGGTAACTATAAAAAACTAGATTCCCGACTTCTTTAAGAAGTCGGGAATCTTTATTGTAGGGTGTGTTACGGCTGACCTAACGCACCGAAAACCAAAAAATGTACCGTACTTTCTGGTCTAACATATCATACATCTTATTAGTTAAATACTAAGAGTTTAATGCTCTTTCAGACTCCCAACTTATTAGAGATGTTGGGAATTTTTCATAGTTAAGATTTAGACTTAAGCCACTCACGCACCACATCTTCAACTGGACGAGATTGATTATCAACTTGATAATTCATTTTTTGGATTTCTTCAGTGGAAATTAAACCAGCTAATTGATTAATTGCTTCCCCTAACTCTGGATATTTTTTCAGAATTCCTTGATTAAAGATAGGGACAGCTTCATAAGGTGGGAAATATTTCTTGTCATCTGCTAAAATGACTAAATTTAGAACAGGAATTAAGCCATCTGTAGAATTGGCTGCTATCAAATCTACTTTCTTTTCCTTTAAGGCTTGATACATCAATCCTAACTCCATTTGTCGGGGAGATTTGGCAAATTTTAAGCCATAAGTCTTTGCTAACCCTGGATAACCATCTGCTCGTTCTAGAAATTCATATCCAAATCCTGCTTGCATTTGAGGAGTATATTTAGCTGCTTCGGAAAGGGTTTTAATCTGCAAACGTTTAGCATCTTCACCCCGAATAATCATCGCAAAGGTGTTGTTAAATCCTAAAGGCTGCATGACTTGTAAGTTAAATTTCTGTTCGTAGTCTTGTTTGACTTGTTGATATACTATTTGAGGGTTACTGATAGATTGCTGTTTCAAGACTGCTGTAAACGCCGTTCCTGTGTATTCCACATAGCCTGCAATTTGACCTGTTTTCACAGCTTCATGACAGATAAAAGTTCCCCCTAAATTGAAGCGGCGATCAACTTTTAATTTAGTGTGAAATTCAATTTGTTGAGCTAGTAATTCTCCTAATATATATTGTTCTGTGAAATTTTTTGAGCCGATAACAATTCTTGGCGCTGTTTGCCGAAATGTAAAGGCTATTAATCCCACAATTAGTAAGGTTAATATGCCTAAAGAAATTGCAAGTTGACGATTAACTTTTCCCTTTTTGTCTCTTTGCAGTGTCAACCGTTTTTCTACCCATCCCAAGCCCAAATCTGCCCCTAAGGCGATAAAAGCGGCGGGTATGGCTCCGGCTAGAATTAATTGATTATTAACCGTAGAAATGCCCCGAAAAATAAATACCCCCAACCCACCGCCACCAATAGCCGCTGCAATAGTGGCAATTCCCACAGAGATAACTGTTGCTACCCTGACTCCTGCCAAAATCACCCCTGAGGCTAGGGGAATTTCTACCTGAAATAGCAATTGCCAGTCTGTCATTCCCATTCCCCTTCCTGCTTCTCGAATTGCTGGATCGACGGTATTAATGCCGATATAGGTATTACGAATTAGGGGAAGTAAAGCATAGAGAGTCAAGGCGACAATGGCAGGAATTTTGCCAATTCCTCCCAGAAATGGCACAGAGATGAGAAAGCCAAAGATAGCTAAACTGGGAATGGTTTGCAGGGCATTAGCTAAACCGAGAATGGGTTGGGCGAGTTTTGGTTGACGAGTGATGACAATGCCTAGAGGAATGCCGATGGAGATGGCCACTAGCATGGCGATCGCCACTAATACTAAATGTTCCCCGGTGCGGAGAAGGATTTCTGGGGCGTATTGGATTAAAAACAAGGTTAAATCCTTAAAGTGAACTACCCCAACCTATAGACGGACGGGGCTTTCCAATTCATCGGGAATAGCCTCTAGGACTCCGTAGTTCTATTGGTCTGACATTCCCTCCAAAGGCAGAAGTCCTTCTAAGACCCAAATCTTTTTCTTGCAACACTTACCTAGTTAGCTTAGTTTTCGCTTGGGGCATTGCTGGTCAAGATACTCGCCATTTTATCAGAAAAATTGGTGATTCCGCACTACGTGCCGAAGAGCGAGCATACCAACATTATCTGATGTATGAGGAAAGGCAAATATTTCTGGCATTAAGTTACTATAATATGTATATAGATGTAAGACCAATTCGAGGACGCAAATCCAAGATGCGGCAATCTTCCGTGAAGTTGGAAGCCCACACTGACCTGACGGTAAAGTGTGGGTAGTTCACGCGCTTTTTTCCCAAGCATTTAAACAAGCTATAAAAGCCTTGGCCTCTGGATGTTGAGATTGGAGGAATTCTGCCTTCGTTCCGAGAACGACTAAATTTCCTTCATACATCAACCCAATTCGAGTAGCTAGGAAGAAAGCTTCTTGAATGTCGTGGGTGACAAAGATAACTGTTTTTCCCAGTTGCCTTTGCAAGTGGTGGAACTGTTGTTGTAATTCTAGGCGAGTGATGGGGTCGAGTGCCCCAAAAGGCTCATCCATCAATAATATGGGCGGGTCGGCAGCTAATGCCCTAGCCACACCCACCCGCTGACGCTGACCGCCAGATAGTTGATTTGGATAACGGTGGGCAAATGTTTCCGGATCTAAATCAACTAAGTGTAACATTTCATAGACTCGCGCTTCAATCCGCTGTTGTGTCCACTTTTCTAAAGAGGGGACAAGTCCAACATTTTCGCCGACGCTAATGTGGGGAAACAAGCCTATGTCCTGGATCACGTAGCCGATGCGCCGCCGCAGTTGAATGGCATCCCAATCAGTCGTAGGGCGATTGTTGACTAAAACTTGCCCTTGAGTGGGTGTGAGGAGGTGATTGATTAATTTTAAGGTGGTGGTTTTGCCGCTACCACTGCGTCCTAGTAAGACGAGGGCTTCCCCTTGGTAGATGGTGAGATTCAAGTGGGATAACAGGGGACGGCGATTGATCTGGAAGCTGACATCCCGAAACTCAACGGCAATTTCTGGTGCTGGGGACATGAGAGTTTGGTTAAACAAATAAAGATTGGCTTGTCGTCAAGCGATCGCCTATTTCAGATTCACAAATTTTCAAAGTGGGCGATGAGACTTGATCCAATTTACTAGCCCCATCTTTTAGCTTAAGTAAACTTTTGCAAATTGTCAAAAAAATAAAGATTAAGCCTTTAGAATTAGATGATTAAGTTAGCAAAAACAGTAATTTGAGATTTAACCATTTTTGCTGATCTTTAAATATTTTTAAGTAAAAATAATAATAATATGAAGTCTCTAACATTAATGGGTTTACCGTTTAACCCTGTGGTGGTTGATCCACTACTAATGACTAGGCTTTCAAACTTTGAGTAAGTTTGAGTAGGTTTGGTTGAGCGGTTAGTAAATTTTGTCAATCGGTAGTCGGTTAAACAAGACCCAATAAAACCCAAGCTGCTGGACTGCATGGTTGAATTGTTCAAAATCGACAGGTTTGACGATGTAGCTATTCACCCCCAGTTGGTAACTCTCGATCACATCACGATCTTCGGCAGAAGAGGTCAGCACCACAACTGGAATGGTTTGAGTGCGTGGGTCAGACTTAAGTTGCCGTAAAACTTCCAATCCATTCACCTTTGGCAGTTTCAAATCCAGCAAAATGACTTTGGGTTGATTCGTCATGGTACGGTGGGCATAGTTTCCGCGACAAAAGAGAAAATCGAGGGCTTCTGCTCCATCTTGGAGCCATTGGACGTGATTTCCAATTCTGCCGCGACGTAATGCTCGCATAGCTAGTTCTGCATCAGCAGGATTATCTTCAACTAACACAATAGAAATCGGTTGCTCAAAAGATGTATCAGTGGGCTGATCAATGGGTTGGTCAGTCATTGGTTATTATATTGGGAAGGGTGAAATAAAAAGTTGCGCCTTGATCGACCGCTGCTTGGGCCCAAATGCGCCCACCGTGACGTTGAATAATCCGTTGAACGATCGCTAGTCCAATACCTGTACCTTCAAATTCTTGTTCGCGGTGCAGACGTTGGAAAACTCCAAACAGATTATTGGCATACTGCATATCAAATCCTGACCCATTATCTCTGACAAAGTACACTCCTTCACCATCCATAACCTCATAACCCACTTCAATATGGGCAACGGATTTGTAGCGGGTGTACTTGATTGCATTTGATAACAGGTTAATCCAGACTTGTGTTAACAGGGAAAGGTCAGCTTGACAGATGGGTAAATTAGCGATCGCAAATTCAATCTGACGACCAGACCATTCTGGGGTCAAATCACGCAGCACCTGTTGAATCAACTCATTAACTAACACAGGCTGCTTGGACATTTCCTTCCTATCCAAACGGGATAAATTCAACAAATCATCAATCAACTCACCCATGCGTTTGGCATTATCCCGGACAACTTTTAAGTAACGATTGGCTTCGGCATCAAGCTGCTTACTGTAGTCTTCTTGGATCATTCTCGAAAAGCCATCAATCGCCCTTAAAGGTGCCCGCAAATCATGAGAAACAGAGTAGGAAAAAGTCTCCAATGCTTTGTTAGCAGCTTGTAATTGGGCAGTCCGCTGGATCACCCGTTCTTCCAATTCTGCATTAAGTTGTAGGACTTCTGCCTCTACCGCTTTGAGGGTGCTGATATCCCGCATAATAGTAGAAACATATTCCACACTGCCATCCCTTGCTTTGTGAGCAATGATCATTTGAGAAACCGGTATTTCTCTGCCATCACTGCTCAACAAAGCAGTTTCACCAACCCAGATACCATCTTGTATAGCTGCCGGAATTCCTTGATTTTGGACAATTTCTAATGCCCATTGGGGATGGCATTTGGAGATAATCACGTTAGAGAGGTCTGCATCCAGCGGTATACCTGACAGTTTCTTGGCTTGAGCATTATTCCAGAAAATATTGCCTTCAGGAGTACACATGCCAATATAATCAGTGGATGCTTCTATGATGGCGATCATGCGATCGCGGTCTTTTTCTGCCCTTTGGCGATCGGTAATTTCAGCCCTTAAAGATGCATTCAGTTCTGCCTGATGCTTTAATAGACGAGCATTGTCAATAGAAATAGCTGCCTGAGTAGAAAGTAAATGCAGGATTTCAATTCGCTCTGGCGTAAATGCATTAGTGGTGAGATTGTTTTCTAAAAAGACGATTCCAGTCAGTTTTCCCTGGTTCAACAGGGGCGCACAAAGAATTGATTTCGATTGGTGCTGCACAATCCAAGGGTCAGATTGAAAGTTGCCTGATTGAGCAGCATTGTCGAGGATGATGCTTTCTTGAGTGCGAGCCACATAATTAATCAGGGCAGTTGGCAAGTAAGTAGTGCCATCTGTTGAGATTAAGTCCAGGGGAATTGATTGCAAAACGGCTATTTTCTGATCACCAATCGACCCAATCGCCTCAATCCGCCATTCGTCTTGTGTTGGCAAAATTAAGTACCCTGTTTGCGCCCCGGCATTCTCAATTAAGATGGTCATCAGTTTTGCCAGGAGTTTATCTAACACAATTTCACTGGCGATTGCCTGGGATGCTTTCAACACCGTTTCTAGATCAAGTGCTTCTAACTTAGTTGCAGCGGATTGTCTAGTGTCAACCTTACCTGTGCTAGTCATTGGTGACCGCAGTTCTAGCAGTTGGGGATAGCGTCTTTGCAAATCCTGAACTTTAGCCATTGCCCCCCACCTTAAATAACCATACCTCGCCTCTTGCAGATAGGCTTTGGCGATTGTCATCCGGTTTTTTGCCAAATGAAACTTTGCTGCTAATTCGTTGGCTAGAGCTTCTTCCTGGAGGTATTCGTTTTCTCTTGCCAAGGCGATCGCGCGATCGTAGGCATCCATTGCTGCCGCTACCTCACCCAACACCCGATACCGTTCTGCTTCTACCAAGTGCCACTTGTGTAGATAATTCATCGGGGCATGGTGCGCCCAATTTTGCATTTTTTCCTGATTTTCTGCTACCTGTTGCAGCAACTCTGACTGTTTTGAGGGATCTGTCTCTGCATACACCGCCAGTCGGGCTAGAGAATCGTAGAACCGAAACATAGCAACCAACGCCGATCCGGTCATGGCACGCATATATTCTTGTGCGAGAACAGCATTTGTAATCGCCCCCTTTGCATCGTCAAACAGGTAACACAGAAATAATTTATTCAGGTAACAATAGAACAAACCTCCGTGAAAATTGGTTTGTTGCATCTGGGGTAGCCGAGTTGCTTCATCATAAGCTTGACCCGATAAAATACCAGGTGCAGGAACCTTCTGAATCAAGTTCAAAACAGTTTGCCAGCAAATATCTATGAAATGAATGCCAGCTGAATGCTGGATTTGTTTCACTGCCTGGGCATAACTGGTCAAATGAAGTTGTAGTTCAGACAGGGGTTGACCTACTGCAAATGCATAACTACAGAAATGCATGGCAGCGTAGCCAGCAAACTCGAAATCGCCCTGCTCAATCCCAACTTGATAGCAATCCTGGAGTGGCTTAAGACTTTCTCTCAAGTGTGTTTTCCAAACATTAATCTGGTCGCTAACCGGGAATAAGGTTCTGGCTTGAATGGGTTTGGCATCTAAGCGCTCCAGCAGAACTAACGCCAGTTGACCAAATTGATAGCCTGCATCAATCTCAAATACAACTCCACAGAGAATAATCCCATAGGCGGCATAGGCAAAGGGAGCCAACATCATATTTCCGTACTCAACCAGCAAATCCACCATCTTGAGTACAGTCAGCAGAAATAGGGGAGGTACTGCCAAATAAGCTGATGCACACATACTTGTCAACAGCTGCATTGCCGCCAGCACCTCTGGCTCAGACATGATTGGCAGGTCAACCAAATCTTCAATGGCTCTGTTTGCTAATTTTGAGGCAGTTGCCGAGATTGCTTGTTGCACATCCTCAAAAGTTGGCTGGTTGGGGAGATGAACTCCTAATTTTTCTAGTAAGTGTAAACCAATCTCAATCGCCTCTAGCAATTTGCTTTGAGCAACATAAGTCTGAATCTTGACATCGTAGACTTTTAAGCTGGCTAGTAGGGTTTTGGCATGATCAAGTACTTGTTGGCACAGTGGCTCTACTTGCTCGAAATTACCGCTAAGATAGGCCGCTTCTGCCGTGGCACTATACAGGGTAAGGGTAAAATCATAGTTAGTTTGCCAGCTATCTGTTGTCAGCAGATCCAAACCAGTTTGCAAATATCGCCAGGCAGCTTCATAAGCAGCTGATGCCTTGGCTTTTTCCCCTGCCATGAAGTTTAACCGAGACAAATTATCCTGCTCGGATTGAGTTTTTATCAGTTTTCTGCCCAGGTTCAGTTGGTTGGTGATATCAAAAATTTTGTATTCTAGCTGTTCGGGGGCAGTGATATGCCACAAACACTGTCCCACTTGCCAATGAGTCTTGATTTGCTCGGCTTTCGGAAGGAGAGAATAGGCGGCTTGTTGAATGCGATCGTGAACAAATTTATATTCAATTGTCGGTCTGCCAGGCAGTGGTACATTGAACACCACTGATTTGTGGGCATTGCTCATGGGCAAAATCAACCCTTGGGCGATCGCCACTCCCAAAATCTGGGCGGTTTCTCGAAGCGATAGTTCAGCGGCATAAGCTAGCGTTTCTAGATTAAAAGAGTTGCCAATGCAGGCAGATAGCCTCAACACTTGCTGCGTCTTAGGGTTGAGCTTCTGAATCTTGCTGGCCATTAAATCGACCACATTATCGGTAATGCCCTGATTCTGAATTTGCTCTATCGACCATTGCCATTTTTTGGTTTGGCGCTCAAATTTCAGTAGCCCTTCGGTGTAGAGAGATTTCAAAAATTCATTCATGAAAAAGGGATTACCACCAGTTTTTAGTTGCACCAGTTCGGCTAAGAGCAGGGTATCCTCTGGTTGGCAGTGCAATGTATCGGCAATCAGCTGATTGATATCAGGTAAGTTCAATGCTGCCAGAGAAAGTTGGTTTACCACTCCTCCACTCTGCCGGATTTCATCCACCGTTTGGATCAGGGGATGAGCGGCATTTACTTCATTATCCCGGTATGCCCCAATCAACAACAACGATTGTTTTTCGGTGGTGGTAGCTAACAGTTGAATCAGCTTCAGCGAAGCATTATCTGCCCACTGAAGATCATCCAAAAAGATGACGAGGGGATGTTCTGACTGAGTAAAGACGCGAATGAAATTTTGAAAGACTTGATTAAAGCGATTTTGGGCTTCTGTCGGCGGCAGAACAGGTACATCTGGTTGATTTCCCACAATCAATTCCAATGCTGGAATTACTTGAGTTATCACTAGACTGTTAGATCCCAGCGCCACTAAGAGCTTTTCTCGCCACTGACTCAACCGTGCTTCATCTTCAGTCAATAATTGTTTGATTAGCGATTCCAAGGCTTGGGCGATCGCAAAGTAAGGGATATCACGCTGATACTGGTCAAATTTGCCCGAAACAAAATAGCCCCGTTGTTGTGTAATCGGCTTATAAATTTCCTGCACCAATACTGACTTGCCAATACCAGAATACCCAGCAACGAGCATCATCTCGACTTGGGAGGAAGACACAGGGACATTTTCACTCTCTAGGTTTTTGCATCTCCCCATCTTTGCGTCATCTTTACCTGCTACTCTGTCAAACGCTGCTAATAAGGTCTCAACCTCCTTTTTTCTACCATAAAGTTTTTCAGGGATATAAAACTGATCGGAAATATCTTGTTGTGCTAAGGTAAAAGACTCTATTCGTCCCGTTTGTTGTAACTGAATCAGACATTGTTCTAAATCATTTATAATTCCCCCAGCACTTTGATACCGCTCCTCCGCTGTTTTAGCTAACAATTTCAGGATAATTTCTGAAACCATCATAGGAATTTCTGGATCGATAACATGAGGTGGAATCGCTTCTAGAGCCAGATGATGATGAATTAACTCTAGGGGATCGCTGGATTCAAATGGCAGTCGATGAGTTAACAATTGATAGAAGGTCGCACCCAAAGAGTAAAAATCAGTTCGATAGTCCAGAGAACGGTTCATCCTGCCTGTTTGCTCTGGAGATATGTAAGCCAGGGTTCCCTCTAATACTGTTGGACTTTTGAGAGTTAAGGTCTCCCGCGATAGGGCAGTTGAAATACCAAAATCAATAATTTTAAGTTGTTGTGTTTTTGGATTAAAAACAATATTGGATGGATTAATATCCTTATGAATTATTTTGGCGCTATGAATCTCATTTAAACTTTTAGCTATTTGAATAGCTAACTTGAGAAAATCTGTTAACATAAACCTGCTTTTAGCTATGATCTTTGCTAAAGACTTCGCTCCAAAATCCTCCATGATGATAATTAAATTACTTTGATATTGCTGCAAATCGTAACATTTGATCACACCTTCCAGTGACAAGCTGTGGGTAATTTCGTATTCGAGTTTATATCGGGTCATTTCCTCTGGTGTGGGGTATTCTTTCTTCAAAATCTTGAAGATTACAGGCAAAGAATCCCGTTTACGAATTCCCCGATAGACATATGAATTAGCACTTTCGTGGATTTTTTTCTGAATTTGATAACCCGGAATTGTAATCATAGTTCAACCACCTTCAATAGGTACACTAATGCAGAAAGCCGGGTTGACTCTAAACCTATATTCTACAATAGCCGAACTCCTGATTAACCCATTGATCTACACTGGAAGCATTATCAAGTTAAGTTAACTGAGCGGGGTATCTAACAAAAGACTATCTCTCCCTTGAGCGCAGTCAGAAGATGAGCCAGCCATTTGAACGCCACTCCTGAGCTTCATCTCTTAGCAATATTCATTTTACTCTGTCCACAGTATCTCAGTGTCTTTAGAGATGAGTGTGTCAAAAACACAATTTCTTCAATAGCTAGATATTTTGACTAACATAGATATTAAATTATTTGATTAACAAGTGTGAGTATCGTAATCATTTTGTCTGACCAAAATATTGCCCTACTCCCATCAGAAGTGAACATTTCTTAATCATACGGGCTAAGTCATGAGCAAATAGGTCTATAACCTCTTCGCTGTCTAGCTCGTCAATTTTTAACTCCCCTGGTTTGTTTTTAGCGATGCCTAGGTTGGGCTACGCCTACGCTGTGCCAGTTGCATAAGTCCTGAAAATGTTAGTTGGGGGATACTCAAAAGTTACCAAAGAGCTTGTTAAGTATGAGTCAACCATTGAACGTGCTGATTGTGGAAGATTCAGAGGCTGATGCTATGTTAGTTCTCCGTGAACTACATCGCGGTGGTTTCAACCCCATCTGGGAGCGTGTCCAAACAGCCCAAGAACTAAGCGTAGCCCTCAATCGCTGCAGCTGGGATGTCATCCTTTCAGATTATCGATTACCTGGATTTAATGCGCCTGCGGCTTTAGAAATAGTCAAGCAGAGTCAAAAAGATATTCCTTTCATTCTCATTTCTGGCATTATCGGCGAAGTATCTGCTGTGGAAATGATGAAAGCGGGCGCTCATGACTATGTGATGAAAGACAACTTAAACCGATTGCCAGAGGCAGTGCGTCGAGAAATGCGGGACGCACAGGTGCGAGCAGAGCGTAAGCAAGCCCAAGCAGAACTAGAAAGCCAAAGAATATTCCTGCGGCAAGTCTTCGATGTTGTTCCTAATAGTATTTTTGTCAAGGATACCCAAGGTCGTTTTGTCACCATTAACCAAGCAGGAGCCATGGCCTATGGAGTAAAGGTAGAGGAAATCATTGGCAAGGAGGAAAAAGATTTGACAAATGTGGCCTTAGAACAAACGCAGCATCATCTTGTTAATAACCAAGAGGTAATGCAGATTGGGCAACGACAAATTTATCCCTGTCAAGCTATCGTCAACAAACAAGGGGAAGTCCGTTGGTACAAAACTATTGTAGAACCTTTTGTGGATACTCAGGGGGTGGTGCAGGGAGTCATCGGTTCGGGAACAGATATTAGTGATATTAAACAGGCACAAGCAGCATTACAGCATAGCCAAAAGTTACTTCAAACATTAGCGTCTAATATACCTGGAATGATTTACACCTTTGTACAGCATTCTGATAGTTCTGCTGGTTTTGAGTACGTCAGTTTTGGCTGTCAAGACCTGCTAGAGTTAACACCAGAGGAAGTTTTAAAAAATGCCTCTCTTTACTTTGCACAAATTCATATTGATGACCGTGCCGGATATTATGCCGCTGCCAAGCAGAGCGCTCAAACTTTAAAACCGTTGTCTTACGAGTGGCGAATAGTTACACCCTCTGGCAAACTCAAGTGGGTACAGGTAAACGCTCGTCCAGAGTATCGAGAAAATGGGGATATTGTCTGGCATGGTGTTTTATTGGATGTAAGCGATCGCCAACTTGCCGAACTCGAACGAGAACAATTGCTAGCCCGTGAACGCCACTACGTCAAACAATTGCAGGGATTAACCACAGCAGCACTGACGATCAATTTTGCCCTTTCTGTTGAACAACTGTTGCAAGTAATCACCGATCAGGCGGCATCAATCATTGGTACTCACCAGTCTATCACCAGCATGACGATTGATGAGAATTGGGCACAGGCAATTACCGCCATCTACTTGTCTGATAAGTATGCGGCTTGGCGGAATTACGATAAAAAGCCCGATGGATCTGGCATCTATGCCTGTGTGTGTCACCTGAATCGCCCGATGCGGATGACTCAAAGCGAACTAGAGGCACATCCGCGATGGCGAGGCTTTGGCAAAGAGGCAGAAAACCATCCTCCGATGCGAGGCTGGCTTGCTGTCCCTCTTGTAGGGCGAGATGGACAAAACATTGGCTTGATTCAGCTTTCAGACAAATATGAGGGTGAGTTTACTGAAGCCGATGAAGCCATCCTGGTGCAATTAGCACAGATGGCATCAGTCGCCGTGGAAAATGCCCAGTTATACAAAGCAGAACAGCAAGCACGGTGGGCAGCAGAAGCCTCCCGAGAAGAAGCCCAAGCGGCAAACCGGATTAAGGATGAATTTTTAGCGGTGCTGTCCCATGAATTGCGATCGCCCCTCAACCCTATCTTAGGTTGGTCAAGGCTGCTGCAAACCGGCTCTCTTGATGAGGCCAAGACAAAGATAGCCCTGGCAACCATTGAGCGCAATGCCAAACTGCAAGCTGAACTGATTGAAGATTTGCTGGATGTTTCCCGGATTCTGCGGGGCAAGCTCAGTCTCACGAGCAGCCCGATTAATCTAGCATCAACAATTAAAGCGGCGATCGAAACTGTGCGACTTGCAACAGAAGCCAAGTCTATTCGGATAGAGACCATGCTAGATTCTGAAGTCGGACTTGTTTCTGGTGACTCAACCCGCTTGCAGCAGGTGATGTGGAACTTGCTCTCCAATACCGTTAAATTTACACCCCCTGGGGGTCGGGTTGAGGTGCGATTAGAAAAGGCTGACAATCAAGCTCAAATCACCATTAGCGACAGCGGCATGGGCATTTCTCCTGAATTTCTACCTCATGTGTTTGATTATTTTCGTCAAGCAGATAGCACTACCACTCGTCAGTTTGGTGGACTGGGTTTGGGTCTGGCCATCGTGCGTCACTTAGTTGAGCTGCACGGTGGCACTATTGAGGCAGAGAGCCAGGGTGAAGGAATGGGAGCCACATTCACGGTTAAGCTTCCACTGATCCCATCTGTGCCAACTCTAAATCAAGATTCTCAATTGTCAGAACCATCTCTTGATTTGAAGGGTATCCATGTTTTAGTGGTGGATGATGAGACGGATACACGAGACTTTGTTGCTTTTCTATTGGAACAGGCAGGGGCAAGGGTGATCGCATCTGCCTCCGCTCTTGAAGCATTTACAGTTTTAACTCAATCCCAACCCGATGTTCTCCTGAGCGACATCGGGATGCCGGAAATGGATGGCTATATGCTGATGCGGCAGATCAGAGCCTTACCACCAGAGCAGGGCGGACAGATTCCCGCGATCGCTCTGACTGCCTACGCCGGAGATTTCAATCACCAACAAGCGCTACAAGCAGGCTTTCAACAGCATATTGCCAAACCTATTGAACCAGAGGGATTGATACGGGCAATCTCTACGCTTTTAGGGTGTCCACCGAGATCCGGATACCGTTGGCGAATTCCGAAAATATCTAAACTGAACGGGTTAGTTCAGCAATGAAACGATTATTCGATAACTATAAATTTGGCGATCGCTTTTTATCCTCGTACCAATTTATCTCGTGTCCGGTTAAAGACTGATCATTAAGAACGCAGTTCTTGCAGGGGTAAAGCCTGTTTTTGCACAGATGTAGGAATCATAACTAATTAGCCGTACATGATATTACAGCAGTTTTCAGCAACTAGGCGGCGCTATAGGGGCACAGTAATATTCCCTAGCGATCGCCTATTTCACATTCACAAATTCACTAAAGCGGGCGATGGGACTCGAACCCACGACATTCTGCATGGGAAGCAGACATTCTACCACTGAATTACACCCGCAAGGTGCTGTTAGCTCAGTCAAGGCTAACAAGCATTATATCATTATTTGCTAATTGTGGAAACAGGCTTTTCGCTGGCAGGTGGCGGATTGATTACTTCTGGCTCAACTACTGGGGGACGAGGACGCTTTTTGCCAAAACCATCACGGAAGATCCCCAAAATCCAATTCTGCAAGTTATCAATATAGCTAAATATCACAGGCACAACCACCAGCGTTAACAGCGTTGACGTTGTGAAACCTCCCATAATCGCGATTCCCATTGGTTGGCGGACTTCTGAACCGATACCAATTCCCAAGGCTAGGGGTAAGATACCCACAATTGTCGCTAGAGAAGTCATCATAATTGGGCGCAGCCGCGACACACCAGCTTCTACTAGTGCTTGTCGTTGAGTTTTACCTTCCTGCATATTGATGATTGTATAGTCAACCAAGAGAATTGAGTTCTTGGTCACAATCCCCAAGAGCAGCACAATCCCAATCAGGGCATAGATTCCCAAAGGTTTTTGCATCACCATCAAAGCTACCAGTGCCCCACCTAAAGAAAAAGGTAAGGCTGCCATAATCGACAAGGGATGGAGAAAGTTGTTATATAGCAAGACGAGAATTGCATAGATACACATCAGTGCTAGGGCTAGGGCAAGACCAAAGCGACTGAAAATGTCTTGCATAATTTTGGCACCACCGGAAGATTGCTGTGCTACTCCTGGAGGTAGGTTTTGCATCACCGGCAGTTTGTTGACTGCTTGGACGCCTTCACCCAAGGAAATACCTTGTAAATTGCCTTCTACAGCAACTTGACGGGCGCGATCATAACGGTTAATTGTTGCTGGGCCACTACCAAAGCGGATATCTGCCACCGCCCCTAGGGGTACTAAGTCGCCGTTAGTACTGGGGACTTGGAGATTTTTAATCGTGTTGATGTCTGCGCGTGCTTTGGGGTCGATTTGCACTCGAATCGGAATTTGGCGATCAGGTAAATTGTATTTAGCCAGGTTCGCTTCTGTGTCGCCAATAGTAGCAAGGGAGGCTGTACGGGCTATGGATCTGACTGTTACCCCCAAATCTGCTGCTCGTTGGGGATTGGGAATAACTAATATTTCTGGTTTTACTAAACTCGCACTGGAGGCGACTTCTACTAAACCAGGTATGGAACGCATTTGCCTTTCTAGGGCATCTGCGGCTTGATTCAAGGCTTGGGGATTTTCACTTCTGAGGACTATGGATAAATCTTTGTTACTACCACCTGGACCCTGACTTTGAAAACTGATTCTGGCTCCTGGTATTTGCCCAAATAGGGGGCGTATTTCTTCCTGAAACTCTTTTTGAGATACTTTCCGTTCTTCTTTGGGTTTGAGACTAATCACCAAGGAGGCAGAATTAATCTCCTCTGTGGCTAGCACCCCGGTAACATTGGGATTTTGGCTGATGGTATTCGTTAACTGTGTGACTACCTTATTGACGTCTGTCAAGGTGGAACCTGGGGGTACTTCCACAGTCATGTTAGAAATGCCAAAGTCGCCGTCATCGACGAAACCCTTGGGAATCAAGGGTACTAGCATCAGACTGGCAACAAAGAAGGCGATCGCGATCGCTATTGTCGTTAATCTGTGGCGTAATGCCCACTGAAGAAGGGATTTATAAGGTTGAAAGCGGCGAGGCTTGACAGTGTTGAGTGTTGAGTTTTGAGTACTACCTGGAAGTGTAAATTTGAGATTAAATAAGCGGATGACTTTGGGTTTTTTTGGCTTGTGGGTTATCTCCTTATCCTTCATCAGATAAGCCCCCATCATCGGCGTTACCATCCGAGCCACAAAGGTTGAAAAAATCGTGGAAACGGCAACAGTAACGCCAAAAGGTTGAAAAAACTGCCCCGGAACGCCACCCATAAAAGCAACGGGCAGAAATACGGCAATAATAGTTGCTGAAGAGGCAATTACAGCTAGTCCCACTTCATCAGAAGAGTCAAAAGCTGCTTCCCATGCAGATTTTCCCATGGCCATGTGCCGTTCCATGTTTTCAATTTCCACCACGGCATCATCTACCAAGTTACCCACTGCCAATGCTAAGGCTAACAAGGTCATGTTATTGAGAGTGTAACCAAGGGCCTGTTGCACCGCAAAGGTGGGAATCATGGACAAAGGCAGGGCGACTGCGGTAATTAATGTGGCCCGCCAGTCCCGTAAAAACAAGAGAATCACGATTACCGCCAACACCGAAGCCTGAATTAATTCATCAATGGTGCTTTGGTAGGATTGACGGACAACATCGGCTCTAGTAAAAATTAAATCCAGTTTCACATCTGCGGGGAGTGTTTTTTCCAGTTCTTTGACTGCTGCTTTCACCCCTTCTTCTACAGTCACCAAGACGCTGCCAGTGCTGCGTAACACTTGGAAAGCCACCACCGGCTGATTATTCAAGCGGGCAGCTTGACGCACGTCGCCATATTTATCTTCTACGGTTCCCAAGCTGGACAAGGGTACAGAACTACCTCCAGGGAGTTGGATTTCATAGGTTTGCAAAACATCTACACTCTTGGCACTGCCTAGGGTGCGGATGGTTTGTTCACTACCGCCTATTTCAGCGCGTCCCCCTGGTAAGTTAATGTTCAAATTCCGGATTTGGTCATTGACTTGGGTAGCAGTGATGCCTAGAGATTGTAAGCGGTCTGGATCGAGGTTAATCCGAATTTCTCGGTCAACACCACCCACACGCTTAATCTGGGCTACACCCTTGACTGCTAATAAGGCGCGGCTGATGGTTTGGTCTACGAGGTTGCTTAATTCTTCTACAGAACGCTGGGCAGATTTGACTGCGTAGGTGATGACTGGTCCACCGGCAAATTCCAGACGTTGGATAATTGGTTCGTTGATTTCTTGGGGTAGGTTTTGGCGAATTTGGGAGACAGCGTTGCGGACATCATTAGTGGCGCGATCGCTATCAGTGCCTAAGATAAAATTAATCACCGTCCTGGAGTTGCCATCGGTTACCGTGGAAGTCATGTTATCGATATTGCCCAACCCAGCCACGGCATCCTCTACTTTCTTTGTGACTTGGGATTCAAGTTCCGCCGGGCCTGCCCCTTGTTGTGTTACTGTCACAGTCACCGTAGGCACATCAATATTAGGGTTGATATCAATCCCCAAAGAGACAAAGGAGAACCAACCAATTACCGTCAAGATTAAAAATATAACTATTGTAGGAACAGGTTTTTTAATCGCCCAAGCAGAGATATTAAAGGACATGGCAGCATTTTAAATGTGAGATTTTGGTTTGATTGTCATCAGAAATTATTGATTGACCACTCGGACGCGATCGCCATCTTTGACATAACCAGCACCGTCAACTACTACGCGATCGCTCAATTCTAACCCGCTCTTAATTGCCACCCGATCCCCGTTGATAGATTCTCCTACTTCTACTTTTTGGGCGCGAACTTCTCTTACTTCTACCCTGGGATCGGGGTCTAAGTCTTCACCCGACTGGGTGAATACAATTACACTCTCATCTGCTTGAGATAGCACAGCTTTCTGTGGTACAGTCATCCCCATGGTTCTACCAGTAGTAATTTCTGCCCTGGCAAACATCCCAGGTTTCAACAAATTTGTTGATGGCAAATCAATTTTCACTATTGCCTGACGATTTTTATCATTAACCAGTGGTTCAATTTCTCTCACCCGTCCCTGCAAGTCCACACGCTGATCAGCATCGGCAGTAATTTGCACCAGGCCGCCGACTTTCACCTGTGTAAGGTCAAGATTGGTCACCTCTGCCTGAAGTTCTAACTGCCCATTCTGGATAATCGAAAACAGTTTTTGTGAACCGCCAATCACATTCCCTATCTGGGTTTGCGGCGCCACACCTGTCACATCCCCGACTCTAGCAAGTTTCTCGGCAATAATTCCCGAAGCAGGGGCACGCACCACAGTTTGAGCTAACTGCGCTTGTAGCTGTTCCACCTTCGCAGCACTGTTGCGGACATCGGCTTTGGCTTTATTAACAACGGCTTGGGCGTTGCCAATATTTGCCTTAGCGCTGCCGACATTCGCTTGAGCACTACGGACATTCTCTTCCCCTACATGCACAGTTTCTATGGCAGTTTTTACAGTGTAGGAGCGAGTATCCAGTTCTTGATCACTAATTGCTCCAGAGCTTGCCAGTTCTTTATAGCGCCGAAAATTCTTTTGTGCTTCTTCTAATCTCGCCTTAGCTTGAGCTAAATCGGCTCTTCTTTGCTGGACTATTGCCAGACTTGCAGCTACAGATGCCTGTTTGGATTCTACATCTGCTTGCCTGGATACCACATCAGCTTGCTTGGATTCGACATCTGCTTTTGCTTGGCTAATTTGGGTTTGCAGAACAGAATCATCCAAAATCGCCAACACTTGACCTTTGTTGACAAAGCTTCCCTCTTTCACATTGTTGGGGATACTTTTGATTTGTAAGCCGTTTGTCTGGGCCAAGACTGGAATCAAATCACGGGCGGCTATGTTACCTGTGGTGTTGAGAGTTAGGGAAACACGGGCAGTTTCTACTGGAGCAACGGTGACTGTCAACGATGGGGTAGGCTTTTGTGTCGATTTATCCCCAGCAGCGTTTTGTTTACCAGCTAGAAGACGACTTACTAAACCCCCTCCCAAAAAGGCGATCGCAATCCCCAACCCAGCACCCAACAACAACGGTTTTAACCAAGGGCGGGTTGATTTTCTTTGCCAGCTTGCATCCTCAATCATCACAGGTTCTGCCACCTCAACCTCTGACAAGCTTTCATCGCCCTTTGTCATATCTTTACTCCGCGAATTTTAATTACCACGATTGGTATTTTCTTAAGAAAGATTGAAATTTGTTACCATACATCAACTATGACGCATTTTATTGGCAGATGAAACCGCTAACCCGCGGTACACAGCCCGAAAAAAAGTTACCGCTTACTAATCTAGCAAGAGCCGCAGAAGTATATATTTTTACAGAAATTTTGAATTACCCTCACTATATCAAATAGCAAATGACATCAAAGCCAGATTGTCAATAGAAATAAAATAAAAAGTTTATGAAGATCATATACATTTATTTCATGGATGCCACCAGCACCCATGTCTCTTGCTATACTGAATTACTGAATTTTGTCATTCGCCTCATAACCACTCAAAAGCTTTGACCAGTCTAGGAAGCTATCAGCTATTGAGCCATTAAGACATCAGTCCAGCTAGCACCCACACTTATACCTAAACTACAAAGAAGGAGGGAGCTATTTACTAGTAACCAATAAACTAGACAAAGCTAGACATATATAGAAAAACTTTGACTACCTCTTATTTTCTTTTGTCTTGCCTTTGATTAAATTACTATTAGCTTTTAACTCTATTCGCTTTTCTTCTAGGGATTAACAGAGCAACAGGAGAGCATGAAAGTGATTATCTAAGTTTAAGAAATATTTTTTTTGGCTATGGTGCTAAATATTCATACATCTAATGTATAATATTAACTAAAGTACAGTGTTGAATTCATTCAATACTTCCGCCAGATCAGTAACCATGCTTTTATCCATTAAAACAAAACTCAAGCTAACTAAAACCCAAGAACTATTAATGTGTAAACACGCTGGGATAGCTAGGTTTACTTTTAACTGGGGAATAGCCACTTGGAAAGATTTGTACAAAGATGGATTAAAGCCTGACAAGTATCTTCTGAAAAAGTTCTTTAATAACTATGTTAAACCTGAATTCACATGGATTAAAGAAAAAGGTATTTGTCAGAAAATCACTCAATATGCTTTTGATAACTTGGGTGAAGCATTCAAGAGATTTTTCCAAGGACTTGCTAAATATCCTAGCTTCAAAAAAAAAGGGAGAAACGATAGTTTTACTATTGACAACAGTGGTAAACCAATTCCTGTAGGTGGTAAATCAATAAAATTACCTACTATTGGATGGGTAAAAACTTATGAGCTATTACCACATACTACCTGTAAAAGTATTACTATTTCTAGAACTGCTGATACTTGGTATCTTGCTTTTAGCTATGAGCAACAACATGAAGCAAGTTTAAAACAGTATGATGTTGTCGGTGTAGACTTAGGAGTAAAAGAATTAGCTACTTTAAGTACAGGCGTCGTTTTTCCTAATCCTAAACATTACCAAGAAAATCTCTCCAAATTGCAAAAATTGTCTCGCGCTTTGGCTAAGAAGTCTAAAGGTTCTCGCAATAGGCTTAAAAGCAAAATAAGGTTAGCTAGACATCATGGAAAAATAGCCAACCTGAGAAAAGACACTCTCCACAAAATCACTACCTATTTATGCAAAAACCACGCAAAAATAGTAGTAGAAGATTTAAATGTTTTAGGTATGTTGAAAAATGAAAAATTAGCTCAAGTAATAGCTGACTGCGGATTTTATGAGTTTAAACGTCAGCTAGAATATAAAGCTAAAAAGTTTGGTGCTGAAATCATAATTGCTGATAGATGGTATCCATCTAGTAAAACCTGTTCTCGTTGTGGACATCAGAAAGAAAAACTTTCTTTGTCTGAAAGAACTTATCACTGTGAACACTGCGGTTTTGAGATGGATAGGGATCTAAATGCAGCAATTAATTTATCACGTTTGGCTACAGCGTGTAAGCTTACTGAGGGATAACCGCTCCCATGCTCCCATTGAAGTAAGAAGTAAATGTCTAGACTTGTCTAGGATTTATATAGCAGTCAATTACTAAACTAATTAGTTGCACAAGACAATATCTTATTTTTGGGTATTTTCCACAAAAGATGACAAATCAATTTCTAGGAAACATCATTTTTGGTTCTACCAGTGATTTCACAGGATGTCTCCAGCATTGCCAACTCATCCTTCATCGAGTAAAAACTTAGCTTTTTGTTCAGCTTACTTATTTCTGTAAGCCAATATAATGCACTATTAGATAGCACCCAGGACTTAGCGTGGCAGTTGCTACCCTCCAGTCAGCCACCCTCCAGAGGTAAATCAAAAAGGACTAAAGCCCAAAATTGAAACAATCAAGCAGCCATTCCCCAACCAGATTAAACCTCAATCTCCCTGGATAAATGAGTTGTTATCTAAGGTTTATCAGTGTGCTAATTTCAGCAAAGACGATCCTGATGATGAAATTTTGAACCAAATTAATATCTACCTGAGTATACCAGTATGTTCAATGCCACTGAAGTTCTAATTGATGCTTTTGTAAATCAAATTCGAGAAGGTTACAGTCGTACTTATGGGTGCTTAAAAACCGAATATCAAGACATTATCGCCTGGGCTGGTAACATGGCTTTGGAAAACATTGCTAATAGTGATGCACTATATCACAATGTTGAACACTCAGTCCTCGTTGCCCTTGTAGGACAAGAAATCTTACGCGGTAAACACATTCGGGAAGGTGGTGTTTCTAGTGAAGATTGGCTGCATTTTATTATTTCCTTAGTCTGTCACGATATCGGTTATGTCAAAGGAGTTTGCCGACAAGACAGAGAAACCGAAGACGTCTATGCCACAGGTCAAAATGGCAAAATGATTGCTCTACCTCCGGGGGCTTCTGATGCCAGTCTGACGCCATATCATGTAGATAGGGCCAAGCTGTTTATAGATGAGCGTTTTGGCGGTCACAAGTTAATTGATGGTGAAGCGATTAAGAGCAACATTGAATTAACTCGGTTTCCCGTACCAACGGCAGAAGATCATCAAGATACCAAAAATTTTGCCGGGTTAGTGCGTGCGGCTGATTTGATTGGGCAATTAAGTGACCCGCGTTACTTGAAAAAAATCACTTCTTTATTCTACGAGTTTGAAGAAACTGGCATGAATAAAGTTTTGGGCTATCAAAATCCTGCCGATTTACGCAAGAATTATGCCAAGTTTTACTGGCATGGCGTCTATCCATATATTAAAGATGGATTGCGCTACCTATCTCTGACACAACAAGGAAAACAAATTGTCGCTAACCTTTACTCAAATGTGTTTGTTGTGGAACATGAAAAACAGTTTGAAGAACAGCGGTATTTAGTTGAGCAATTTCATGCTTAGTCATTAGTCATTGGTCATGAGTTATTAGTCGTTAGTTATGACCAATGTCTTGTTACTCTTATAATGAAGAATTCTTGACCGAAAACTATGGATTGGTGGTATCGACTAAAGAAAAATCCATTGGCACGATTTGGGGCAATTTTACTGCTGGTGTTCTATTGTGCAGTAATTGCGGCGGATTTTGTCGCCCCTTATGACCCTTATGCCTCACAGGCAAATGGTTCGCTACTGCCCCCAACTCAAATTCACTGGGTTTCTCAGTCAGGACAATTTATCGGCCCCCATGTTTATCCGACAACTCAGGGAGACACAAATCTAGAAACAGGCGATCGCCAACTAATTGTAGACTACAAAAAGCCCTCACCCCTGCGTTTATTTGTCTCCGGGCCAAAATACCGCTTATTGCAAATGAGTTTACCACTACCGCCCAAGTGGAATGAAGTCACCATTTTTCCTGGCATCCCCCTAGATTGGCATTTATTTGGCACCACTAGCGAAGCAAAAATCAACATCTTGGGTACTGATGACCAAGGACGCGACCAATTCAGCCGTCTGGTGTATGGTGGTCGCATCAGTATGTTTATCGGTATTTTCGGCGTTGCCATTTCCTTTCCCCTCGGTTTGTTGATGGGTGGCATTTCTGGCTATTTCGGCGGTGTGATAGATAGCATCATCATGCGCTTGGCAGAAGTGATGATGACCTTCCCTGGCATTTATCTGTTGGTAACATTGGGCGCAGTCTTACCTCCTGGTTTAACCAGTACCCAGCGCTTTATCTTAATTGTGGTAATTACTTCAGTAATTGGCTGGGCAGGTTTAGCAAGAGTAATTCGCGGACAGGTGCTATCAATTAAAGAGCGAGAATTTGTGCAAGCAGCAAGGGCAATGGGCGGAAAACCACTGTATATCATCCTCCGCCATGTTTTGCCCCAAACCGCCAGTTATGTAATTATCTCAGCTACCTTGTCTGTTCCCAGCTTCATCGGTTCAGAAGCGATACTCAGTCTTATCGGCTTAGGGATTCAACAACCAGATCCCTCTTGGGGCAATATGCTTACTCTGGCAAGCAATGCTTCTATTATAGTGCTGCAACCTTGGCTGATCTGGCCGCCAGTGGTGCTAATTATCCTCACAGTACTGTCATTCAACCTACTAGGTGATGGGCTGCGAGATGCCCTCGACCCCCGCAGTTTAAGAAGATAGACTTACCGTCATCTACTTTATAAACAAAGTCTCATGACCGTAACTACCTATAAATGGACGATTGAACGCTATCACCGGGCAATAGAAGCAGGGATCTTTGACGACCAGCCTATAGAACTATTGCGCGGAAACCTCATTGTTATGCCTCCAGAACGGGAACCGCACGCCTACTACAATACTGAAGCTGCTGATTATCTCCGTACGCTTCTGGGTACAAGGGCAAAAATCCGCGATGCCAAACCCATCACCCTACCCAACGACTCAGAACCCGCCCCCGATGTCGCCATTGTCAAACCTTTAGGCGAAGTCTACTTAGAACACCATCCTTACCCAGAGGACATTTTCTGGATTATCGAGTTCTCCAACACTACCCTCAGCAAAGATTTAGGCGAGAAAAAAGATATCTACGCTGAAGCAGGTATTGCTGAATATTGGGTTGTTAACCTCAAAACTCCGCAGTTGAAAGTATTTCGAGACTTAAAAGATAGGCAATACACAACGGAACTGACACTAACTACGGGCAGCATCTCCCCCCTAGCTTTTCCCGATATCTTCATTCAAGTTCAGCGGCTGATGGGTTTGTCAAAAGTATAATCGATTACTTCGGAAGATAAGAAAGTGCGATCGCTAGTTTACAACAGTTTTCATCTATTTGAACCACATCTCTGGTAGGGGCACAGCAATGCTGCAAAAACTGCAAAAACCATCTGATTTGATAACACTGAGTTGGACAGATTTCAAGCCTTAAAGTTAGTTTCTACTATTCGGAAAACACGTACTCCCGTTTTGAGTTGTTCTTTAGTAGGGCTTCTTAACCCGCGTAGGCGGGTTTTGCCTGTGTAGCTGTGACTTCCAGTCGCCAAGATCCTTTAATTAATAACGAATTCTTGGATCTACATAAGCATTTAAAATATCAATTAAAATGCTGGCACTCACAACTATTGCCCCGAAAAAGACTAAAACCCCCTGTACAGTAGGATAATCTCGGTCTGAGATGGCTTGATATAGTCGATTCGCTAACCCAGGCCAGGAAAACGTTACCTCAGTTAAAATCGCCCCACCCAGCAGAGAAGCAAAAGTTAACCCCAACACCGTAATTACGGGGATTAAGGCATTCTTTAAAGCATGGGAGACTAAAATCTTATTTTCAGAAATTCCTCTCGCTCTAGCCGCTTCTACATAATCCGCTTGTAGGGTTTGCTCTAAATTGACGCGCACAATTCGCTCAAAAATACTGCTGAGTAATATTCCCAAGGTGAGACTCGGAAGGGCAAGATGATGCAAAGATGTGAAAAACTGGCTGATGTTACCACTCAACAGACTATCAATTGTATACAACCCAGTGATAGTAGAGGGAGCAGGAAGATTTGGCGGAAAGCGGTTGGAATTGGGGAACCAACCTAGTTGGACAGAGAAAACCAACTGCAACAGCATACCCGCCCAAAACATCGGGATTGCGTAGGTGATAACGCCAAACAACCGCCCACCCACATCAAGATATGTTCCAGGACGAGACGCGGACACAGTACCAACTGTAACACCAACGAGAAGTGCGATCGCCATACTAAAAACTGCTAACTCCACCGTAGCCGGGAAATATTGCCCAATTATCTCCCCAACATTCTGCCCCCGACTCGTTAAAGAAGTGCCCAAATCAAAGCGCAGGATGTTTCCCAAGTAATTTAAATACTGTAACCATACAGGCAGGTCTAAACCCAGTTGTTTTCTTAATTCTTCCTTGGCACTTTCTGGTGCACGTCCACCGAGAATTGCATCAGCTGGATCTCCCGGTGTTGCTCTGAGTAACAGAAAAACTATCGTAATGATAGTTAATAGCTGAAGTGGCGCCAGCAGCAACCGAGAGACAATGTAATATTGTAAGGCTTTAGAACGAGACATATTCAAAACTCAAAATTCAAAAATTAAGTGTCAATGGTCAAAAGTTAATATTAATGACAAATGACAAATGACCAATGACCAATGACCAATGACCAATGACTACTTTTTAATAGTCCTGTAAATCAGGTTTTGGGTCGGGTCAAGTTGTACATTGCTCACACCTTTTTGGGCAAATACAAAGTCTTTGTTTTGCCATAAAGGAATATAAGGTAAATCAGTTGCTACTTGCCCTTGAATATCAGTAAATATTTTCTTTCTAGCTTCGGGGTTTTGTTCTTTGCGTTCCTGATCAATTAGCTTATTTACAGCTTCGCTATAGTAAAACGAACCCTGACCCTGACTTCCACCATCTTCGCATCCCTTTGCCACCGAGCCTTTTGAACAAGACAAAAATGGTTGCACGTAGTTATCTGGATCTAAAAAGTCTGGATACCAATCCAGCAAAGTTGCTGGATATAAACCTTTGGGCCCTTCTTTATAAAAGGTAGCAGATTCTGCGGGTTTGACTTCAAATTCTAGCATTCCATCCAACTTTGTATCAGCCAAAGCTTTAATTGTTTGCGCTGCTAAACTGCGAGTCGGTGAACTTGAAGGATACCAAATTTGTATCTTTGCCGGATTTTCTTTGGAGAAACCAGCAGCAGTTAAGGATTTTTTAGCCTGCTCAATGTTACCATCACCATATTTTTCTTTAAATAATGGCTGGGAAACATCAAAGGTGGTGGGAATCATGCTGTAAAGTGGATCTGCTTGACCAAATAGAGCTCGTTCCATAATTAGAGGACGATCTATTAAGAAGGCGATCGCACTCCGAACCTCTGGTTTATCCAAAGGCTTTTGATTCCGGTTCAACACCATGTAACTGACTACGCTACCTTTAGCGCTGATTGCCTGCCATTTATCATCTTTTGACTCTTTAGTCAAGCTGCGAATTTGATCAGGTTCCAGAGACAGGTAAACTACATCCACAGCACCAGTACGGAAGGCATTAAACAAATTAACTGGACTGGTTTGGATTTGCACGTTAACGCCTTTATTGGCTGGTTTTTCCCCCCAATACTGATCAAACACGTCAAATCGCAGTGAATCAGTGCCATACTGGGCTAACTTGTAAGGGCCAGTCCCCACAAAGATATTCGGCTTAAATTTCCCAGCGCCCAATTCGTAAGCTTTAGGTGAAACTGCACACACTCCAGAAAAAGCCAACAGAGAAGGAAAGGCCGCAAAGGGCTTTTTCAGCTTGATGGTTAACTCATTATCGCCAGTAGCTTTTACCGATGCCACCGTATCCGATAGTAAGAAAGAGGGTTTACCTTTATTTTCGATAAAGCGCTGGATGCTAAACTCCATTGCTTTGGCGTTGAAAGGAGTTCCATCATGAAAAACCACGCCCTGACGTAGGGGAATAGTGTAAGTTAAACCATCCTGACTCACTTTAGGTAATGCTGTCGCCAGTTGGGGCTTAATTTCTGTACTTCCTGGTTCGTAGGTGTAAAGGCGATCGCTCATATTAAATACTAAACCCAAAGATGCCAATTCATAGGCATCAGCTGGATCAAGGGTTCTGGGCTTTGCAGTCGTACCCACAGTAATGCGACCATCACCTTGAGGAGTATTGACAGAACCAGATACCGGGGTAGTTGTATTTGGGCGAGGACTGCAACTAACAATCAAAAATAAACATAGACAGAAAAAAGATAGGAATTTTGAAATCCGACTCCACTGTCTCACGGACAAAGAAAACCAAGTCATAGAATCAAATTTTATTTAATCAGCGGTCAGTAATCTTACTATATATGTGACTTATATGCTTAATTTTTCATAATTCATTAAGTTCTGGCAATACTTTGTGTTAAGTAGCCAGGCATAAATAAACATAACTGTGGCAGTAATGGGCAAAACCTATTGTAGATTATTCTCTCCAACACACAGTATTTACATTTAATAACGTTTACTTAGACCTCTAAGTCACAAATATAGGAATAATATTTGATTTTTGAAAAAAAATAAGAGATAATACGGAGAGAGCATACAAGTCTAAAACAGAACAATGATAAAGCAGTATTTAGAACAAGAGATACCTGCGGTGGGTGGAGTCATCGGCGAACTACAGGAATTTATAGCTCAAAATC
>NZ_JACJRJ010000045.1 GCF_014697195.1 Cylindrospermum sp. FACHB-282 | reverse complement strand
CCCTGAGCTTGCCGAAGGGTGGTCACAAAGTTAAAAAGCCGCTATCTCAAAGAATGCACAACTGCCCTGTATGTCATGCGAGTTTGTGCAGGGATTTGAACGCGGCTATAAATGTCAAGAACCGTGGGACACACGGTCTTAAAGCTCAATTAATGTCCTCATAGAGGAGTCGTTGAGAAGCCCACACTCACCTGGAAGGGAGTGTGTGGAGTATGTCACATGGGTAAAGCTTGTATCATCACTAATTCTTTTTTAACCGTTCGAGAAATGGTGTAAATACCGGAAGTAATTCTGGACGACTAACTACTAAAGTGGGAAAAGAGCGATCGCCATAATCTTCTCCTGGCTTTAAAGGAAATGGCGGGGAATTTAGTGATGACCAAACACCGCCCGCAGCTTGGACAATTACCCAAGCCCCGGCGATATCCCAAACTTTTGGTGTCGCCTCAATAGTGCCTAAAGTTGCCCCAGATGCCACTGTCAGAAAGTTATAACTAGCAGCCCCCAACATCCGAATTTTACAGGGAAGGTCTTTTTGAATAACTCCAATACTGCGGGAACAGACGTTAAAAAACTGATGGTTGCTAGGAGCATCATTACTGGTGTGGATGGGGTGATGATTCAGAAATGCTCCCGTTGGCACTGTTAACCCTGATGTACCCGCCCAAAAACCGTGAAAAGCTTGATTTAATGGGGGTGCGTAAACATAACCAAAAATCGGTGTGCCTTGATAAAGTAAACCCAGAGAAATTGACCAAATGGGAATACCCCGTGTAAAGTTGGTTGTGCCATCTAAAGGGTCAATTACCCAACACCATTCTGTACCAGGGAAAGTGTGTTCGCTTTCTTCGGTTAAAATCCCGTAACCTGAAAAAGTGGAAGCGATCGCATCCCGAATTTCTTGATCTGCCCATTTATCGGCTTTCGTTACCAAACTGCCATCAGCTTTTTGCAAAGCTTGCACCTGCCCAAAATCTTGCATCAGTTGCTGTCCCACTCTGGTAGTGGTGGTTTGGGCAAAATCCAGAATCGTTATCCAAAAATCATTCATTGGTCATTAGTCCTTGGTCATTTGTCATTGGTCATTAGTCATTAGAGCAGAATTTTTTCCTATTTCCGAATTTTCAGTCCCCAATCCCCAATCCCCAATTCTGTTAAATATTTACTTGCTTTATCAGCATAAATATTATTTTACTTGAATTTATTTTATTTTTTTTCTAGAGTATTTCAAGGAAAATTAAGTTTCATTGAAAACGCTAACTTTTCTCCCACACAGAAAGCAACATAATTTATATATTTAGTTAATTGGTATTTTATAGGCACAACTCATGAAGACCTTAAATCTGAAATCGCTAATTGCTATTACAAGTACTGCAATTGGCTTAACCATGATGCAAAGTAATGCGGCTGAAGCTGCTAGTTTTAGCCAAATTATTAATTTGAATCCAATCAATATTAACAATCCTAATAATCCAATTACTCTTAATTTGAGTGCTGGGGAATATGATGTTAGCTATATCGGAATTGCGGATGGTGGTCTTTATGATGGTTGGAATGCTTGGGGGGGTATTATTGCAGGTTGCAATAATGAAGGAAACAAATGTCAGAAAGGATGGGGCAATAGTTATTCTATTTCCTTAAATAATCAACCTGCTAATGGTTTCGGCTACGGAAATGGACGCTTCTCAACTCTATCTTTAGCAAGACAAAATTCTGCACTATCAAACACCTCATTCACTTTGATTAACGATGGAACTGCTAATTTTTTTATTAGTGACAGTTATTATGCTGACAACATTGGCGGAGTATCATTAAAGGTTGAGAAAGTTCAGCCAGTACCAGAACCATTTACCACTAGTGGTATTTTATTAGTTGGCAGTATAGGCTTACTACTGAAAAAGAAAAAGTCACCAAAACAGCAGCTAGAAGCTGTTGTTAAAGCATAATTTACAGCAATTTGCATTTATATATAAACCACATTGTAGAGACTAAGCATGGCTAGTCTCTACATATCTTTGAGTCTATAAAATGTACTTAATTAATCTAAATCACTTTCCAACACAGAAGCTAAAGCATTTTTGGTACTGGTTTGAAATTCTGTCACGTTTACCCGGTTCAGAAACCAAATCGACACCACCATCCCTAAAGCTTCCAGAGCAAATACTAGACCATAGGCTAGTACCAAGTTGGGTAACAGATTGCGCCCCAAATCCAAAAGAGCACCGCCAATTACCACTGCAATTCCCCTAGATATGGACTGCGCTAATCCCCAAGCGCCAATAAATGTGCCAGCAGCTTCTGCAACTGTGAGATCCAGCATCAAGCTAACAGCTCCGGTAGTCACAAAACCAGTAGCTAACCCAAACAAAACCAAACCTAGTTTCAGGAAAGCTGGATTAGCGGTAAATCCTGATAAACCTAGTAATACTGCACAAAATGCTACCAAAAAACAGCCCAGGCGGATAGTTTTACGCTTACCCAACCGTGGCACAATCAAAAAGCCGGTGACACCATAGGCTATTAGTATCCCAGTACCGTAAAAAATATTCAGCCTGGTACTTTCGGCTAAGGGCATCTTAAACACTTCCCCCGCATAAGGTTCCAAAATTGGATCTTGCATAAACAAACTGATGGTCATCACCAATAAAAAGGTGAAAAACAAACCTGTTTGCGGACTAGCTGTTAAGATTTCCCAAGCTTTACCTAAAGTAATGCTGTCTTCCCGATTTGCTGGTGTAGAACGGTTAGCGAAAAAGGAATATTTTTTCTCTACACCGAATGTAGCTACAATGGCCAGCCCAAAAACAGTTGCCGGGACGATCATAAACAGCCTGTTTATTGCTGCCTGTAAGATTTCTATGGGTGCACCTGCTGTTAATTGCTTCAGCAAGCTGGAACTGATAATTGCCCCCACAATAATACCCACCATCAGCATTGACCAAACAATCCCGACGACTTTAGAGCGGTTGTCTTCTTCGGAGATATCAACTAACAAAGCTGCAAAGGCGGTACCACTGGCACAAATTGCTAGACCATAGACAGCGAAAACTAAACCCATAACTGCTGTCCAGCCGATGGTTTGGGTTGTCCATACCCAGCTACCAGCGTTACTGGTTGCGGCGTTTAACTGCCACATTACTTGTACCGCTAAAAAAGCGGCGATCGCAAAAATCGCTGCTCCCACCCAAACATAAGCTGTGCGGTGGTAGCCCCATAACGGCTTGGCATCTGACATCTGACCAAACCAGATGCGGGAAGGAGAAACAAAAGCCGGCATTGCTAGCACCAGAGAAACCAGCGTTGCCGGTATTGCTATTTCCTTAATCATGACTCTGTTGAGTACCCCCAGAGTCAAAATGGACATCATACTCAATCCCATTTGAAACAATCCCAGCCGAAACATGGTCAGCACATTGACCCTTGCCACGGCTTGAGATTTGGTTGGGGTATCAAAAGCATCACCGCTTGCCATAGCTACTTGTTGATCAGATTGAACTTTCCTTTAAATAACGATAAACCCAAACTCCCAACACATCTCGAATTTTCCTTTATTCCTTATTTTCTCTGTGTCCTATGTGTCTGGAGCGGTTTGTCAAAAAAATCATCTCCAAACACCTAAAAATACAAAACTTCGATAACCTATAAAAGTAAAGAAATGTAAATAAAATAAATCTTACAAACATGGAAACCATCACCTTGGGGCAAAATGGCCCAGCGGTTACACCCCTTTGCATTGGTACTTGGGCTTGGGGTGATAAACTCTTTTGGAATTATGGCGACGGTTATGGGCCAGAACAGTTGCAAGCAGCTTTTACAGCCGCTTTAGAAGCTGGTGTTAATTTCTTTGACACTGCGGAAGTTTACGGGATGGGAAAAAGCGAAGAATTTTTGGGGCAATTTATGAAACAAACACCCCAAAAAGTGCAAATTGCCACGAAATTTGGCCCTTTACCTTGGAGATGTACAGCGAAATCTGTCTCTGATGCCTTAACAGATAGCCTCAAACGCCTACAACTAGAGCGAATTGAACTTTACCAAGTGCATTGGCCATTTGCCTTCTTTTTGAGTCAAGAAACTTTAATGAATACCCTCGCTGATGAGGTGAAGCGGGGTAGAATTGGTGCAGTTGGTATAAGTAATTACTCAGCAGCAGAAATGCGAGATGTACACCAAATTTTGGCAAAACGGGGTGTACCTCTAGCGGTTAACCAAGTACGTTATTCTTTGCTAAATCGCCAAATTGAAAGTAACGGTATTTTTCAAACTGCTCGCGAGTTGGGTGTGACTATTTTGGCCTATAGTCCTTTAGCCCAGGGATTGCTCACAGGTAAGTATACAGGAGCAAGCAAGCCCACCGGAGCTAGAACCATAGATACTAAATTTAGTCAAGAGGGAATACAAAAAGTTAACCCTGTAATTTCTTCGCTTCAGAGTATTGGTGAAAAATATAGTCGCACTCCTGCACAAGTTGCACTTAATTGGTTAATTTGTCAGGGTAACGTAATTCCCATTGCTGGAGTCAAAACCGCAGAACAGGTAAAACAAAATGTCGGTGCTTTGGGTTGGAGATTGACTGATGATGAAGTTCGGGAGTTAGAGCAAATTACCCGTCCTTGGCTAAATTAATCATTTATCTTAGTCCATGAGTATCAACTTAAGCGGTTAGAAACCGCAACTACACAGGCAAAACCCACCTGCGTGGGTTTCAAACAGCTAGTTTTTCCTTAGTCCACGAAGGTGGACTTAGTTTGTGTAGCCGCGATTTCTAATCGCTTTTTCTTTTTCGTTTAGTGCTATGACTATGACTTAGCACGAGAATAAGGAATTGTGGTACGAGTCCGGCAAGAGCAAGATGGTACGGTCTGGGTTGAAGAGAATACTGGTCAGTGGTTTCTATATGAGGAATTTTCCTCAAACCGGACGTTTGAGTATTTATCCTCAAGAATGGCAAGGTAAAGATAAAGATTCATCTAAACTGAAATACGACTATATCATCAAAGACTAAACTGCTACCACTTCGTATTTACAAATACTGATTAAGTAAGGTGCATATTTTCATAGCTAAGTCCCGTCAGTGAAGTCCGCAATCTATCGAATGCAACACATTCTGGCGACAAAAGATGAGAATATTATACAGTGAATTTTCTAGTAAATATTTTATCTTCTTGCTTCAAATGATACTTTAATAATTTTAAATTAAATAAATATTGCAAATGAAATAAAGCTAATCTACTTGAAATACAATAAATACAAAATCTTTGTTGCTAATCGAGAGAAATTGCTCTAAAATAAATGAGGTAGCTTCAATTTGCTACCTCTGCTTATTTATTTGGTGTACTGTGCTTTTTATAATCCTGCCTAAGTCGGCCAACTAAGTAACAGGATGGAAGCGCAGTCACCGTTTCTTAATTTATCTACCCCCACAACTTTCCAGTAGGAAGGCAGTTTATTTATGGCTAATTCCATTTTAAACCGAAAAGTACCAAAAGGTCAAGCTTCGCCGCCAACTCTGGACAATGAACTATATTCATTCTCCGAGGATTTAGCTAATTACGTTTACGGTGCGGATGCTATTCATTCTTTGATTATAGAACGGGTTGCCTGGGTTAACGACAGACATTGTAGAGGAGCAGTAATGGAAGACCTGCTAGACTATACGTGTATGTCTTCCCCTGCTTTACAAGTCCGTGTACGGAATTTACGGGAAAAACCGCTAGAAGGATCAGATACTCCTTTTTTAGCATACAAAAAAGATGGATTAAAGTATTTACACTATTCACGTATTCCATACGCTCTTATTAGGGAAATAAATGCAAAGCGTGGACTAACTTTCGACAAAGTTCTGAGCAAATTTTTTCTTAAACATGGCAAGCCGATTCCTTACTTTGACGATCAAGGTAACATAGAATTAGTCACAGATTCTCAAGTTCGTCCTGAAAGGGATTTGATGGGTGAAAAAGTTAACGGTAGTCCGACTGAGTTGCAAGATAATTTGGAAGAGAATGATCAATATACAAACTCAGGGAATTCTGAAGATTTACTAGTTGATAAAAATCAACACTCATTAATAGATTTAAAAGAGTCGTCTGAAATAGATGTAAAAAAAGCCTTGGCTCTACTTTTTAAACGCATTGTCAGTTTAACCAAAGAAGTAGAACAACTTAAACAGGAAAATACGCACCTCAAATTAAACCTAGAGAGTAAGTTTTTGGGGCAACAAGAGCGTATAGCTCATTTGGAGCAAGAACTGAAAGAAGGAACTAACAGACAGATAGCAAATGCCCTAGATGAATTGCTGACTATTGACCAGGCATTAGACAGTAATGGCTTATAAATAAAGCACTGGTAATATCACTGCCTTATTTATAGCTTCAAGGGCGGCGTTGGATGCTGGGCTTGACTCCTAATCTCTGATCCAAGGGGTTCGATTCCCCTGACATCCACAAAGCCATATGCATAGTAATACACTATGTATAGTATTAGCTTAAGATTTCTTTAAATAGCATGGCGGAACTATTTGTTCAGACTATTCAAAATATCTACTGAAGAAACAATCAAGGGTAGTAGGGGCAAGAATGCTAGAAGTGAAAAGTCATAAATCTGAATTCCTTAATGCTCAATCAAATGGATACATTTACGGTTATGTAATTCGGAAACACAGATTCTCTGTTTACATTTCTCTGGGAGAAGAAATACCTTACAACCCAACCAAAGCTGATGATGAAAATACGGAATATAGACTTTTCCGAAATTGCACAGTTCACTATTCTGAAAACGATGATGATTTAGACAAAGGAATTTATATAGACAGACCCAAGTTTTGTCCCCTTGTAAAAATATTGTGTTAGAAGCTAAACTCTTCTTTTGCCCACATTTGCCAGCTTTTCAAATACCACATTATTGCGGTTTTCATCCAAAAACTGTTTTAGATCATCTAGTTTTACCTGGATAGCCCTACCGTCTTTAAGCTGAACAGTCATGAAATCATCATCATCTGGGTTTGCTACAGCATTAGTATGCAATTCTTGTTGATTTACTGCTATCATTTTGTTGTTCTCCAAAGGTATCAAAAAGTACACACAATCTGAAACACAACAAACATAAGCAACCAACTACCAAGCCTATGTTTATTTATAAGAGTACTCTTCTAAGAGTATACAACAATAGCTTGGTAGTGAAAACCGTACAAAAGCAGAGAAACTTTACATAATAAAGCATTGCACAGACGATATTTATTTGGGGCAGCTACTTATTCCCGATAGACTTTCGTATGCTGTAACAGCCTACAATTTTGAATTTTGTTCGCGTAGCGTGCCGTAGGCTCTATGAGAGAATTTTTAATTGTTTAATACACCTGCTTTGATGAAACAGTTAATACTGCGATCATCTTGGGAATCAATACTAAATTATTATTTAGCCAAGAGTAAATGCAAAAAATTAATATATTAATTTCTTGATTCTAGAAGATTGATAAAAAATATGGTTGTACCCCTGCACAAGTTGCGCTTAATTGGTTAATTGTTCAGGGGAACTAATTGCCATTGCGGGAGTAAAATCAGCCCACAGTTACAACAGAATGTCGGCGCTTTGGGCTGGAAATTTCGGATTATGAGACGGGGGAGCTAGAACAAGTTAGCCGCCCCTTTAAGTCCTCAGTTTTGAGTTCTAAGTCCTGAGTCTAGCTTGGAAATACTCAGAACTAATGAAGTACTCAGCGCTTGGACTATTCTCTACCTGTGGGTGAACCTAGTTTTTGATTGCTAGGGGAAGGAGAAGATTCACGACGGCTTGTCCGTAACTTGGGTTTAGGTGATCCACCACGTCTGTCGTCATCACCATTGTTGTCTGATTTAGACCAAGAGCGATTACGATCGCCTCCACCACCCCGTGGGTATTCGCGATCGCCACCTCGTGGATATTCACCAGAGGACTCACGACGCTTGCCCAATTTGGGTTTGGGAGTTGGGGAATTATCCTCTACAGGCGCATCTTCTGTTTGCAGCCAAGCAGGACGGGTTTGATCATAAGCGATTTGCAATGCAGCAGCGGCGATCGCCTGAGCATCATATTTCTCAATCAATTCGCTGATGATGGGTAAAAATGAAGCTAAACGTTCGCCAGTTAAAGCTTCTGCCACTTGTCCTTGCAATTTCAGGATGTGGCGAGCTTCAATCTGTGCCCTTGTGGGAATCGTCAGCACTTGCCAAGTTTGGCGGTTATGACGTTCAAATGTCTGCTGCTTGCGCCGTTCAAATGGCTGGACTAGAGAAATTGCTGTTCCTTCTTTACCAGCACGACCAGTCCGACCAATGCGGTGGACGTAGGTTTCGGCGCTATCGGGTAAGTCGTAGTTGATCACGTGAGATAGTTGATCAACATCTAGTCCCCGTGCGGCAATATCAGTTGCTACCACCCAGCGTACCTGACGGTTACGGAATCGGCTTAATAAGCGTTCCCGCGCTTGTTGGGACAAGTCCCCGTGGTATTCATCAACACTGTGTCCAGCGGATTGCAATTGATTGGTGAGTTCTGCTGCTGTACGTCTGGTGCGGACGAAGATTAAAGCTGTTTCTGGATCTTCCATTTCCAGAATTGGCTGTAAGGCTTTGGCTTTTGTCCAGTGACGGGGAATCAGGTAAGCTACCTGATTGATTTTGTTGGGTGAGGCTTTGGGTTGTTCAACGGTAACTGTCGCAGGCGATCGCAAAAACTTGTTTACCAAGGAGCGAATCGATGGCGGCATGGTCGCCGAAAATAAAGCTGTTTGCCGATCTACGGGTGCTTGGGACAGGATTTTAATTACATCGTCGATAAAGCCCATGCTCAACATTTCATCGGCTTCATCTAAGACAAACCACTTCACTTGATCGAGCTTTAAACAGCCGCGATCTAGTAAATCGATTACCCGTCCTGGGGTGCCCACAACCATGTGAACGCCGCGTTTGAGTTGCATCATTTGGCGGTCGATTGATTGACCACCGTAAATTGCCAATACCCGTAAACCTTCATCGCCGATAAATTGGGCGATCGCATCGTGAACTTGCATGGCTAATTCACGAGTCGGGGTTAAAACCAAGGCTTGCACGGCTCTTTGATTAATATCCAGCCGCTCTAAAATTGGCAGCGAAAATGCTGCGGTTTTACCTGTTCCAGTTTGGGATTGGCCTACGACATCACGACCCGCCAGCAATTGAGGAATAGCTTGGACTTGAATATTGGTGGGTTCGGTAAAGCCGATTTTTTCTAATTGCTCAACACGTTGTTGGGAAATACCTAATTCTTGAAACGAAAGATTCATTAACTCTCCTAGATTTTGTTTTGACTTTTGGACTTGTAATACCGATACTTATCTGTAAATCAGGACATAGGGCATAGGGCATGGAAAGATCACCCTCCGAGTTTGCCAGTTACTCATAAAGGAAACCTTTAAAACTGCACTGGCTCACCAATGACTAATTACTATCGACAATTTGACCATAGAGGTCGTATGCATCGGCACTATGAATCGCTACTGGCACGATGGTTCCTAACTTTGCTTCTCTATGAGACGCTTCGCCTAGCTTGCCTCTCTCAAGGAGTACGCCTTTAACATAGACTTGACCATCGACTTCTGGGGAAAATCTACCTGAACGACCTATTAATTCACCACTTTCAGGGTTTTCTTGCTCAATCAGGACATCAACAATTTTGCCTACTTCCTGTTGATTTTGCTTTTGCGATATTGGTTGCTGGAGTTCCATAACTCTGTGGTGGCGATCTGCCATCACTTCTTTTGGCAACTGATTTGGTAGATTGTAGGCGGGGGTTCCCTCCTCTGGCGAAAATGTAAAGACACCAACATGATCAAATTCATGTCGCTGGATAAATTCCAGTAGATGCTCAAAATGCTCTTGTGTCTCTCCAGGGAACCCAACGATAAATGTCGTTCGCAGCACAGCTGATGGTAGCGCAGTCTTGATGCGATCAATAATCCCGTCATTCACACGTCCTTGCCAGGGACGGTTCATGGCGCGGAGAATCTCTGGATGAGAATGTTGCAAGGGCAAATCTAAGTAAGGCAAGAAATTTGGTGTTTCTTGGATCGCCGCTATCACCTCTGGGGTCAGTCCGGTGGGATAAGCGTAATGCATTCTGATCCACGGTACATCTACTTCCCCCAAAGCGCGAAGTAATTCGGCTAACTTCGGTTTTCCGTAAATATCCAAACCATAATTGGTCGTGATTTGGGAAATCAGAATAATTTCTTTTACCCCTTGACTAGCCAACTGTTTGGCTTCGGCGACTATCGATTCAATAGTACGCGATCGCTGGTTTCCTCGTAGATAGGGAATAATACAAAATGCACAACGATAATCACATCCTTCGGCAACCCGCAGGTAAGCAACGCCTTCTGTTGTAGTGCGGTAGCGCGGTGTATTTTCATCGGCAATATAGGTTGGTTCGGCACTAACCTGCTTGACCCGCTCTCCCTGTTCTACCCGTTCAATGACATTGACGATTTTGTGATAATCCCCTGTACCAATCACGGCTACTGCTTCGGGCAACTCCTCCAACAATTGTTCTTGAAAGTGTTGTGCCATGCAGCCGGTGATCACAATTTTTTTATTAGCTTCTGCCAGTTCTACTAAAGTTCTGACAGATTCTTCCCTGGCGGCTTCGATAAAACTACAGGTGTTGACAATAACATAATCGGCTAACTCTTCATTCGTATCTACACCGTAGCCTGCTTCTACTAGCAGTCCTAACATGTGTTCGGTATCAATTCTATTTTTCTCGCAGCCCAGGTGAGAAATGGCAATTGTTGGCTTATCACCCATATTTTGAAAAAATCTTCACTTTTTTTTCTCTTTGTCAAACATTCAAGCACTAGCTAGGTGCTTTTTTTACCCGCACCCTTATCCGGACGGAGCAGTGGCAGATTCCCACTGCTAGGGACTACAAGTGGACTGATGACCCTAATCACTGATGGAGATATAGGTCATGCTATGATATTTTTATTAATCTGTTTCCCAGGGTAAATTGAAGTGTCTTTGGGTACATTTGACACTTGTAATCTTTTTCTAACAATTCGCCTATTGGTATTTTACATTACCGCAGCGTGTGCGTTGTTAATTTACCCATCGGGAAGCCGCCCAAAGGGCTTGTTGTGAGAAGTCGCTACCCTCAGGGAAATCGCGCTCGCGACTACGCCTATAAAGCAGTAATGCTACCCTGGCTGTCAGGCAAGGCCCTCGACGATGCGCGGGCGGGACGCCTAAACCACGGAAAGCTGCGTTGCGTCTTGTGAGTGGCAAACTCCTCTTGTAGCCAGGTTTTATCTTAACATATCTTAGGGGAGGTTTGACGCCAATTTCCATCTTATGGGGGAGGTAGCAAACTGACCAAGATAAAACAAATGTGACTGGTTGAGTGAAAAGTCAAGAGTCTGTAGGGGCGGGTTAAACCCGCTGACTCTGTGGGTAGGTGGAATATCTCATGAAACCCGCCCATACAACAGTCAAGAAAATTCTGGACTCTGGACTCCGCGAAGCGGATTAAAGACGTGGACTTATATCAGCTATTTAAAACTCGAACACCGATTATTGGCGTAGTTCACCTACTACCCCTGCCTACTTCACCCCGTTGGGGAGGTAGCCTGCAAGCGGTAATTGACCGCGCTGAACAAGAAGCAACAGCCCTGGCCAGTGGAGGGGTAGACGGTATTATTGTGGAAAATTTTTTCGACGCGCCGTTTACTAAAAACCAAGTCGATCCAGCAATTGTCAGTGCTATGACTGTGGTGGTGCAGCAAATCCAGAATTTAGTAACTTTGCCTGTGGGCTTAAATGTTTTGCGGAACGATGGCAAAAGTGCGATCGCGATCGCTAGCTGCGTGGGGGCACAATTCATCCGCGTTAATGTCCTCACAGGGGTAATGGCAACTGATCAGGGATTAATTGAGGGAGATGCTCATCAATTACTCCGCTATCGACGCGAATTAGGCTGCGATGTCAAAATCTTTGCTGATGTTTTGGTGAAACATGCTCGTCCGTTGAGTTCTCCGAATCTCACAGTCGCCGTCAAAGACACCATTGAAAGGGGTCTGGCAGATGCGGTGATTTTATCTGGCTGGGCTACTGGTAGCCCTCCTAACCAAGAAGATTTGGAACTGGCTTGTGGGGCAGCATCTGGCACACCAGTATTCATTGGTAGTGGGGCTAATTGGGAAAATATTCCGACCCTGATGCAGGCAGCAGATGGTGTAATTGTTTCTAGTTCCCTAAAACGCCACGAAAAGATTTCGCAACCAATTGATCCAATTCGCGTCAGTCAATTTGTGGAAGCTGCACGCCAGAGTTGGAGAGCCAAAAGCGAAAGCACATCAATTTCTTCTGTTAGTTTACATTCTTAGGTACTGGGGAGCCTGTGAGAATGACCATCATTAATCCGACTCCTCAATGACTAATGACCAATGACTAGTGACTAAATACTTATGATTCGCCGCCGTTCTACTCCTTGGATTCATAAATGGTCGCGTCCATTGATTGGTGCGATCGCCGGCTGTGGTGCCCTGACAACAGGTTATCTCACCTTTGAAAAGTTAACCGGAGGCAGTGCCGCTTGTGTGGCCCAAGCTGGTGTTAAAGGCTGTAATGATGTACTTTCCAGTCCTTGGGCAACAGTTTTGGGTCAGCCATTAGCCTTATTTGGGTTTTTGGCCTACATCAGTATGGTGATTTTAGCTTTTGCTCCCTTAGCATTTAACTCAGCAGAAAATAACCATAGCCGCAAACAACTAGAAAACTTGACTTGGTGGGGGCTGTTGATTGGGGCGATCGCCATGTCTGTCTTCAGCAGCTATTTAATGTACCTGCTGGCATTCCAAATCAAAGCCTTATGTCCTTACTGTATTGGCTCGGCTTTATTTTCCCTCAGTCTGTTGGTGCTGACCATTATCGGTCGTGATTGGGAGGATATTGGGCAAATCTTCTTTACTGCCCTGATTGTGGGCATGGTAACGCTGATAGGCACTTTAGGAGTTTATGCTGGAGTCAATCAACAAGGTGGAATAGGCGAATCTACTCCTGGTAAACCTATATCAGTTGCCTTCACTCCTAAAGAGGAACCTAAACCCGGCATTGGTTGGGAAATTACCACTACTTCTGGTGAGGCTGAAATAGCTCTAGCACGGCATTTGACAAAGATAGGCGCTAAAGAATACGTTGCTTGGTGGTGTCCCCATTGCCATGAACAAAAACTTATGTTTGGGAAAGAAGCCTACAAAGAACTCACCCACTTTGAGTGTGCTGCTGCCGATAATCCAAGGATGCAAACTCCAGATTGTGCAGCAGCAAAAATAGAAAGTTATCCTTCTTGGATTATTAATGGTCAGAAATATAGTGGTGTGCAAAACCTGAATGAACTGGCAAAAATTTCTGGTTATACAGGCGATCGCAATTTTAAATATTTCAAATAAAACAACGTCTTTTGTAGGGTGCGTCAGATGTCGAAAATCTGTTGATACTAACCAATTTATTGTGTCTGACGCACCCCACTGAATCTAACTACAGTCTCGATTTTCAATCTGTCCATTAGGCATAATGGTATTGCACAAAATAGCACCTACAAAATCCCTATCAGGTTGATAAGGGCCTTCTAAACCAGCATTTTTTAAATCAGCATGACTAAGATTAGCTTTTTGCCAATTCACTGTCCGTAGATCAACAGCCTTCAAATCGGCATAGCTCAAATCAGCGCCACTCAAATTAGCTCCTAATAACGAACCTGAGTCAAACTGAACTTTATTAAGCTTGGCGTTGCTCAAGTCACTATTATGAAGTGCTGCCGACACCATCACGGCACCGCTTAAATCAGCATTTTGCAGTTTGGCATTTCTGATATTTGCACCTCTTAAATTAGCGTTTTGGAGGTTGGCATTATTTAAATTAGTCTCACTCAAATCAGCATTTTTTAAATCTGCTTGATTGAGATTAGCTCCCTGTAAATTCGCTCCCTTGAGGCTGGTATCATAAATTTCCGCCTGACTTAAGTTAGCGTCACTCAGGTTGGCCTCAATCAAGATAGTGACATCACTAGCACTTCTAAACTGTGAAGGGGGATTGCTAAGTTTAGCTCCACTTAGATTTGCACGGCTGAGATTAGCCCGTGTGAGATTGGAATAAACTAAATTAGCCCCACTAAGTTCTGCGCCCTGAAGGTTTGCCCCACTTAAATTGCAGCCGACACATTCTTTATTTTTGATAAGTTCAGTTTGAGTTTTACACGCAGTTAACAGCAAGACTACAAAACTCAGACAAATCATGCTTCTCATAGAGGCAATTACCAATTATTTGGAATTTGAAATTAAAATCTGATATTTCCACCACAAGCCTGTTTGTATAAGTGTGTGGGCAAGCCATGCAGGGTCTTGTTGCGGGTAATCTAGGCGGTAGTGTCCACCCCGGCTTTCGGTTCTAAAAGCAGCACTTTTGAGAATTAAATCAGCCACATCTAATAAATTGCGGGTTTCTGCCCAAAGTCGCAATTGCCGTTCCACATCTGGGAGGTCAAAACTAGCTGGTTCTGCGGGACGTAAACCGAGCAGGAATTGACTCAAAGGTAAGGCAGAAAAATCCTGTTGCCAAGATTCAACAGTGGCGATCGCTTGTTCTAAACCTGATTGTTCCCGACAAATACCAGCACTTTGCCATACTAAACGGGGCAACTTCTGCCGTAGTGCTTCTAGCTGCCCTTGTTGGGACTGCAACTCATGGACATCAGCGCTAAATTTCCGCAAGGGCAGCACTGGGATTGTCGATAGCCGCCCCACATCTTCTAGGGCAATATTAGCCATTTGTGCCCCAAAAACAATACATTCCAGCAGGGAATTACTTGCTAGACGATTTGCCCCATGGACTCCGGTGCTGGCAGTTTCTCCCACAGCATACAAACCAGGAATATTCGTGCGATTTTGCAGATCGGCGACAATGCCACCCATCCAATAATGGGCAGCTGGGGCTACGGGAATGGGTTCCTTGAAGACGTCGATGCCCCAACGCTGACAAACTTTGATGATGTTGGGAAAGCGGTAACGAATCTTGTCAGCAGGGATGGGGCGCATATCTAGCCAGACATGGGCAGTGGCCGGATCGAGGGCGGTATGTTGTAGATGGCTAAAAATGGCTCTACTAACTATATCTCTGGGTGCGAGTTCCCCTGCGGGGTGGTAATCAAAGGCAAAACGATGCCCTTCGTTATCGACGAGGTGGGCCCCTTCGCCGCGCACAGCTTCGCTAATGAGAAAGCGATCTGCACCGGTTTTGGTGAGGGCGGTGGGATGAAATTGGACAAATTCTAAATCACGGAGGATTGCTCCTGCACGATATGCGATCGCCACCCCATCACCTGTACTCACTGCGGGGTTGGTAGTTTGGGCAAAAACTTGTCCACCACCACCTGTTGCTAGTACCACGGCACCAGCTTTTACCCATTGGAGTTCACCTTGATAAAATAGGCTAATTCCCTGACAGCGCCCACTTTGCGGTTCTATCCATAGACTCAAAGCTAACGCCTGTTGGATAACTTGAATATTTTGGCGGCGTAGTACTTGGGCGGTGAGGGTGGTGGTAACTTCTCTGCCTGTGGTGTCAGCGGCGTGGAGAACACGATGGCGAGAATGGGCAGCTTCCAAAGTTAAGGACAAGGCGTTACCATGACGGTCGAAAGCAACTCCCAAGTTAACTAGGTTTTGAATGCAGCTAGGTGCAAGTTCAGCAAGGAATTTTACAGCTTCTACATCGCACAAACCTGCCCCTGCCTGTAATGTGTCGTCAATATGCAGGGCGGGAGAATCTTCTGGGGCGACAGCTGCGGCAATGCCACCTTGGGCCCAATCACTGGCGGATAAAGCAACAGTTTCTTTGGTAATCAAGCCGACTCGCAAGGACTCTGGCAGACATAGCGCCGTGTATAGTCCAGCAGCACCAGCACCGACTACTAAAACATCAAATTGGCTAGGAATATCTATCTGCGACATTAGGTAATGGGTAATGGGTAATGGGTAATGGGTAATGGGTATTCAATTTTGGATGCAAGGATTTTGGATTTCCAGTGAGATTTTGATAATTAGGCAGAATTTTCTACCTATATTTACCCAACCCCATCTAAAATCTAAAATCTAAAATTGGCTTTCCCCAGTCCCCAGTCCCCAGTCCCATTTAGTTATCTATAGATGCCGTTGTTAAAGCGATCGTCTCCCTCGTTGAAGGCAGGCTCGTATTCTGTCACTGTGAAGTGATCGAAGTTGGCTTGCAGGGTTTGTTTTTGGCGATCGCTCAATCCGGGAATATCCAACACATCATCAACCTTTTGGTAAGGAGCATGAGTGATGATTTTCTTGGCCAGGGTTGGGTACAGCCCTGGAAACTGTTGAAAAGCACGCACGTTGGTATTATTCAAATCAATTTTTTGACCGAATGCCGTTCCTAGCTTGGCATCTGCCCGATTTTGCCGTTCTATTGCCAGAATAGGGACTTGAGGAATAGCAAAATTGTTGAAACTTGCAGCTTGGGCTATCTGAGTTGTTCCCAGTAATCCCCAGCAGCCAAGCAACAAACTAAACACTGTTAATAAACGCACCAATCCTTTCACGATTTTTCTCCCTCTTTCCATCAAACAGAAATAAAAACTTGAAGCCATAAAGCTGTCAACTCTTGGCTGAAGTGAGAAGTTTGAAGTCTGATTTCAACCCACTGATAAATTTGGGGGCTGGTAGAGGACTTGTTTCCTCTGACTTCGTCCTGGGGTTGATAGCGGATAGCTTAATCAACATACAGCAGTCATCAGAAAGTGAAGTACCTACACTGTACTGAAGGTACAGTCTAGGCTTCCGGTCTCACTCGCCGTTGCCGAATTGCACAAGTACAAATTGGTCTTACACAGCGTCTCTCGCAAGTAGGCGTTTACTAGGTCAAAGCCTAGACCCCGGCAGCCACCCGTCTTCCCCAGGCAGTTTAATTTCTTTTTTGCACAACATCACTTGGATTTATGGCAATAGCACACCAGATGGTGATGTTCTTTTCCCTGTCTACCGAGCTTTCTGTGGTAAGCGTTTTACCGCTACTTATTCCAAACCTATCTGTTCGCTGGCGGGTGGGTCAACGACCATTTGTATGGTACAGCATTTACTATGCACGATTCTGGAATAATTGATAAAACAGAGATACATCCTCTGCTCCCCTTACGGATGAGGCGTGGGGCTTCTAACTGCTCCCAAGCAATATTGACTCTACCTACAGGGATTTTGCCGATAGTGGAGGAGAAATTTAGGCGATCGCCGCTGCTAGCAAAAATAGGCTGTCTACCAAAATTGTACTCAAAACTGCTCCGCTAAAGGCGTACCAGTGTCGTTGCTTTCCACCTAAAGATAAAATTCCCACTGTCAACAACGTTAGGGCAAGAACTAGGGCCCAAGCTTCTCCCCAAGGGGTTTCGACTTGCACCAAAGCATTTTGTAAGATTTGTGACGCCCCATCTGCATCTACTCTCATAATCTGTCGCCAGTAGGGCATCAAGTCTACCAGGTAGAAATAGACATCGGTTAAGAAGGTACCGAATAAAGAACCTAAATAAAACCAGCTACCTACTTTGCCCCAATTCCTGGTCAAACACCACAGGGCTAATGGCAGCCCAATGGACTCTACTGGCAAATGCCACACAGGTTCCCAACGCAACCAGCCCCAGTAAATGGAGCCTGCTAGCCAACTCCAACTGAACCCTAAAAGCAAATCACCCCAGAGATAAGTTTGCGGACGTGACATCAGGGTAAAACTCAGCCACAGCCAAAATCCTGTCATTGCTAAACTCAGGGTGGGGAGCGATCGCACCATTGGCGCTTCTACAAACACCGGCACTGATACCAAAAACACCGCCGCTGCAAACACTAACCAAGCTTGTGGGGAAGATATCCCCAGGGTTGGAGAAGGAGAGAAGGAGAGTGTAGACTCTAATTCTTTAACGCTCCTGTGTCCAGGGTCAGTTGAACGCAAATCTTTATCAATAGACGGATTAGAAGCACTGTAGGCAGACAATGTATTATTAATCAAAGTTTTTAATATTTGTTACTAAACTTTACTTATCATAAAGTATCACAATCAAAAATCCCCCCCCTGGGCATTCTTATCTTACCTGAATTTTGCGTCACCCGGAAAGAATCACTACTAGTCCGTAAACTGGGATAATTTGCTAAAATTACGCATCCTTTTTAGGAGTTGGGTTAATGGCGACAATCTTAGAAGCAAGCGGTGTAGACTGGCTATTCCCTTTATGGGGGCAACTTTTACAGGTGGGAGTACCTAGTGAAGCCTCCACTGGTGGAGTTAATTTGATCGAAGGACTGATTCAGGCATTTATTCTGGGAATTGTCCAAGGCATCACAGAGTTTCTACCCATCAGCAGCACTGCTCATCTTCAGGTGTTTACTAAAGCATTGCACTGGGATGCAGTGGCAGGTAAGCCGTTTTTGGCCACGATTCAATTTGGTAGCGTCGTCGCAGTGTTAATTTATTTTTGGTCAGATATTACTAAGATTTTGGCTGGAGGATGGGCGGCTGTTCAGCAAAAAGACTGGCAACGAGAAGAATGGCAATTGCTTGTTGGGATAGCTGTAGGCACATTGCCTGCCCTGGTGGGGGGATTTCTGCTAAAAAAAGCACTTAATGACGATAAATCTACGATTAATAGCATGACTACCATTGCCATTACTTCCATTGGGATGGCACTTTTATTAGCAGCAGCGGAAAAGTTGGGGAGTCGCAAGCGGAACTTCGACAACTTAACAATTCGTGATGGCGTCTTAATTGGGCTAGGCCAGATGATTGCTTTAGTACCTGGTGCCTCCCGTTCTGGCTCAACTGTGACAACGGCGTTATTTATTGGTTTGGAACGTAGCACAGCGGCAAGATTTTCCTTTCTGCTAGGAATTCCCACTCTTACCATTGCTACTTTGTATGCATTTTTTAAAGAGGCTCTGGGCAAAATTGACTTGGCACTAGTATTGGTTGGTACATTATCATCCTTTGTATTTTCTTATCTATCCATAGCCTGGCTGTTGCGATATCTTCAAACCCAGAATACTTTAATATTTATCTGGTATCGCTTGGCATTTGGGGCATCAATCTTGAGTGCGATCGCATTTGGACTGTTACAGAATAATTAATACTTGTCATTGCATTAATTTTATGGTATGGACTCTCCAGATATAGGGTTTCATTAAAGTTATCCTTTGATTAGCGGTTCCTGATCCAAAATCTATTCGTTAGATGGGTAAACTCGGAGCTTTTTGGCGGCATCACCGAATATCTTGTGTGAAAACGAGATTATTAAAGCCGCCAACTAGCATTGGCTTACCAATTTTGGACAGGTTTTTCCCAAGGGTGTTAAATTTTCCTTTGTGCGATCTGGGCAGAACTGTTAAAAAATAGTTATTAGTTATTAATCAAGATTTTATATTTAGACTCTTGACCAATGACCAATGACCAATGACCAATGACCAATGACCAATGACCAATGACCAATGACCAATGACTACAATTCATCCTGCTAAAATTACTAAAGTCCTTCCAGACTCCATAGCCGCAGAGATTGGCTTTGATGTGGGGGATGCAATCGTGGCCATCAATGGCACACATCCCCGTGATTTAATTGATTATCAATTTTTATGTGCTGATGAAGTTTTGGAGCTAGAAGTTTTAGACACTGCTGGTAAAATCCATCATCTTGAAATCGAAAAAGAATACGACGACGACTTGGGGCTAGAGTTTGAAACTGCCCTATTTGATGGTTTAATTCAGTGTAATAACCGTTGCCCATTTTGCTTTATTGACCAACAGCCACCAGGTAAGCGCTCTAGCTTGTACTTAAAAGACGACGATTACCGTCTGAGCTTTTTGTATGGATCTTACCTAACCCTGACTAACTTACCAGAAAAAGAATGGCAGCGGATTGAACAAATGCGCCTGTCTCCTTTGTATGTCTCTGTTCATGCCACGGAACCGGAAGTCAGAACTAGACTGCTAAAAAATCCCCGTGGGGGACAAATTTTGCAACAACTCCAGTGGTTCCGAGAAAGAAGACTGCAAATTCATGCTCAAGTAGTAGTTTGTCCTGGTATCAACGATGGCGAACATCTAGAAAAAACATTACGAGATTTAGCATCTTTTCATACTGGGGAAATACCTGCCGTGGCATCTGTGGCAGTTGTGCCGGTGGGTTTGACGCGGTTTCGCCCCCAAGAAGACGAACTCACACCTGTGACGCCAGAAAAAGCACAGGAAGTGATTACTCAAGTGCTTTCGCTTTTGCAACAATTTCGTCAACAATTCGGTTCTAACTTTGCTTGGTTAGCCGATGAGTGGTTTTTGATTGCTGGTGAGAAATTACCCAGTGAAGCTGAATATGAGGAATATCCCCAAATTGATAACGGTGTTGGTTCCATTCGTTTGTTTATCAAGCAATTCGCCAAGGCCGCTGCCGAATTGTTACCGCCAAAAATTTCTCCCAAAAGAAAATTAACTTGGGTTGTCGGAAACGCGGTTGAACAAGCATTTCAACCTATCGTCAAACAGTTGAATGCTGTTGAAGGTTTAGAGGTAAATATGCGGGCATTATCTAGCGATTATTGGGGACAAAGTATTAGTGTTACCGGATTACTTACTGGTCATGATTTGCTTTTAAACTTACAGGGACAAGATTTAGGCGAGGGAATTTTGTTGCCAAATGTCATGCTGAAACATGGTGAATTGATATTTTTAGATGATATGAGTATTCAGGAAGTATCTCGCCAACTGGATACAAAAATCTTGCCTGTTGCGGGAGTTGAGGATTTAATCAATACCTGTATTCAGTGCTGAGTTTTTTGTCAACTTCTGGCAATAAGTATGCAAAAAGAAATCAAACTATTTTAAGTAAATAGAACTTACGCACTATACAAATTGAACACGATATGGAGCAACGATAGTTGGTCATTTTCGGCTTTTGAACATGGCTTTGTAGGGTGGGTCAGATGTCCAAAATCTGTTCATTATTGCCAAATTATTGGGTCTGACGCACCCGACAACAGACTTAAGCAATGCTTCATATTTAGTGTTTCCTGTCCGTTAAGTCGTAGTAAAGTAACAAATGTTGAAATTAGTTCGTAGTGAGCGGCTTTTAGCCCTCTCTATCTCCTGTGGTGGTCAAGAGAAACACAGATAAATCAGGGTGTATTTGTGTGCGTATATCAATAAATTGCTATTTTGCAAGAGGTTTATTACTGATTTTTCAGTGCTGAGTTTTGTAAAATGCTCAATGAATGTGATAATTTTAGATGTTAAATAGGGTATTTTAGATTTAGAAAAAATCAGAAATTATCAACAGCATCAATTGCCAAATTTTTAATCTAAAATCCAAAATCTAAAATCTAAAATTACATGAGGGGTAAGGAGTGAGGAATCGGGAAAATCAACCTAAAAATAGCAAATTAAACATTAAAACAGCCGGATTATTCATTTTAAATTTTAATTTTTTAGTTTTTAATTGCTTGGGTGTTTTGCCAGCTAGGGCGGCGGCAGAAGAAGCTGTATTCAGCGTAGTCAACAGCCAAGAAAACGCTAATCAATGGAATGCGATCGCCAATCGCTTGCAGACTGTTGGGGTGAAGTATTGTGTGATTTCCCTAGCTGATGTACAAAGTGCCGCAGATTGGGGCCAACGACAGGTATTATTTTTGCCAAATGTGGAGAAATTAACCCCCGTACAAGCGATCGCTCTAGAAGAATGGATGAGCAAGGGAGGACGCTTAATTGCTAGTGGCCCCGTCGGTAGCCTGTCAGCGCCGGGAGTACGGCAGTTATTGCGAACCATCCTCGGAGGTTATTGGGGATTTAGTTTGAATGGTAGCCAACAATTACAACCCGCCAAAACCAAGATTCAAGATTGGGCAACCCAAAACGGGCTTTTTGGCAAAGTTCGCGGCGGTGTTGTGATTCCCAATGACATGACCAGTCAAACTGCTGCTGTGTGGAATTCCCAAGATCATCCCGTCGCCGTGCTGACAACAGAACGCTCCACCTTTTTGGGCTGGCGTTGGGGAACAGATGCAGCTTCAACAGCGGATTTAGATAGTGCTTGGTTAAAAGCAGCCCTCAATCGTTATCTGACATTACCCTTAAATGGCACGAATAAAAAAGTAGCTGGAGGTTCCCAAAGCTGCAACAACTCAGTGGTGACAGCATCAAAAAGGCCAGAAATTCAGTCATCCTCACCCACTCAAAACCCAGCACCGACAACTGCTCCCAAACCTCTGCCCAAAGTCAAACCCCCAGCTTCCCAAGAGGTAATTGATCAACTGGAACAAGGGGTGCGTCTGGATGTGCTCCCCAATTCTCAACAGCCGATAGATAGGAAAGAAGCTCTAGCTCTTCAGCAAGAGCTAGAAAATTTGATTGGGCGTGTGGAAAGCGCTCATTTAGCGGCATCAGCCTATGCTGCTAACATTAGTGAAATGCCCCAATCTCTTAAAGAAGAACAAACCCACTTAGCTGCCAACAAACTAGGGGCATCAGCGGCCAGCAGAGAGCAAGTCTTAGCGCAGTCCAGGGTAGTTGCCAAAAACATACCGCTGTTGGTTGCCCAAAAAAACTATGCCTTAGCACGTCAGCAGTGGCTGGCAACAAAGGCAAATTTGTGGAAGCAGTTGCCCATAAATCGGCGGTTGGCTTCACCAGAAATCCGTTCAGTGTGGTTAGACCGGGGAACAATTGTCAAAGCTGGTAGCGAAGAAGGACTGGCTTTGGTATTTGATCGACTGGCAAAAGCCGGGTTTAACACCGTTTTTTTTGAAACTATTAATGCTAGTTATCCAATTTATCCTAGCCAAGTTGCACCGCAGCAAAACCCCCTAATTAAAGGCTGGGATCCACTTGAAGCCGGCGTCAAACTAGCCCATGAGCGGGGTATGGAGTTACACGCTTGGGTTTGGACTTTTGCTGCTGGTAACCAGGGGCACAATAAAATTATCAATGTCAATCCAGATTATCCAGGGCCTGTACTGGCAGCTCATCCCGATTGGGCAAATTATGATCAAAATGGCAAAATGATTCCCGTTGGTCAGACTAAGCCATTCTTTGATCCAGCGAATCCAGAATTGCGTTCCTATTTACTAAAGCTGTACACCGAAATTGTCAGCCGTTATCAGGTAGATGGTCTACACCTAGACTACATTCGCTATCCCTTCCAAGACCCTTATGCAGGGCGAATTTATGGCTATGGTAAAGCGTCAAGAGAGCAATTTCAGCAACTGACTGGTGTAGATCCTCTGACTATTTCTCCCAATGACCGGGATTTATGGCAAAAATGGACGGCATTTCGCACCCAGCAAGTTGATACCTTTGTGGCTGAAGTATCCCAGCAGTTGCGACAACAGCGATCTAATTTGATTTTGTCGGTAGCTGTATTTCCTTTGCCAGAAATAGAACGGATTCAAAAAATCCAACAGCACTGGGAAGTTTGGTCTAGGCGGGGGGATATAGATTTAATTGTGCCCATGACTTATGCTCTGGATACTTCTCGCTTCCAAAGATTGGCCCACCCTTGGAGTATTTCCACTAAATTAGGCTCTACTTTGTTAATGCCGGGCATTCGCTTGCTTTCTTTGCCAACAGTCGGGGTATTTGATCAACTGCAACTGGTTAGGGATTTGCCGACTAGTGGTTATGCATTGTTTGCGGCTGAGAATTTGAACGATGAGTTAGATAGACTTTTTAGCAGTACCCAAGGTAGGGGGCAACGCCTAACCAGTGAACCGATTCCTCATCGCCAGCCTTTTCAAAGTGCTGCTGTCCGTTATGCTGCTTTGCAACGAGAATGGCAGTTTGTTTGGCAAAATAACCAACTGCAAATACCTGCAACCACAATTTCCAATTTTAACAATCAGGCAGAAGCGTTACAAATTGCTTTAAATCAGCTTGCGGCTCAACCTTCGCCTAGTAAGTTAATAGCGGTAAGAGCTTCACTGAATCGGTTCCAGTATGAATTTCGGGACTGGATGCGCCAACAAGCTGTGGACAATCCCTATCAAGTCAAAGCTTGGGAAAATCGTCTTGTGACTATAGAAAGGCTGTTGCGTTACGGCGAACGGCGGCTGAATTTCTATCCCTAGATTAATACTCAGAGCATAAAGATTTCGAGAATTAGCGCTGGGAGGGTGTTAACTCAGATACTATTACTTATTTTTGCGCCACAATATTAGAAGATATTTAAATCAATAAGCTGCTTAAGATAACTATTTTTTGATAATAGCTATTCTCATAAACTATGCAAGCCTTACCTCAGCATCTCACGCTAGAAAGCTTAGAGTCAGTGATTGACTTTTCGCCGCTGACGGTTGCACCGGAAACGCCAGTATTAGATGCGATCGCACTGATGGCAACAAGGGGCAAAGGTGTCTTGGTAAGGTCAGAGGCGCTGTTATTGGGGTGTTTTACAGCACAAGACATGGTGCAGCTGGTAGCTTCGGGGGCTGACTTGACTACAGCCAAAATTTCTGAAGTTATGACTACCTCAGCTATGACGGTTAAGGTGTCTGATTTTTATCAGCTGGCGTCAATACTTTCACTGTTCAACCAAGATCAGTTGCGGTTAGTACCAGTGATCGATCACCAAGGCCAACTCCTGGGGACAATCACCGCTAAAAGTATTTGTCAAGGGATAGCACAAGCAACAGCGGAAATTTCCGGTAAATTCAGCCAAACTGAACAACGACTACGGTTGTTAGAGTCAGTTGTGGTCAATGCCAACGATGCTATTCTGATTACTGAAGCTGAGACACTAGATGAACCTTTTGGCCCCCGGATAGTCTATGTCAACGCTGCCTTTAGCTGCATGAGTGGCTACACAGCGGATGAAGTCCTGGGAAAAACACCGCGGATTTTACAGGGTGAGCAAACCTCTAGCACCCAACTTACGAGAATTCGCGCCGCCCTGGAAGCTGGTTTACCGATTAGGACGGAATTAATTAATTATCACAAGAACGGCTCTACATACTGGGTGGAGATAAATTTAGTCCCGATTAAAGATCAAGCTGGAAAAATCACTCATTTTATTTCCATACAGCGAGACATTAGCAATAGCAAACAAAATGAAGCAGCGCTGCGTTCGAGCGAAGAGCTATTTCAGCAACTGACAGAAAATATTCCCCAAGTCTTTTTTGTCCGAGATGCTAAACAGCATAATTTATATTACATTAGCCCAGCTTACGAAAAAATTTGGGGTAAAAGCGCCGCTGGCCTCTACGAAAATCCCCAGGACTATTATGTATCGATTCATCCCCTAGACCGCGATCGCTATCTACAAGGGATAGAAAGTCTAAAATTAGGTGAATCTTTCAACGAAGTATATCGGATTTTCCGCCCCAACGGCGAATTGCGCTGGATTTCTGAAAAAACCTTTCCTGTGAGCAATGATTTTGACGAAGTTTACCGCTTCACTGGGATTGCCGAAGATATCACCGAACACCAGCAGGCTTTTGAGGCATTGCAGGAAAGCGCTACCCGTTTAACATTGGCGTTGGAAGCGACTAATACAATTTATTGGGAGCGGAATCTGGAAAATGACCAGATATTATTTTTGAGTATGGTTGGTGGCCCAGGAAAAACTCAAGAAATATCTTACCCTGAATACTTGATCGGCATACACCCAGATGATCGGCAAAAGGTTGATAGTGCTAACCGGTTGGCGATTGCTAATCTTGGTTCCTTGGAGCTAGAGTATCGAGTACTCATAGAAGGGCAACTATCTGAGTACAAATGGTTTCTCACAAGGGCGATAGTTTTGAGCAATACCACAGGCAGCCCTTATCGTCTGATTGGAGTTTCGGTGGATATTAATGATCGTGTGCAAGCACAAGCAGCCCTACAACAGGCTAACCAAGAGCTAGAAATGCGCGTGGTTGAACGCACGATTGCCTTACAACAAATCAATCAGCAGCTGGTGTCAGAAATAGGCGATCGCCAGATGGTAGAAAAGCAACTGCGGCAATCCCAGAAAATGTTGCAGCTAATTATGGATACTATCCCCCATAGTATTTTCTGGAAAGACATAAATTCTGTCTTCTTGGGTTGTAATCGCAACTTTGCTAAAATGGCTGGTTTTGACAATCTAGAAGATATCGTTGGCAAAACAGACTACGATTTACTTTTTAATCAGGAGGAAGCACATTTTTATTACTCTTGTGACGCCGAAGTGATGAAGACCAATACACCACAATATCAAATCATCACCCCTCAACAGCAAGCCGATGGTAAGCAAATTTGGTTAGAGACAAACAAAGTCCCTTTGCATAATCCTGAAGGTAATGTGGTGGGTATGCTAGGTACTTTGGAAAATATCACTGCACGGAAACAAGCGCAAGCGGCTTTAGAAAAAAGCGAAGAACGCTTTCGCTTCTTGGCTGAATCTATCCCGCAAAAAGTATGGATTACTCAAGCAAATGGCAGCATCGAGTATGTTAACCAACGTAGTCTTGACTTCTTTGGCTGCAACCTAGAGCAAATCTTGGGCTGGGGATGGCAGGAATGGGTACACCCAGAGGATCAGCCCAGGTATCTGGCCCTCTGGCAAAAATCCATAGTCACAGGCACACCGTTGGAAATAGAATGTCGCTTGCTCAGAGGTGCTGACAAAAACTATCGTTGGCATCTAATCCGGGCTTTACCATTGCGCGATCGCCAAGGAAAAATCTTAAATTGGTTTGGGACAAGTACTGATATTGACGATCGCGTATCAGCAGAAGTTGCCCTGCGGGAAAGTGAACAGCGATATCACACAATGGCGACAGTCTCACCAGTTGGTTTATTTCGTACAGATTCCGTGGGAAATTGCCTCTATGTCAATGAGCGCTGGTGCGAAATTACCGGACTGAAAAAACACCAAGCAGCGGGATTTGGCTGGTTTGCGGCTATCCATCCTCAAGACCAGGAACGGGTGGCCACAGAGTGGCATCAAGCTGTGTCACAAGGCTTACTCTTTCGCTCAGAATATCGGTTTCAGCGTCCTGATGCTAGTGTTAGTTGGGTTTTTGGTCAGGCAGTGGCAGAACTAACAGACCAAGGAGAAGTCATTGCCTATATTGGTACGATCACCGACATTAGCCAACAGCAAGCAGCATTATGCGATCGCCAACGGGCAGAGGCAGCATTGGCAGAACGGGTACGTCTAGCAGACTTTCGTGCCGATGTAGACGCTGTCCTCACCCAGAATGGAACCTTAGAAACCATGATGTGCGGCTGCACCCAGGCTTTAGTCAAACATCTGAATGCAGCTTTTGCTCGCATCTGGAAGTTGAACAAAGACGATCAAGTACTGGAGTTGCAAGTCAGTTCTGGGATCTACACCCATATTGACGGGCCCGATAGCCGTATAGCAGTCGGTCTATGGAAAATAGGTTTGATCGCCGAATCAGGCCAACCCCATCTGACAAACTCTTTGCAAGACGATGATCCCATCAGTGATCAAGAAGGGATGATTGCCTTCGCTGGCTATCCCTTGATTGTTGAAGGTGAGACTCTAGGGGTGATAGCTATGTATTGCCGTCAAATACTCACGGAATCTACTTTTAAAGCCCTGGGAATTGCCGCCGATGCGATCGCCATTGGCATTAAGCGCAAACAAACCGAAGAAGCGCTACGAGACAGCGAAGAACGGTTCCGCAACTTGGTCGAAGCCAGCAGCGATTGGGTGTGGGAAGTTGATGCTAATAGCCTCTATACCTATGTCAGCCCCAAGGTACGCGACATCTTGGGTTATGAACCAGAAGAGGTGCTAGGGAAAACACCCCTTGACTTCATGTCCCCACCAAAGCGGGGCAGTATTGCTCAGGATTTTGCCGCGATTTTTGTGGCACCGCAACCATTCCAATGCCGGGAAAACTTCCAAATTCATAAAAATGGTCATCTAGTTGTGCTAGAAACCAGTGGAGTTCCAGTTTTTGATTCTGAAGGTAAATTGAGTGGGTATCGCGGCATGAGTCGAGACATTACCCAGCGCCAACAGGAAGCCGCAGCATTGAGAGAAATGCAGCAGCGGCTACAATACTTACTCGCTTCCAGCCCTGCCGTGATTTATACCTGCAAGAGTTCCAACGATTTCGGTGCTATCTTCATCAGTAAAAATGTCACCGCAATGATGGGCTATGAAGCCCAGAAATTTGTTGAAAACTCTAGCTTTTGGTTTAGTCACATCCACCCAGAAGACGCACCACAGGTGCTGGACAAACTTTCAAAAGTATTGGAGTTAGGAAGTTACAGTCTAGAATATCGCTTTTTACACCAAGATAATACCTATCGCTGGGTTTATGATCAAGGTAAAGTAGTGCGAGATGAAATTGGCAACCCATTGGAACTTGTCGGCTACTGGGCAGACATCACAAATCGCAAGCAATTAGAACAAGAACTGAGAGTAGCACTAGAAAAAGAAAAAGAACTCAACGAACTTAAATCCCGCTTTGTCTCCATGACTTCCCACGAATTCCGCACGCCATTAAGTACTATACTTTCTTCCTCTGAGTTACTAGAACACTACAGCCACAAATGGACAGCAGAAAAACAACTCACTCACTTACATCGCATTCAAACTGCTGTCAAGCGCATGACTGAAATGTTGAATGATATTTTGGTCATCGGCAAGGTAGAAGCGGGAAGACTAGAGTACAGACCAACCTGCTTCGATTTAGTCGAATATTGCCGTCAATTAGTGGAAGAAATGCAGATGAATCTGAGCAATCAGAATTTTATCTGTTTTACCAGTGAATATGAATCTCTGCCCTGCTGCATGGATGACAAATTTCTGGGACACATTCTGAGCAACTTACTCTCGAATGCCATCAAATATTCCCCAAATGGCAATACTGGTAAATTTACTCTTACTTGTCAGGGTGAACAAGCAGTGTTTGAAATTCAAGATCAGGGAATTGGCATTCCAGAAGAAGACTTACCGCGGTTGTTTGAATCTTTTCATCGTGCCAGAAACGTCGGTAATATCCTAGGAACTGGATTAGGACTATCGATAGTAAAAAACTGTGTAGAAATACATAAAGGTGAAATTTCTGTTATCAGCACCCTGGGAGTTGGTACGAAGTTTACTGTCACTCTACCATTAAATAACCCAATACAAAATGAGGTAAATTATGCCTAAAATTTTAGTAATTGAAGATGAAGAATCAGTTCGTGAAAACCTTTTAGATTTGCTAGCCGCTGAGGATTTTGAAACTATTGCTGCTGCTAATGGCAGAATTGGCGTACATCTGGCTATCTCCGAGATTCCCGATTTAATTTTGTGCGACATGATGATGCCAGAAGTTGATGGCTATGGAGTACTAACAGCATTACGCCAAGATCCATCAACAGCAACCATTCCCTTTATCTTTTTGACTGCTAAATCTGCTAAGGCTGACTTTCGCCAAGGTATGGATATGGGTGCAGATGACTATTTGACTAAGCCCTTCACTAGGGCTGAATTATTAAGTGCCATCATGAATCGGTTGGAAAAACACGCGACTTTAAAGAAATATTTATCAAATCAAACTGCTGTTAATGAATTAACACCTAAAATGCAGATGTTAGAAGTTATTTTACATAGGGCAATCAAAGAAAAAAGTTTCCAAGAATTTGAAGTTTATTATCAACCCATAATCAATATTGCTTCGGGTAAAATAGTTGCTGTTGAAAGTTTATTGCGTTGGCATAGTTGTGAATTGGGAATGGTTTCTCCAACAGAATTTATCCCTTTAGCAGAGTCTAATGGGTTAATTATTCCTATTGGTAAATGGGTATTGAATAATGTTTGTAAACAAATTAAAGCCTGGCGCGATGCCGGAATTCCTGCCTTAACTATCGCTGTAAATTTGTCGGTGATTGAATTTAATCAGCCGGATTTTATTCACAAGATAGTTGACTTCATAGAAGCTAACAATGTTGCACCTCATTGTCTAGAATTGGAACTTACTGAAAGCATGATTATGCGAGATTTTAATACGACAATTGCTACGATGAATAAATTGCGAACCCTGGGAGTAAAAATTGCAATTGATGATTTTGGGACAGGCTATTCTTCATTGATTTATCTAAAGAAATTGCCAATTAATACATTAAAAATTGACCGTTATTTTATCCATGAAGTTGCCAATGACTACCAAAAGTCAGCAATTACAAAGGCATTAATTCAAATGGGTCACAATCTCAATCTACAAATCGTTGCTGAAGGCGTCGAGACGGAAGCAGAACTATCATTTCTCCGCCAAAATAACTGTGATTCTATGCAAGGTTTTCTCTTCAGTCGTCCTTTACCAGTCGCAGAATTTGAGAAGTTCTTGTTGGGGGAATAAATCCTTGCCTATCTAAAGTAAAATTTAGGTGTAAGATTTCTATCTTACAGCCGGCATGGGGAAATACTAGTTATTGCTAATTCATGATTCATTCGCCTGGTTAATGATTATTTAGTTAAGCATTGCCACTTGTTTATAAGTTGAAGATTAATTAAACTCAAAAAATCTAACTTTTCTGTTTTTTGATTGTTTTGGGCAAAGATACTGTGATGCCCACAAATTACTACCAGATTGCCTGAATATTGCTGGTGATATCACTAGAAAAAAGTTTGTTTTTAGTTGAAAAAAAATCGAACTTGAGGCTGGCGACAAGCATCAAATTTCCAGCCTAAACTCGGAAAGTTGTTTATCACTTTTGCTGCTATGAAATTTTCCAGGCATTTCTTGTTGCTAGTTTTGTTGCTAACTACAGCGGCTGGCTGTAGCCAGACTCGTGCCTCTTTGGATACTGCACCTCCCCCTGAACTGGGGCAGAATCCTACACAGTCGCCAAAACTTATCCGTACTGAACCACTTTCACCCACACCCATCCGCATCAAAGAGAAGAATTTACCAGCACCTTTCGCTACGGAAAGTGCCTCTAAGCCACCTCAGGTGGTGCCAATTCCGCAAAACCCTTTGCTGCGAGTACCACCAGGATTTACAGTAAACGTCTTTGCCGAAGGTTTAGATGCTCCCCGCTGGCTGGCTTTAACCCCCAATGGTGATGTGTTGGTGACAGAAACCAAGGAAAACCGTATTCGCCTGTTGCGTGACACTAACGGCGATGGGGTGGCTGATATCCGCCAGACTTTTGCTAGTGCCACAAATGGACTCAATATTCCCTTTGGCATGGCTTTTGCAGGTAATTCCTTCTTTTTGGGTAACACCAATGCAGTTTTACGGTTTCCCTATACTAAAGGTAAACAGCAACTCACTGGTTCGGGTAAAAAAATTGCTGACCTTCCCGGTGGTGGCTATAATCAGCATTGGACGCGGAATGTGGTGGTCTCACCTGATGGCAAAAAGCTATATGTTTCCGTTGGTTCCCGTTCCAATGTGGATGAAGAACCACTACCACGGGCTACGGTGCAGGTGATGAATTTGGATGGTTCTCAACAACAGACTTTCGCCTCTGGTTTGCGTAATCCGGTTGGCTTGGACTTCCACCCCATAACTAAGGAACTTTATGCCACTATCAATGAACGGGATGGTATTGGTGATGATTTAGTACCAGATTACCTCACACGCATCCAGCAGGGACAATTTTACGGCTGGCCCTATGCTTACCTGACACCAAACAACCTCGATCCACGTCAGACAAAAAATGGCAAGAGTAAACGCCCTGACTTGGTAGCCCTTACCCGCACACCATTGGTGTTATTCCAGGCCCACTCAGCGGCATTGGGTTTGCAGTTTTATGATGGTCGCAGGTTTCCTGAAAAATACCGCAATGGTGCTTTTGTGGCTTTTCGTGGTTCTTGGAATCGCGATCGCGGTACTGGTTACAAGATTGTGTTTGTCCCCTTCGATACTCAGGGTCGTCCACAAGGCTACTATGAAGACTTTCTCACAGGATTTTTGCTTAACCCGTCTGTTCCAAGCACTTGGGGGCGTCCGGTGGGGTTACTTGTGTTGCCCGATGGCAGTCTTTTGGTAGCTGAAGAAGCTAATAATCGGATTTACCGGATTCAGTATAGGGGAATAGGGAATGGCTAATTGGTAATTGGGAAAAGGTAATGGCGTTAGACTTAGAGAAGCTATGATTAATTTTGCTGGCTCTTGCCTAGCTTGGTGCCATTTAGACTAAATTAGTAGAACTTACTCATTGACAAAAAACGATAAGTATGTATATCGGTTTTATTCATTGAAAGTCCTATAGATTGTGCGTTAGGGAACGCACACTACGGGTAGGATGCGTAAAGAGACGCATCTAAAAAGCCTGAAAAGAGGGTAAATTTGTCAAGGAAAGTAAGTCCTAATTACTAAAAATATTAATAGTCATGAGGTCGAGAAATTAGTTATGACTCAGAATGAAAATAATCCTCAGTTAAATATCAATGCATCCTCAACACATTCAGGTACACGCTACTGGGGTAATGTGGAGGTGATAGAGGAGGGAGAAAACTATAGAATTAGTCGGATTGAAATCAAGCCTAGACACAGTATTAAACCCCAAATTCATTATCACCGTAATGAACATTGGGTTGTTGTTTCTGGTGTAGCAAAAGTCACTTGTGGCGATGATGAAGTGTTACTGAATCGCAACCAGTCAACCTATGTTCCGGCCGCAACCCTGCATAAGGTAGAAAATCCTGGATTTATTCCCCTCGTTATTCTAGAAATTCAAAATGGTGAGTATTTGGGTGAGGATGATATTGAGCGTCCTTTTGACTTAAATGTGGTCAAATCTCTAGCTGAAAGTTAGCTGAAACAGCATTCATCAGAGCGCTCAACCTATACTCAAGTGAGCGTCGGGATGAATGGGAGTGAGCCGCCGATTCCACCCGTCCACTAGATGCAAAGGCACAGCCTGCGGCAGATGGGCGCTTGTATGAGTAGGTGAACAAATTCCTTGCAATCTCTGGTGTTATCGCCTAAGATGCTCTTAGAGCAATCAAAGAAGCAATCTAAGTCTTGTGCTAAAAGCTGTCAAAGTCCGAATCTATCCAACAGCAGCCCAGAAAGCTCATCTGGCTCAGGCTTTCGGTTGTGTACGTTGGGTTTGGAATCAGTCTTTGGCTACGATGACAGCGACATACCTTGAGACTGGCAAAGGTGTTACAGCCATGACCATGAAGAAGTCCATACCTTTATGGAAGGCTGAATTTGAATGGTTGTCCGAGTGCTACTCCCAATGCCTTCAACAGTCTGTTTTAAATCTAGGTGTGGCATTTGGCAACTTCTTTGATGGTCGAGCAATGTATCCCACATTCAAGAACCGCCAAGAAAAACAGTCAATCCAATACCCTCAAAATGTCAAAGTCTTGAACAATTGTCAGATTAAATTCCCTGGCAAGTTGGGTACTGTTAAAGCCAAGGTTCATAGGGATATTCAGGGTACAGTTAAAACTGTGACTTTATCCAAAAATCCTGACAGTAGATATTTTGCTTCGATGTTAGTAGATGATGGGATGGAATGCCCAGAGTCTAGTAGTAAAGGTAATGTGATTGGTATAGATCTAGGTCTAACTGATTTCGCTGTCACATCTGTTGGCTCAAAATATCAACACCCTAGAGCTACAAAGAAGCACGAAAGGAATCTAGCTCGTAAGCAAAAAAAACTGTCTCGCAAGAAGGATAAAACGACCAATAATCGTCGCAAAGCAAAGCTTGCGGTAGCCAAGGTTCATTCTAAAATCAAAAGAGTCCGCGAAGACTTTCTACACAAACTATCGCGCAAGATAGTAGACGAAAACCAAGTCATAGTGGTAGAAAATTTGGCAGTCAGAAACATGGTCAAGAACCACTGCCTAGCCAAGGCAATATCTGATGCTGGCTGGGAAATGTTTTGTACCATGCTCAAGTACAAAGCCGAAATGGTGGGCAAAGTCTATCTAGAACTAGGTCGATTCTTTGCTTCAACTCATCTTTGCTTCCATACCTTGAAGCCACTGCCAAAAATGGATTTGTCTGTGCGTGAATTTGATTGTCCCCACTGTAAAGAGCGACACGACAGAGACATTAATGCGGCGAAAAATATCAGAAATGAAGGCTTGCGTGTATTGGCGTTGGGAACCAGCGTTATTGCTCCTGAAGGCTATGTAAGACCAAAACAGTATGGGCGTAAGTCTACTACTGTGGCGGCTGTGGTTGTTGAAAGGAGAAGCCCACACTCTACCCGAAGCGGGTAGAGTGTGTGGTAGTTCACTTTTTTACCTCTGCGAATGGTGCGTTAATGCAGTGTAACGCACCCAAATAAAAATCAAAACCATCCTTCTTGTTCTAGGGTCTCAATCAACTGCAAGCCACGGGGATCACCCACTCCTAAGAGTGCAGCTTTGGCATCTTCTCGTACTCCCAAATCTTGGTCTTCGGCAAAGGCTTGAATCAAGGCATCAATGGCTGTGGCATATACTATGTTCGAGGGCAGTTCGCGGCATAGCTGTCCGATTGCCCAAGCGCAGTTACTCCGCACTGCGGCTACGGGGTCTTGAACTAAGGCTTCGATTAGCGGGGGGATTGCCCCAACAACTGCTTCATACCCGACTTCTGCCATCTGTGCTAGGGCACTAGCAGCCCACAAACGCACTGCGGAAATATCGGTTTTTAAGGCGTCTGCTAAGGGTGCTAAGGAACGGCGATCGCGGCAGTTTCCTAAGGCCCAAACTACACCTTTCCGTACATAGCCATTCCAGTCCCGGTTCAGTTGGGCAATTAACGGGTCTACTGCATCTTGACTGGGATTGCGTCCAATACCATAGACTGCGCTCACTCGCACCAAGGGGCAGTTATCAGTTAACAGGCGAATCAGATGAGGAATAGCGCGTGGGTCTTCAATGTCAGAAAAGGCACGTGCTGCTAGCATCCGTTGCTGGGGCTGAGGATTTTCCAGAAGGGATAGCATTAATTCTGGATCTGGTTTTGCCACTTCTGACTCAGCAGTTAGCGGCTCTATTTGATCTAGGGGGCTTTCTAGCTCCACTTCAACATCGAGTAGGCTTAGGTCGTCTTCGTCATACATATGATTTCGTTTCCATCCCTGCTAGGGATCAACACACAGATGTTGATTAGCCCTCCACGCCAAGAAGCAAAACCCCAATAGGTATTAGCTAAATTATTGTACACTTTCTTATTTAACGTGTCGCATTAGTTTATTTTTCAGGATGGAGTGATTTCAGCATCCACAGGGATTGGGTTTGATATCCAAGCTGATGATAAAGATTTAATGCGGGTTTGTTGGATTGAAATACTTGCAGTCCTATTTGGCGATCGCCTCTTTGAGTTGCCCATTTTTCTACATAGTGCATCAAAGCTGTACCAATACCCCGTCTTCGATGTTCTGGAACAACGTAGAGGAGAAAGATATGAGCATGGCGATCGCCTTGCACTTGATCTATAGCATTCCCCACCCACAGGCAAGCAACTGGGGAGGAAGATGGGGATAAATTCTCTCCACCACTCAATCTCCCCACTTCCTGATCTTCCTGATCTTCCCCATCCACCCACCACAAGGGCGTGTCAGTGGAGAAATATTGCTCGACTGTCCGCGCTAGGTGAGCAAAATCCTGGTCGGGAAACATATCTTGGTATGTTTGTTGGATAAACTTTACCAATAGCGCCCGATCTACGGTGGAGCCACGGCGAATTTGATAGCCTGGTAGTAAGGAATTCAAAATTCAAAATTCAAAAATTGAAGGTGTCAGGTGTTACAAGACTTATTCCTACCTCTTCAATTGGTGCGGGTGCTGCCATGTCGGAAGGCAAAAAAATGCGGGCGCTGACTGCCACAAGGGCTAAGAAAAACACCAACACGGCAAACAAAGGGGCGATGTATTGACGAAATATACTCATATCTGGGTTGCAAAGAGCTAGGGACTTAACTAAAAGTCACTAGCTGAATATTTGTAAAGTTTTCTTGACTTAATTTTAGCGATTTTTTGGGGAACGGTAAGTAGAATGCTACCGTTGGTCGCGATCCAAGTCATCAAGAACTCTCTCACAATACCAATTTTCCGGCATACCAGGATAATTCTGCTTTGCTTGCTCAATTAACCTCTCAGCAGCAACGGTGTCACCGGACAACCTAGCAATCAGCCTACTTTTGAGATAGCTATCAGTGACTTCTTCATCTAGCTGGCTGGATATCCTGCCACCCAATGATGGGGACTGCTCTCGCCGCAACTGCCAAAATAACACGTAATAAAGTGTGCCAAAAATTAATATCAGGCTGAGTGTTCCGAGAAAGGTGAGGAGGTTAAACCCTAAAAATCCCAGAACTAGCTGCGAGAGAACATAGCCTAGCAATAAACCCGTAAATAAGAGGATGAATGTGCCGACGAAAATAACTACTTGGTTCCCCATATATCCTCTTCTTCGTCAAATCCAGGTCTGGTTAGTGCCACTGGTTGAGGGTTCCAGGGGGCAACAAAGGGCAAAAGTAGCAATCCGGGTAAGGCAGCTACTATGGTCAACAAGAAGAATGAGGGCCAGCCTGTGGCTTTTGCCCAATTTCCTGCTGGAGCCGAGAGAACGTCTCTACTAATAGCCATCAAACTAGAGAATAAAGCAAATTGAGTAGTTGTAAAGCGGTGATTACAAAGATTCATTAAAAATGCCACTGTAGCAACTGTAACTAGTCCAGCAGAGAAGTTTTCGATATTCACTGCCAACACTAAAAGCGAGTAATTTTTGCCGGCAACTGCTAGGGCATAATAACCTAAGTTGCTCAACAATTGCAGCACACCAAATATCCAAAGACCACGATTTAAGCCAATTTTAGTCAAGATCACACCGCCAGCTAATACGCCGACAGTGGTGGCGATAAAGCCCATCCCCGCTTGAATTGCGCCAATTTCAGTTTTGGTAAAGTCTATTTCTCGGAGAAATAAATTTGCTGTAATGCCCACCAGGGAATCGCCAAGTTTATATAGCAATATAAAAACTAGTACCACACTGGCTTGAGTCAGTCCAAATCTGTGAAAAAATTCTTTAAATGGTAGGAATATGGCTTCTTGTAAGTTTTGAGGGGAACTGTCTTCTCTAACTTCGCCTAGTAGGGATGTAGGTAATAATAAAGATGCACCAATCCAAGCTACTATCAAACCTGCCAACAGCCAATAGAATATAGGCAGGGGGATGAAGCCGACAAATACGCCTCCGAGTAACCCCGCTACTAGGACAGTGATAAAGACCAGGAAGATAACGTCTTTGATAGATAGGGGTGAAAGTTTTTGAGTGTTGGCGGGTAATTTTGGTTCTGGGGGTGCCCAAAGGGTTGTGAATATACTCCCTGCCATTAAGGCTGCCATCAGCAAATAAACTAGATTCCAAGGTAGATAATCTGCTAACACCAAAGCTAGGGAACTGGTGATAAATAGGGCTATGCGGTAGCCTAGCACCCAAACTGATGCCCCTGCTTGGGATTGGATTGGTTCTAAAATGTCGGTGCGGTAGGCATCACCTGCAATGTCTTGGGTAGCGCTCAAAAAGGTGATGATTAGGCAGTTGATTGCCAGTAGTTGCAGCACTTGGTCGCTTTGGGCTGGTTGTTGCAATGCCAAAAAGGCGATCGCTAATACTAATCCTAATTGAGTGACTACTAGCCAACCCCGCCTTGCTCCCAATACTGGTGGCATGAATCTATCTAACAACGGTGACCACAAGAACTTCAGGGAATAAGGCAAAGCCAGCAGTCCAAATAGAGTAATTTTACCTATATCAACCTTGGCATCTTGCATCCATAGTTGCAAGGTTCTGCTGGTTAGAAATAAGGGTAACCCGGATGCAAAACCTAACAGCAATAGAGCACCCATCTTACGGCTTTGAACCGCTTGTCGCAGTGCTTGAATTTCTTTCATCGTTTCAACTTTTTTCCCCACCTGAGCGAATTGCAGTTATCTTGCCATATTGACTGCGTGATTCTGCACTTATACACTAATTCTCACCAGATAGTCTTTCTGGGCTGACATAGAAATCCAGGATGTTCTGACATTTCAGTTCTTCGTCGCTAATTCAACTAAATCCTCAATCTTTTTGATATTTTGATCTCCTGCTAAGTAACCAATGCCACGATGCAAATGGAGGCGAAATTGCAGGACAAGGGTTTCTTTGTCAGTACTTAAGCCGTCGTTGTAGCAACGTTGCTTGAGGGCAAGGAGGAGGATATCTGAGATTTCGCCGCCAAAGACGCGCCAAGTCATTTCGATGTTGCTATCTTGGGGAATTGGTACGGGGGAGGGTGCGGTTGGTTCTGCTAGGGAACGACAAAAGGCCCAGCGACAGAGGATATTCCATTGGTCGATTTTGGTGCTGCGTTTGAGTTTTAGTAGTTGGTCTTTGGCTGTTTGGGAAAGTTTGATCCGTTCGATTGGGGATTCCATAATTTGGGTTTACCAGAAGTAACCTTGTTTGATGGTGGTTTGGCGGGTGGAGGAGTTGTATTCTAGAAGGTATTCGTGAGCGATCGCTTCGTTGTCTCGTAGTTTTTCTACCTCCTGTTTGCCGATTTCGGTGTCGGTGGAGAGGAGGATGACTTGATGGCTGGCGGCTGGGAAGTAGCGTTCAACTAGGTTGCTGCGGTGGGATGAGTCTAATCTGCCTAGGGGTGTGTCGATGGCTACTGGTAATCTGCGCCCGGAGACTTTGGCTAGTCCCCACAAAAAGGCGATCGCTAATAGTTGTTTTTCCCCGGCGGAAAGGCGGTGTTTGGGGACGGGTTTACCATTGAGGTCATAAAGGGAGAGGCTGAAAGTCTTGGTGTCTATGGCGATGCGATGCACTAAGTCTGATTTGTGCAGGAGATAGAGGAAACAATTTTTTACTTCTTCTTCTAGTTTGTTGAGTTTTCGCAGGGTTAGGCGATCGCGAAAAATCTTTAGTGTATTTTGAACTTTAGCCGCAGCATTAATAATATGTTCACTATTTTTATGCTTGATATTTTCTACAGTATATGTATTTAACTCCTTTTTTGACCTAGAAATAATAGTTTCTAATTCAGCTAAACGGCGGCGGGTAGTTTCTAAATTAGCTTTAGCTTCAGCAACTTGATTTTGTGCTTCTTCCAATGCCTTCAGCAACTTTTTATAATCTTCTGGTGCTGCGGCTGTTTGCACTTGTCTCTCTAGGGTAATAATTTCTTCTTCTTTATTTTTGATAATAGCTAACTGCTGTTGTGCAGAAGTTCGAGAATTCTGCAAGCGATAGATTAAATTATCTAATTGACTCAAACTTTCTTCATCAGCTAAAAGCCAAGGTGCTTCTGTCTGAAGAGATTTTGCATATAAACTATCTACATCTTGAACTAGAAAAGATTGGATTTTTTCAACTTGCGCTGAGGAAATTTCTGCTTGCTTTAGCCAACTTAATAACCGCTGATCTCGCTCAAGTAATAAATCTCTAGCGAGTTGTACCTGTTGATGGCGAAATTCTTTTTCTCCCTGTGCTTGCACCTGATTCAGCAAATTAGGAATTAATGCCAGGGGTAAAACATCAGCAGCTAATTCAGCCATTGACTGCCGCACTTGTTCAATTTCCCCAGTTTTTGCCTGCTGCTGTAATTCTAATTGATTACGTTCAGCGGCAATTTTACCACCTTCTGAAATGAATTTATCAAAAGCTTCCTGCTGCTGATTCCCTAATTCTGCTACCTGAAGTTTATAAGTTTCTAAATCCTCTTCTGTATTTTGATAATCTTCTTGTTGCTGCGTTAACCTAGTTTCAATCTCCTCTAAATTTGCTAAATCTTTAGTATTAGCAACCTCTTTGAGTTTTCGATTAACTAAAATATCTAAATCAACAGCTAACCTGTCTGCCAACTCCAGTCCTAAAAGTCCGCGAATCGCTTCAACAACAATCGGTGGTGGGGTTTCCTGTTCTGCGAGTTCTTTAACCTGTTCACCGTCAAAGAGAAATAAATTAGAAATACCCAAGGGTAGAAGGTTTTCTATATACTCATCCCAGATATTAACTAAAGCATCAGGCCATGTGTCACTATCACCCAAAATACCTAATGTATCTTTACCATCTTTAGGATTTTTTCTCCAACTTCTTACAACACGGTACTTTATTGGTTTATCGTTTTCGATATGTTCAAAAAGCAATTCAATCCGGGTGTCGTTAGCTGGGTCTATTTTGCTGTTAACACATTGACTGAGAAAATCGGAATAACTTAAATTACCACGGGTAGAACATTGGGCGCGTTGTCCATAAAGCGCAAGACGAATGGCATCCATCAAAGTAGTTTTTCCCCCGCCATTCATCCCACCTAATAAGATAATTGGGCGTGAGTTTTCTTCATCAATGTTTGGGTTAAGATTGATTATCTGTTTCCCAGCGTAAGGGCCGAAGTTTTGTAAAACGAGTTCAAGAAAAATCATTAATTTTTTAATTGATGAAACATTGACCTAAATTCTCTTCAACCCACGAAGGTGGGTTTTGTTTGTATAGACGCGATTTCTAATCGCCAGGTATCTTAAGGTATCTAAATCGATGAAACATTGACCTAAATTCTCTTCAACCCACGAAGGTGGGTTTTGTTTGTATAGACGCGATTTCTAATCGCCAGGTATCTTAAGGTATCTAAATCGATGAAACATTGACCTAAATTCTCTTCAACCCACGAAGGTGGGTTTTGTTTGTATAGCCGCGATTTCTAATCGCCGGGTATCTTAAGGTATCTAAATCGATGAAACATTGACCTAAATTTTATTCAACCCACAGAGGTGGGTTTTGTTTGTATAGACGCGATTTCTAATCGCCAGGTATCTTAAGGTATCTAAATTGATGAAACATTGACCTAAATTTTATTCAACCCACGGAGGTGGGTTTTGTTTGTGTAGCCGCGATTTCTAATCGCCGGGTATCTTTATTAAATATTGGGCGAATAGAATTGATGGTTACACAGGCGAAGAAAAAACACCGGGCGAATAGAATTCGCGTCTACACAGGCGAAGTCCGCCTACGCTAAATATAATATAATTTTTTGATATTTTCATTTGTTTGTAACAAGTTCCCATGTGGGGATAGTTGATTTTTGATGATGGTGAGTAGCCTGGTTTCTGATATAATTAGCTACATTGTCAATGGCATCATGACTGACCGTAAAACCTGCATAGCTTCCTTGCCATTTGAAAAACTCACTTGGTTTAACTTCGTGATTAATGAAATGGGAGGAACTACCTTTAATCTGTTTAATCACTTCAGCAACGCTGACAGTTGACGGAAAACCTGTTAGAAGATGAACATGATCTTCAATACCACCGATTGCAATTACAGTACATTTTAATTGTTCACATTCTTGAATAATTGAGGCATAAACTAACTTTTGAATTTCTGGCCTAATTAGAGGCAATCTATCCCAAGTTGCCCATACACAATGTAGATATAATTGCGTGAAATTTGACCTCATATTTTTTCTGATACCTTAAATTCCATATTTCATTAACCCACGGAGGTGGGTTTTGTTTGTGTAGCCGCGATTTCTAATCGCCGGGGCTATTATTCACTATCATCTAACTTCTTTTTTGCAAACTTCAAATTTGCCCAAGTGTCGGGTTTACTCTCTTCATTCTCTTCTTTGTCCGGTACATCCCCTAAAGTTAGCTGCTTAACTTTTGCAACATCACCTTGATTAACTGCTTCGTTTAATTCCCGTTTCAAACGAGCGTTTTTAATCGCATCTTCTGGCGAACGGGAACTTGTATTAAAACATTTTTCTAGGGTTTCATAGATACCCACACGACGAGTTTTTTTACGATACTGGCGTTCTGTGTCCAACAATTTCGCCATCAGTTCTAAGTGCATGGCGTCACCTTCACATATTTCTTCTAGCACCGTCCACTCATCAAGACCTAGCAAGCTAGAATCAGCACCAGGACGGGGGTCATGGAATACTTCACCAGTTACTTCTTCATAAATGGTAGGTAAACTATCATCAAATTCGTGTTTATCTTCTAGCCAAATGCGGCGAATTTCGCTCATTTCTTCGAGAGTAATGAGGGTGATATCGCGCATATTGTCTGGCGCTGTGTGACGGGCTTGTGTTTGCGCTTCTAATACTCGTCTCAGCCAATGTTCCCGCCAATATTTTGTATAGGGGCCATGAATTGGTTGAATGGATTTTTCACCTTCAAAATCACGCTCAAATAGTTGAACTTCTCCCCAAATTCTTCTGAAGTCTCTCTTGTCTCTATCATCTTTTATATCTAATTCATTGCGGATATCCAATAAAGGCTGCATCCATTCTTTTTCTTCATCATTTTGAATCATTGCCGCCATTGATTTATCTTTATTAACGATTGTGCAAACCCAGCACCCAAATCGGGAATCACCACAACTAGGGGTAGAAGTATCAACAACTAGAGGACATTCATTATCTGCTGTTGCGCCTCGATACATGATGAATAAGTCTTTGTTACTATATCCCCAAGGGTTTTCCCACTGATTTAGGTAAATCCAAACTTCATCAGTACGCCAATCTTCGATAGGGCTATAAATTAAAGAATTAGGCAGGCTAGGACTATGATAAAGCAAGGTTTTAAGCGAATTTGAATCAGAATTGAGACGTTCTTTTAAGCTACCTACTTGATGTTTTTCCATTGAGATAGCACGTTTGACACTTTCAGCCTTGCGCGTACCCAAGACAAGAATTACTTCTCCCTTGACTCTAACTACATCACGTACAAAGCGGTTAGAAGGATGAATCTTAAGGCGGTCTGTACACCAACGAAATTTTCCTCGTGGTGCTGGATAACCTTTACCAATTAAACTTACCCAAAATGTCTCTTTTATTTCTGGCTGTAGTAAATGGGGTTCAATAGGCATTCCCTTTTCTTTGGCAGCTACTTTCATCTGCTCTAAAGATTTGCGTACCCAAACAGAGACTACAGGGTTTTCTACTAGCGTATCTGTTGTAATAACATGGATTGGCTTAATTCGCTTTTCAGGTGGTAGTTCTGCGATCGCATTCCAGATAAGCTGTAAAGTAGCAGTGCTATCTTTGCCACCCGAATAGCCTACAACCCAAGGTATCTCATCTAAACAATACAATTCTTGAATTTCAGTGGTGAGAGCTTGGATATAGTCCACTAACTCTGCTACAGTACGTTTCTGCTGATCTTTATTTTCTGGTTGTTGTGCTGTAGTCATTTCTCTCTACCTCTCTGGAAACATTGGTGTGACTGCATTTGTTCCATCTAAGTCAATGGAATTCACATAACCACACAGGCAAAACTTACCTACGCGGATCTAAAAAAAGTTTTTAAAAACTATACTATTAATATGCAACTTTCTTTAGACGATTAAGCTAGCTTACACTATTTTGTTTTTAAAAATTAACATGAAAGACAGTACATCTGACAAAACTACTAAAATCGCTAAAGAGTACCTAGAACAAGAAAACAAGGATAAACAGTCACTGGCCTTGCTGCTGGAGAACTTTCTAGGTAAAAAAGATCAGATTCTCGTTCAAAAAACCGAGATGGGTGGTACTGAGGCTTATGTAGGTTCTGTTACCCTAGAATGGTTTGCGAGTCGGGTACACTTCGCCTCTGGTTTACCCCTACTTCAAAAGAAATATAATCCAGAGACTGACAATATCGAAATTGATGCAGATAGCATTGATGAAATTCGCCAGCGTCCCCTTGACTGGTCACGTCAAGCGCCTCTAGTACAGTATTTAGCAGCTCGAAAAAATCATAAATTTCCCCCTGTGCTGGTGGTGATTAATCAACCTTGGGTGGATAATGCCAAAGCTGCTGAGTGGGATAAAGATGGACGCGCCAACAAATCTACTACTGATTTCACCCCTCTAGACAAAGATGGTAAAGTCGGTCTGCTAAATATTTCTGAGGATGATATCACTATATATGCTTTGGATGGTCAACACCGACTGATGGGTGTGCAGGGGTTGATGGACTTAATCGAATCTGGCAAACTTCAGCGCTATAAAAAAGAAAAATCGGCTGACGACAGTTTTATTACCGCAACTGATTTGATAGAAAAGTACCAAGTAGACCCTGCTTATTTGCAAAGCTTACCCAAAGAAAAAATTGGTATTGAGTTTATCTGTGCGGTTGCACCTGGGGAAACTCGCAACGAAGCAAGGCGACGGGTGAGATCGATTTTTGTTCATGTTAATCTCATGGCTGCACCCTTAACTAAAGGTCAGTTAGCACAGCTAAATGAGGATGATGGTTTTTCGATTGTAGCGAGGAAAATCGCGGTTACTCATCCGCTTTTAAAAGAAAAGGGAGATCGTAATGATCGCGTTAATTGGAATAGTGCAACAGTAGCAGCAAATTCTACAGTTTTAACGACGCTGCAAGCTTTGCAAGATATGTCAGAGCGATATTTGGGGCAAAAATTCCCTCATTGGAAACCTTTAGAAAAAGGTCTAATTCCCATGCGTCCAGAGGATGATGAACTTGAGGAGGGAATTGAGGAATTTACCCAGCTTTTTGATTATTTAGCCAGCCTTCCTAGTTTTAAGATTCTGGAACATGAGGATACACCTGTTTTGCGTCGGTTCAGTTTTGAGAAGGAAGGAGGTGAAGCAAATATGCTTTTCCGTCCTGTTTCTCAAGTGGCTTTAGCCCAAGCTTTGGGAATTTTGGTGTTTAAAAAAGGGTTTTCTCTAGCAGCTATTTTTAAGAAGTTGCGGAAGTTTGACCAGCAAGGAGGATTTAGTGGGATGGAGTATCCTCAATCTCTTTGGTACGGCGTTTTGTATGACCCAAATAAGAAGCGGGTGCAGGTTGCTGGAAAGGATTTAGCAACGAAGTTACTGATTTATATTTTGGGTGGAATTAATGATCAGATGGAACTTGCTAAACTGCGTAAGGATTTAGCTGATGCTAGGACTATAGAAGATAAAACTATAGGTTTTGATGGGAAGTTTGTTGAATTGAAAGATGTAGGACTTCCACCAGTTCTATAATTATGCTTTAAATATGTTCTGACGATGCCATTCCAACGCTTCCATTTCTGGAAAAAGTTGCTCTGTCTTGGGTAGAAGTAGTTTTTCACCGTGGAAATCTTTCATAGGTTTAGCGTGGGGAGATACTTCTTCCAAGTCATTACTAATTATAATTTTGTATTGATTATCTACAGAAAACCAACCCATATCAAATGCCCAGTGATGATTTTTACAAAGTGATATTCCATTGTGAATTCTACTATCATAGAATTGTGAAAATGGCTTTATATGTGCGCCATCTACAATATTTTGATTGCCGTTTTTAATAACTTTTAGTCCACAAAAAGCACATCTATTTTCATATATACGTACAACAGATATTCTGAAAAAAGCGTTTCTAACTATTGTTCTTCTAAAACTCCATCTGGGATTAATGTCTAAATTACTATAATCAATTTGTTTATCTTCCTTATCCGAGTAATTTTGCCAGCTTTGATTTACTTGTAAAATTCCTTCAATTTTATTTTCATCATCAGAAAAAAAAGCCATAATAAGTGCATCAATTAGTTCTTTTCTAGAAGCTTCATTTTGTAGAAAAATAAATAGTTCATTGTCTAAATATGCGTATTCGACAGCCTCTTTTAACTTGTTAGGTGTTTTTGGCTGTAAACCATTGAACCCATGTTTAAATCTTACTTAAGTACCAAAAACCTTCATTTTGCAGATGGAAAAATGGATAGTGCAAACCCCCTTTGTAAGATTGAGACCCAATTAAATTCCAATATTTATCAAAGGTTTGAATCAAATCATCTGAAACTGGAATTTTATTATTAGTAATGATACCTTGTGCAATCAAATCGATTACAGATAAAAGCAATATAGGTTTGTGTTGAGCACTACCACGCTTACGACTACTACTCACATTTAACTGAGAAAACCTTTGACAATACTCTCTAAGATTATTCATATTTTTTTTACTATAAAATTAAACAAAAATATCTCAATTTAAGAATTTGCTTAAATCAAATTCCTCTTCTGTGTTTTCTTTACTGTCTCTTGCAGCAATCAAAATTACTAGAATTTGTGCTGTGTAGTCCAGGACTCCCCGCAATTCATTTTGTAATATTTCCAGTCCTCCATTAGCATACTCTTCAAATATTTGAGTGCGTTTATCCTCATATTCTTCTTCTCTAGATGCAAGTATTTCTATATCGTGTGTCTCCGTGATTCCTAATAAGTTAATGATTTTGTCATACCCTAATGAAGCAAAATTTTCTTGTGGAATTGGAGAAGGTTCTTTTTTTGTAGTTTCTCCAGTAGGAACACGTTTTTTATATTTGACCCCTAATGCTGCTGCAAACACCATTACCTCTACATAAGTCTGAAAAGGGCCAGTTGTTTCTTTGGATGCTACTAGCGATTTCACCAACTCAGCCTTATCTTTAGCAATTTTGATCCTGTTTGCAGCCATGATGTTAATATCTACGTTGTTGCTATCATAACCGAAAACGAAAAGCGATCGCACATTCAAGCGCAATATACCAACCAGAAAATCCGATCGCCTAAACAAACAAATTATCCACCGCCACCAACCATCCTGCAAAGTAGGTTGGCGTAAATAATTCAAGGTTGGTAGTGAGGGCTGAAGCCCTCACTACGAGCAAATTTCAATAGTTTTTACTTTGCTTAACATAGTTTGATTTCTTTTCGCCTACTTACTTACTGCGGGTTCAGCTATTGATATGAAAACTGTTAATTATATAGCGGTATTAGATCGACAACAGCACATCCTCATAAACCAAAGATATAGGAAAGCGGAAATCAACACTAGTTAAATGCACTTCATCCCCCTCAATATAACCCAAGTTGCTGGTAATAGGTAATGGGCAATAGGTAATTGGTGATTAAATCCCAGTTTTCATCCTGTTCATCCTTTAATCCTGGACATCCTGATTCTGACAGTTTTCCTAACTAGCAACTTACGTTACTAGGAGAAAGGACTTCGACAATTAAACAAGGATATTGAATAAATTTAATTGCTTGTTTGTCCTTCGGATGACAACTTACTAGAACATCCGGGTAGTGAAACGGCCCCTTTTCAGATATAGTTATTCCAGGTATTCCTGGGGAGTCAGATAATTTTTGTCTGGACTAGCAACCATAACTTCCTCCTGTGGGAAAAACTGCCTTTGTCAATTAGCCCTTAAATAAATTTAGCCCTGAAAGCTTAAGCTAACTAAAACAAAACTTTTAACCAGTTTTAACTGGTTTATGCTTACAGCCGGAACTTTAGTTCACGGCTTTTAGCAATTGGTGCAAAATCTGAGTTTACCTATTCCGTTCAACTTCAATAATTTCAGTATACTCAAATCCATTTGGACTTTGACGCACCAAAGGGTATCTCTCTCCACCTAACTGAATATAATCCTGTTCGCAATCAGGCTTAGAAGAATAGTAAGTTAACACATATTCTCTACCAATTTTCGCTGCTATTTCCTCCTCCACCTCACCCCGCCATTGCGTCTTAGTCACTAACACAATTAACTGATTTGCTAATTTAGGGATTGTTCTGGCAATGTGTCGGCGAGAATTTGCATCCAAACTACCAAAAGGTGAATCCATCACAATAGGGAAAGTGCTACTATCAGGAACCATAATCATTTTTCGTTTCTCACTCCATTCCCGCACTTTATCAATGATGCTGGCGATAAAAGATAAACTGAGAATTTGATTTTCTCCCGTGGAAGCTGCAACTGGTGCTTCGATACCCGTCGTACTTTCTACCAAACTCAGTTCATATTTCTCGCTGATTTTGGGAAGGTAGGGAGTAAAAGAAATTTCTGAGAAGATTTCCTGCACCCGCTTTTCTAATTGCACACGAAACTGTTTTTCTTGACGATTTTTGATTTCTGATAAACGTTCGATAGCGTCTTGAGTAGCATTGATGCGTCGTTGTGCTAACGATTGCTTTGTTTCATTTTGTTTTTGCTTGGCGATTTTTTTGACTAAGTCATCAATTTCTGTTTTTAGGTGAGCGATTTCCTGTTGATTTCCACCCTGTTCTCGATTTAATTCATCAATTTTTGCTTCAATTTCGTCTAAGCGTTTCTGTAAGTTGCTGATTTCTTCATTGGGATTTTTTCGCAGTTGTTCTTGAATGCCATCTAATTCAATTTCAACTTGATTTATATTTTCTGATAACTGCTTAATTCTCCTTTGTTCTCTATCTACTTCTTCCCAAAACGATGTTGCTTGCTTATCAATTTCATCTACTTGGGCACTCATGCGAATTGCTGTTTCTTCTACTGTTGAAGAACCTGCTTTATCTAGCAATGTTTTGACGTTCAGATGGGAATGACTACCGTCTTGTAAATCTGCACCACAAATACAACGTTCGGATTTTAGCAACTCATTCACAAATTCCCGCGAAATTCCCGCTGTTAATTCACCGCGCTGTTTTAAATCTGTGAATATCTCCCGAAACTGGGTTGTAGTTTCTGATAACAGAACTGTGTAACCTCGCGCAGAGATGACTTTTTTCAAAGTTTCCTTTGTTTTCTTCCGTTCTTCCCGATTGGCATCTCTCTGAGATTCCAAACTCTGACGTCTTTCTTGCAATTCTTTGACGGCGCTAAGTTCTCGCAATCGGTTACTGACTTCTTTTTTAAATGTCTGTTGATGTTCTAAGTCTTGTTTGATTTCCGTTTGGCGCTGGGTGATAATTTCAATGTCAATTTCTAGCTTTTCTTGCTGAATCAATAACTGTTTTGTTTCCGCATCACCGATGTTTTTTAAGTCTGCTTCTAAATTTTTCTTGGCATCTTTCAAGTGTTTGATTGAAAGTTCAATTACTTCTACACCTAAAAAAGTTCTGATTGCTTCGGCAATTTCGGCTTTTTGATCAGAACGGACTATTTCTTCAATCCTCTCGCCGTCAAAGAAAAAATATTGATGTAAACTCGCTGGTAAAATCTGGGTGATGATTTCGTCTGGTAACTGATTGGGAATATTCCATTTACCATCATCTCCACCTACCCACAAAGTTAGCTGCGTTTTCCCAGCTTCTATTTCATGAGTATTTTTATAAACTCGACAGGCGCGTTTAGCTCGGTAGCGGGTGTTTTCATGTTCCCAACCAAGTTCTACTGAACATTCTACCGGTTGTCCTGGTTGAGATTCGGCGATCGCTCTTTTATTTACTAGCTGCTCTGTTGATGCAAAAGCTGCACTAAATTTTTCATATAACACCCAAGTAAAGGCATTCAATAGACTGGTTTTTCCGGCTCCATTATTGCCGTGAATAATTGTGGTGTTGCGTTCATTGCCACCAGCCAGATTTATCTCTGGAGTTCTGCCATAAAAAGAGCGAAAATTACATAATTTAATTGAAGTCAGCTTCATTGTACCGCTTCCTTCACTATATCTAAAATCTCATCAATAATAGGACTTTTGAGTTTGCGATCTAGTCGTCTTTTCTCTACTCTCCACACCTTCTCAATTATTTGTCTTACTTCTGGCGGTGCGCTGGTAATTGGTTCTTGCACATCATCGATGATTGCCTCTTGTGACATCTCGGTTTTTAGATATATGTTTTCCCTATTTTAACCGTTTTTAGTCAGCAGGAGATTTGGCAAATTGTAGTTGGTAAATTGAAAATTTTTTGCTAGAAAAAGCTTTATTTTTTGGAGGCGCTATGTTATGCTTGTTGTCAAGCTTTATAATGGGAAGTTGTGCTTTCAATAAAATTTGACTTAGCCCCCATTATATTGACTGTTCTATATTGTCTATTATTTCATATCAGCGCATCTTCTGCTCTAACTTTAGAAGTAATTTTACAAAAAAAAATATAAAATCGGATGTTTCTAACCACCTATAGATGTAGATAAACGCCGTTTCTTTTTCTGCAATCTAAATTCTATATTAAAGATCCAATAGCCCATAGCGCTTCTGCAAATCTAGCAACTTCATCCTTGCTTCGCCGGCGTTATCGGCTAAATCAGCAAACTCCACAAAGCGCCGCAATTCCTTTTTTAACAAGTTGCGTTCTACTTCAATGGTTTCTCTGTCTAAGTCTGGTGGTAAAACAATCATGTCAAAGATGGTGGCGCGTTCTTTACCAGGGTGAGGGCGCAAAACTCGTCCCCGGCGCTGAATAAATTGACGGGGATTACCAGAACTTGATAAAATGACAGCTGTTTGAATTGCCGGAATATCAACACCTTCATCTAAACAGCGAATCGCTACTAAACCTTGTAACTCGCCGCTTTCAAATTGCAGGCGCAAAGCTTCCCTTTCTTGTAAAGAGGTATGAGCGGTGTAGGTGCTGACTTTGTATCCCAATTCTATTCCCAAAATTTTAGCAACGGCTTTGAGTTGACGCAAAGATGAACGTTGTCCTGCATCTTGTGAACCATCGCTACAATAAAAAAGGGTGTGAGTGGTTTGGCGGCGATTTGCCATTAATTCCCGCAAAGCGGTTAATTTATTGGCTGCTGCACCAATTAACCTGGCGCGTTGCATCAATAACGATTTGATATCTTCGTTGTCTTCAAAGTCTCCACCATTGCCATTTTCTCTTTCTCGATAAAGTAGAGAACGGCCGATTTTTTTGGTTAACTTTAAGTAAGCAATGCTTTCAGCCTCTGTCAACTCCACAAGCACGGGATAATAGAGATAGTGTACCAAAGCATTTTGTGCGATCGCATCCCGCAAGGTAAACTCTGGTTGTAGCACCGGGCCGAAATAATCAAATAATGATTGAGTACCGCCATCATCAAAATACCTCTCCGGTGTCGCTGACAAAGCTAGTCGCAACCCAACACGGCGGGGTAAACTTTCCTCTAACCTTGGTGCGCCTAAGTTATGGGCTTCATCACCGATAATTAAAGTCTTGGCGGGAAAATACTTGAGTTGTGAACCAAAGCCATCGCCAATTAAAGTAGAGTTGGTGGTTATCACCGTCACAAACTCTTGAGAACCAGAACGCAGATTATAGATTTGGGTGGAAAGTTGACTTTGCCAATTGCGTAAATTCTCGAAGGCTAAAATTGGCTGCAAGTTAAATTTATCACATTCTCGCGCCCACTGGCTGACAAGATGACGATAGGGACACACCACCAATAAAACTTGTAAGCCTATCTGTTGGTACAATTCACAAGCGATCGCCAGTGCAGTGATAGTTTTACCACTACCAGTAGCCATTTTTAGCGTTCCTCTGCCGTTATTAGCAAACCAGCCTGCGATCGCTTGTTGCTGATACTGGCGCAATTGCAGACATGGGGGCATAATCGGGCATCCTGGTAATGGTTGCTGAGTCCGATAACTACCCTTACTTTCCCCCACAAATGGTAACTTGAGCTTGAAAGCGGGCAGTTGTTGCACTGGTTTTGATGTCAAGTACATAAGTATTGGTAATAGGTAATAGGTAATTGGTAATTGGTAATTGGTAATTGGTAATTGGTGATAGGTGATGGGTGATAGGTAATTGGTGATGGGTGATAGGTGATGGGTGATAGATGATAGGCAATTGGGCAAAAGGGGATTAGGGCTTGCTAACTGGTGATTAGGGATTGTCTAAGAGGTGATTGATTTCTATTACCCATTACCCATTACCCATTACCCATTACCCATTACCCATTACCCATTACCCATTACCCATTACCCATTACCCATTACCCATTACCCATTACCCATTACCCATTACCCA
>NZ_JACJRJ010000044.1 GCF_014697195.1 Cylindrospermum sp. FACHB-282 | reverse complement strand
TTGCTTACTAACTTTTGTTGGTAAAGCTTTGTAGTCGTCGGTTTGAGACAATTGGTGATAGAGTTGATTAAAGTTTAGTTTCTGGTGGTGTTGAAAGAAATATTGACGATAATAGTAATTAGCTAAGTTAAACAAATTTTTAGACAAAAAAGCCTTGTGGTCAATGTCTGACCAGAAAGGATGGTTTTTGGTCATGATATGACGTTCAACTAGCTTCATAACTTGATTATACTGTGAGAATAGCTTTCTTAAAACCAAGTTCAAAAAACTTACTCATTATTCTTATATAGCTATAAAAATGAGTAGGATTGAGGAGAATTAGCTAGATTTTTGATAACTGCATTTACCCACAAAAATCCCCAATCTCAAATCTTTAGTTGCCAGATGGTTAAGCCAAATTACCTAAAGGCATCAAAATGTAAAATTTCCTTAACCTGTCACGGATGACGCTGTACTAGTGCTAATTACAAATTCCAATCGCGGCGAAACTGGAAAAAGTCTTCTAGAAGGTCTTGCAGGGCGGTGTTTCTATTTAGCCGTTGTTTGCTCCATTCTCCTGCTGTTTGTTCTATGATTTCTGAAAAACTGGGATAGGCAGGAAATAAACTTGCTAAATGTTTGACGGGAATTTTTCGGGACATTGCCAAAGCAATCAAATTAATTAATTCTGCCGCTTCTGCCCCCAATATGGTAGCTCCCAAAATTTCCCCATTTTCGAGAACAATTATTTTACAAATACCCGTAATTTCGCTTCGGAGTTGAGATGCTGTTACTGATTTAAAATATTTTCGTAAAACTAAAACTTTATCTTGACTAAATTGATCTTTGGCTTGCGCTTCAGTCAAACCTACTTGCCCTAGCATCGGCTGAGTAAATACCGCCCAAGGTATGCATTGATAATTAACGGCAGTTCTAGGGAAAAAGAGGGCATTTTTCAGAGCGATGCTGGCTTCATAATTGGCGATGTTAGCAAGGTCATAACCACCAATTACATCACCACAGGCGTAAATACGGCGGTTAGTGGTTTGCAGTTTATCATTTACCAGCAAGCGTTGCTGATGCCATTTAACACCTACTGCTGCCAAATTTAGAGATTCTAGATTTGGCTGCTGTTTAGTTACTATTAAAATTTCATCAGTTTCAATTGCTTTATCTCCTGCTTGAATCCACTTTTTACCCTCAATTCGCCGCACCTGGGTTACTGATGTTTGGGTCAGGACGCGCACGCCATCAACTTCTAATTGTGCCTGAAGCAACTGGGCTATTTCTGGGTCAATAGAGGAAAGAATATAGGGGTGTTTAACTATCAGGGTGACGCTGTAACCTAACTGCGCTAAACTTTGAGCAATTTCAATGCTTTGGGGGACACCACCCATAATTACCCAATTTTGGGGCGGGTTTGGTTCTTTTAGGGATTGCCAAATATTAGCTAGAGTGAGGTAGCCAGTGGCTTGTAGTCCGTCAATTTTGGGAATTGCTGGACTTGAACCACCAGCAAGCAAATAGGTGCGTGCGTGTAATAGGCGTTGGCGTAGCCCGTCGTAGGCATCGCTGACAGCAAAAGCTAGTTGGGGTGAAGAATGAAATTGACCATTGCCAAAGATGACGTCCACCCCTAAAGCGGCTAGGTTGGCAGGAGAATTTAGTTCTGCAAGATTTGAAACTATCCCTTGAGAAGATAGCATCACTTTTGACCAATCCGTAGATATTGGCGATTTTTCTGAGGAGGCTGGGGTGGGGGGGGTTGCTCCGTTAAGATAAATTTCTGGTATGGTATTAGCCTGTGAGGGATGAATCCCAAGATTTACCGCATTATGCAACTGCTGCACCATTTTGCCGATTTCGTTTAGTGTGTGGTGATGAATCAACCCGTGGTTGATTTTCGGTTCTACTAAGGCGACTGTGGCATGTAGTTGGGTTGCAGCTAAGGCTGCGGAATGTCCGGCAAGACTGCCGCCAATAATTACAACATCGTAGTCAATAGTCATTTGTCAATAGTCAATAGTCAGTTGTTAGTTGTCAATTGTCAGTTGTTTCTTCTTTGCAACTGGCAACTGACAAAAAACTCAGAATTCAGAACGCAGCAAGGATTTGAGAGCTGTTAGTAAGCGCTGGTTATCGGACTCAGAACGTACAGCAATGCGGAAAAAGCGATCGCCTAGTTCTTTAAAGCTAAGGCAATCGCGAATTAAAATCTGCTGCTGCCGGAGTAATTGTTGTTGTAACTGGGAAGTTGACCGTTTTGATTCCACCAGCAAAAAATTAGCAGCGCTGTTTTCCGGTTGCAATTCGGGAATTGAGGCTAAACCCTGAAAGAGTTGGTTTCGTACAGGTGGTAGCCATTTCCAGGTTTGCTCTTGAAACTCTCGATCCTGAAGTGCCGCAATTGCCGCCGCTGCCGCCAGGGTGTTTACAGGCCAGGGATCTCGCCATTGCTGCCATTTAGCTAGGCAGTCAGGGTGAGCCAGAGCATATCCTAGTCGCAATCCTGGAAGACTATAAAATTTTGTGAGCGATCGCAATACCACTAAATTTCTATATTCCTGCACCACCGAAATCAGGCTTTGTTCCTCAGAGGGCGGCACAAAATCCATAAACGCTTCATCCACCACCACCAAAGCAAACTGCTCTAGATAAGGCAAAATGGACTCCCGCGAAAATAGCTTTCCTGTTGGGTTATGGGGGTTATTCAGCAGTAACCCACAGTCAGTGGTGAGTACCGTTAGCGTAGCGGGGCGTAGCCCGTGGTGAGTGCTGAGTAAATCTGGTAACTCATAACTCATCACTTGTTGCTCAGGACTAAATAGAGAAAACTCCAGAACTTTAGCGTCGTACGCTGCCAGGGTACGGTAATAGTCGCCAAAGGCTGGAGTAATTAACATTGTTGCGGCTAATTGAGATAATTCTCTACCTACCAAAGTAAGTAATTCTGCAGAGCCGTTACCCGGCAGAATCCACTCAGGCGGCAGTTGATGAAAGTGACTGAGAGCTAGTCTCAGTTCACTATAATTGGGGTCTGGATAATGCCTGAGATTGCCAAGTTGGGACATAATAGCGGCGATCGCGCTATTTGGCGGGCCCAAAGGGCTGATACTAGCAGAAAAATCCAGAATAGCCTCAGGGGGACAGCCAGCCAGTGCTGCTGCCCAGGCTAAATTTCCCCCGTGTGCAGGTTGCCGCATCAAAAACAAGTTCCCTAAGGCAGAACCTAAGATTTTGGGGGTGCTACCCGTTCTCTAAACATCTTTCCAGCAGAGAAGGCAGGAACCTTCGTCGCTGGAATTTCCATTTTTTCATTGGTCTTCGGGTTGCGACCTTCACGGGCTTTACGTTCCCGTGATTCAAAAGAGCCAAATCCCACCAGCGTTACCTTATCACCAGAGGAGACAGCCTCAATAATCGTTTCTAAAGCGGCTGTTAAGACCTGATCAGCTTGTTTTTTAGTAACACCAGCTTTTTCAGCTACTGCATCAACTAATTCACCCTTGTTCATATCAAACTCCTTGAGGTTTACTTGAGATTCTCTACAGATATTTGTTGCATCTTTACCAAAATCTCTGTTTGGAGATTTACCAAAATCGGCCCTTGGGAGCATTTACACGCAAAATGTCTGCAAATCCCATAGGCTCGACTTTTCAATGAATCATTCTAAGGTGTTGTAGCCAGAAGTGGATAGATGAAACCATTAATTTATATGGATTTCAGGATTTTTTGTGATTTTTGGGTGCTTGTTGTACTCTAAACCACCAGAAAACTAGGAAAAAGTACTTAGTAAAACCAACTATGGGTATGAAGCCAAAACTAAAAAGAGAAGAAATCAGAATCAAATGCTAATAGTTTTGCAGTACTGAACCAATGAAAAATCCATGAGGAGGCAGGAAAGAAACCCCATCAATAAATTCAGGGGTTTCAAACTTTTGATGCCGAAACCCAGCGCTACGGGTATCGAAATACATCAAACCAAACCAAGGCTATAGAGTTTTGCACCCCATCTTATTGCTTACCAGGCGCCTTCAAGCCACGGCGCTCAAAGATTTGCCGCACCTGTGGACTGGGGGTATAATTATAGCCATAGGCAGAATTCTGCGTGTCATCCATAATCTGAGGTGTGAGCAACACAATCACCTCTTTACGCAGATTATTTTTGGTTGTACTTCTGAACAGCGCACCAATCAACGGAATATCACCCAAGATAGGAATCTTGGATATACTTGTGCGGTCTTCATCTTGAATAATCCCACTGAGAATTAGCGTCTGACCATCTCGCAGGCGAATTATGCCAGAATTCAGCGAGCGTTCTGATATCAAAGCAATCTCCCCATCGCCTGTAGTTGCTGTATTTCCGACTGCTTTAACAATAGGAGCAACCGATAGAGCGACAAAACCATTGTCGTCAATTCGCTCAATTTTAACAGCTACAGTTAAACCAATTTTCTCCTTGGTCACCTCGCTCACTTCTCTGAGAACACCGCTGCCGTTGTCAGTTGTAGTTGTTGTGAACTTGCCAATCACTTCTTGGGTCAAGTTGACATTAGCCGTTTGACCTTCTTGCACAATTAAACTTGGGTCAGTCAAAATCTTGGCATTGCCGTTGGTGACAGTAGCCTGTAGCTGAGAGAGAAAATTGCGAGAAAACTGCACAGGGTTGGTGAAATCTCCGGCGGGATCGTCGATTGTTGGTGCACTTGTCAAACTGTTATTTATTTCTGTTGTAGTTGGTGGTCTAGTTCTACCTGTGTTAACATTCGCTACGCCTCCACTACTTGAGAAAAAATTGTCACCAACGCCAAAAGAAAAACTGGTGCTGAACTCATCCGTGTTAGTCAGGTTAATGTCGACTATTTTGACATTAACGACAACTTGACGACGGCGGATATCTAGCTGAGTTAATTGAGCCACTGCAATGTCAAGTAACCGGGGAGAACCAATCAAGGTAACGGAATTCGTGCGCTCGTCACCTAGTGCCTGTATACCTCTGAGTAAGGGATTAGAATCTTTAAACTCAGCCCGTTGAGTTTCCAGTTTAGTTTCTGTGGTCGTTTGAGTTTGGGTGATAGGAGCGGCTCCAGCGCCCACAGCCACAGCATTGACACTAGTAACAAGTCGTTCCCGGCTAATGGCACTTTCTGCCCCCAAGCCGACCAAAAAATTCAGGGCGACTCCCACCGTTACCTGATTAAGTCGCAGGTTACGCATCACCACATCACGGGTGGAATTAGGTAGTTTAGCCCCAACAAAAATCGTGCGTCCACTGCGGTTAGCTTCTAAACCACTCAGGCGCAAGACATAGTTAAATACATCTTGCACTGGCTCATTTTCTATATCTAGAGAGATGGTTTGAGAAATTGTTGGTGTACTATTACCAGGGATAGGCTGACCTCCTGGAGGCTGCGCTCCTTCGCCGCCTATGTAAGCTAAGTTCATCCCAGCAGCACGGGCCAACAATGACAAAACCTCTCTAACTGGAGCATCTCGCAGCACTAAGCGAGGAACACGTTCTTGAGTTCCCAAGTCAATATTACTGGGAGAGGCATCAGTAGTGGCGATAGAAATATCTCCCACCGGTGGAGCGACGGCTCTGGGCAAGAAAGGTGGAGCTTGATTATAAGGTTGACCGATTCCCGCAGGTTGTGCAGGTCGGCCGTCAATTGTAACTTCTGGGTTGGGGACAAGAACATCTTGCTTTTGAGCAACCTGGACTGGGGTAGATGCAGGCGGTTTGGTTGCTGTTGGCGTTGTTGGTGCCGATGCTGTGGTGTCAGTAGATGGTGTAAAGCCGAGGGTAATGCCGTCTTGCTTTCGCACCACTCCTTGGCTGCTGGGTATGTTGTTGCTGCCAGTCACCGTCACCCGGATGCTATTACCATCAAGCTGACTGATCTCAACTAAGGCAATTCCCGGTGCGGGTTCTTCTTTGCGGAAACTATTACCTTGTGGTAAACGCAGTTGAGTGTTAATAATATCTGAAACTAAGGCTTTACCTTTTTTGGTGGTAAAAACTTGCGGGCGATTGCCGGCAGAAGCTTTCAAAACCACGCTAATTCCACCATCTACTGGATTTAGCTGTACATCAGTAATTGTAGTAGTCTGTGCCCACACTGGTTGAGCTGCCAACAATACAAAAGTAGCAGCACCCGATATTAAACTGTTACCGTGAACCTGTTTCACAGTTCATTCCTCACCTTAATTAAAACCGTGTTGACCAAGAATCTTTAAGTAGCCGCATCTCTAATTAGTGCTGAGTAGTCAGTGCTGGGTGCTGAGTATGATTGTTTCTACTCAGAACTCACCACGGGCTAGGCTAATAGAACTCAGCACTTTTTTGTTACTTCTGTCCCTTCGCTTTAGCTGCTGTATCTGCTGCTATTGCTGCTGCATCTTCTGGACTAAGTGGCATTAATGCCTGCAACTGGAAGGATGTTGTAATCTCTACTGGGCCGTTCCGCATTCTTTTGTTTTTGTCTTCTGGGGAAATAGCCTCTGGTGGTTCCAATTTTGTTTGAAAGTCTTTAACTATCATCAAGGGCTGCAACCGCTCAATGTTACGCATAATCGATTGTGTTTGTTCAAAGGTGCCGACAATTTCCACATTGATGTTGCTGCGTTTTAGCTTGTTATCGACTTGTAGTCCTAGAGTGCCATCAGTAACTATTTCTGGTTTATTGGCAGATGGCACAAACTTCTTCAGTTGAGCGCCCACGCCATTTCCAGGAGTTTTAGCGCCTGACTGAACCAAGCGATTTGTATCTAGCAGTAAGGTACTCAAGGCTTTTTCGTTAGCGAATAAACTTAAAACCTGAATTTTTTGCTGCTTTGCTTGAGCTAACTCTTCTTTGATCTTGTCAGCCTGTTGGACTTTGATTTTCTTTTGGTCAATTTCTACTAGAAGTTCGCTATTTTTTACTTGCTGTTGCTGATAGCTCTCCAAGGTTGGCATCACTAGGTTTAGGAACATATAGCCTGCTCCCAAAAGTCCCAAAGACCCCACTATGATGCCAATGATTTGGGGTGTGAAAGAAATACCAAAGACGACAGGATAGGGTGATGTGCCTTCATCAAACGCCCCGCCGTGTTCTGCAAAACTCAAATCATCACTAAACGTCATTTTGGAATGACTCCTGTTTGTTGCATACTGCGAATTCGAGCCACTAGTCCCACTGTGCCTTTTTTCTCTAACTCCTGAATTAGCTGAGATGCTGGAACCTCAGTCAGGCTCGATTGAATAGTGTATTTGACTATTTTCGGTGGTTTAATTGGCACAGAACTTCTATTAGAATCTACTTGTAATGGAGCATCTACTAACTCTGCTGTAATAATTTTGCTTTCTGAGGACTTTAAGAACTTAGATTGTTCCAGACTCAGCAAGAAATCGTTGACATCATTAAAGGAGCTAGCAAATCCGTTAATTTCTAATCCCCCAGCGGTATTAGTTGGTGCTTCTCCCTTGGTGGGGACAATAGGCGCTATTTGCCTGATGTTATCGATTTGCACTAGGGCGGGGATGCGATCGCGCAAATCTTGCAACATTGCAGACCAAGGACGAATCTGATCAAACACAGTGACTAAAGCTTGAGTTTCTCCTTGAATAGCGATCGTTTCTTTCTGGATTTTGTTAATGTTGCCGATTTTTGAGTCTAACTCCGCTTTTTCCTGTTCTAGTTTTGCTATTTCCTGCGCTAAATTGCCACTTTGAGTTTGCAAAAACAACCAACCAGAGGCCACCAACAGTGGAAAACACAAACCTATGCCAACTCCCAGATAAACTGGCCTTAAATCCCCAATCTGAACCGGTTTTCCTGGCTTTTTGTCAGAGTTTTTCTGATAAGCTGGGCGGTCTTTAAGAAAGTTAATATCCAGACTGTACATTCGGTCATACCTCCCGCATTCCTAAACCAAGTACTATCCCCAACCCAGGGCGTAGCGCCAGGGGATATTTTTCCGCGTCAACTTCCAAAGACAAAGACCCTATAGGATCTATTTGGGTAGTTGGCAAACTCAATCTTTGAGTAAAAAACTCATCTAACTGTTGGAGTCCCCCCCCAGGGCCAGCCAGTAGAATCTGCGCTACTTCCAAATTTTCACTTTGATTGAGGTAAAAATCGATGGAACGCCGCAGTTCATCTGATAGTTCTCCCAACACTCTCAACATGGCAGCCATACCAGGATTAATACCGGTGACGCCAGTTTTGCCTCCATCTATGGGAGTTGAAGGAATAGTCATGCCCTGCAACATTTCCATATCTCGTGATGTGGGTAAGTTCATTGCCCTCGATAAAGCAGTTTGCAGTTGATAAGTACCTATGGGCACCGTACGGGAAAATTGTGGTACTCCATTAACGATGATGGCAATTTCTGTGCTATCGAACTCGATATCAACTAGCACCGCTGCTTCTTGGGGCCCGAATAGTCGCAGCTGATCACGAATAGTCCGAATTAGAGCAAAACTGTTAATCTCTAAAACATCAATTTGTAATCCTGCCTGCTCAAATGTACTCACGTAGGTATCTGTCACCTCCTTACGAGTAGCAACCAAAAGCACCTGTACTTTTTCTATGCCATCCTCATCTACAAAGTACCCAAGTTTCTGATAATCCACATCAGCTTCTTCACGGGGATAGGGTAAATATAAAGCCGCCTCATGATTTAACACCATCTCCCGTAATTCCCTGTCATCTAACTCTGCTGGTACAGGTATCAGACGCACAATAGAATCTCTTCCGGGAACACAAGTAGCAACACGAGATGTCTTGATTTTACTTTCAGCCAAGGCCTGCTGGATTAGTTGCGCCATTGCTGCAGGATCAGCAATTTGACCATCACTAACTATGCCTTCGGGAACCGATACCGATGTGAAAGTCTCTAATTTCAAACCTTGGCGTTGCTTGCGTAGCTGGACTACATTGACTCGTTCTGGCGCCAGTTCAATGCCAACCCCTTTATTAGAATTACCAAATAGACTTTTGAGTTTGAAGCTTCTGACCACAGTTTTGCCCACTAGATTGCTAAATGGAAAATTTAAATACTATTGAAAACGATCTTGGTATCAAGTAATTGATTTAGCCTATAATCTCGACAACTATACATAACTTTTCACCCCGATCAACCGTAAAACTACTAGTACGATGATTAAAATGCGAAAATTTAAACAGCTAACTGTTTGTGTACTGCTTGGCTTATTCACCAGTTGGATTGTAAGTTGCAGCACTCTTAACGTTGGCACAGGCACAAAACAAGCTTCATCTAAAGCAGCAACTATTGAGTTTTGGACAATGCAACTCCAACCCCAGTTTACCAACTACTTCCAAAGCTTAATTGCAACATTTGAATCTCGAAATCCTAGTATCAAGGTTAACTGGGTGGATATACCTTGGGCTGCTATGGAGAACAAAATTTTAACAGCTGTGTCAGCAAAAACGCCACCTGATGTTGTCAACCTCAACCCAGATTTCGCTTCCCAACTTGCAGGACGAAATGCCTGGTTAGATTTAGATGCAAAAGTCTCAAAGGACGTACGCTCCTCCTATCTGCCAAATATCTGGAAGGCAAGCACGCTCAATGGCAAGAGCTTTGGGATTCCTTGGTACCTCACCACCCGGCTAACTATTTATAACACCGATTTATTAAAACAGGCAGGTATCAGCAAAGCGCCTGCCACTTACGCAGAATTAGCCAAAGTGGCACAACAAATTAAAGATAAGACAGGGAAATATGCATTTTTTGTGACTTTTGTACCGCAAGATTCCGGCGAAGTGCTGGAATCCTTTGTGCAGATGGGAGTTACACTAGTAGATACCGAGGGTAAAGCGGCGTTTAATTCCCCACAAGGCAAGGCAGCATTTCAATATTGGGTAGATATGTATAAAAAACGGCTGCTTCCTAAAGAATCATTGACACAGGGACATCGTCATGCTATTGATTTATACCAAGCTGGTCAGACAGCGTTGTTAGCTTCTGGCCCAGAATTTCTCAAGACGATCGCTAATAATGCCCCGACAATCGCTCAAGCTTCGGCTATAGCTCCCCAACTCACAGGTGATACAGGCAAGAAAAATGTCGCCGTGATGAACATAGTTATTCCCCGCGAGTCCAAAAACCCTGACGCCGCTGTGAAATTTGCCCTATTTGTCACCAATGACGAAAACCAGCTAGCTTTTGCTAAAGCTGCGAATGTTCTACCATCGACAATCAAAGCACTAGCTGACAGCTACTTTCGAGAGGTTGCAGCTAATGCCACAACAGTTGAACAAGCAAGAGTTACCAGTGCTAAACAGCTACAACACTCAGAGATATTAACCCCGACACTCAAGGATTTCAAAAAACTGCAAAAGGCAATTTACGAGAACTTGCAAGCAGCTATGCTAGGTGAAAAGACAGTAGATAAAGCCGTAGAAGATGCAGCGCAACAGTGGAATAATCGGTAATGAAGATCAGGATTCTCAGATTAAAGGATGAACATAATTGATTTGAGAATCATCAAGATTAATCCTGCACATCCAAAAATCCTTAAATCCTGATTGGGAGCAGGATTCTCAGACTAAAGAATGAACATAATTGATTTGAGAATCATCAACATTAATCCTACTCATCCAAAAATCCTTAAATCCTGATTGGGAGCAAGATTCTCAGATTAAAGGATTAACATGATTGATTTGAGAATCATCAACATTAATCCTGCACATCCAAAAATCCTTAAATCCTGATTGGGAGCAAGATTCTCAGACTAAAGGATGAACATGATTGATTTGAGAATCATCAAGATTAATCCTGCACATCCAAAAATCCTTAAATCCTGATTGGGAGCAAGATTCTCAGATTAAAGCATGAACATGATTGATTGGAGAATCATCTAGATTAATCCTGCACATCCTTTCATCCTTAAATCCTGATTGGTAATTGGGAGCAACTATTACTCATTACCCATTCCTAAAAAATGCCCTATTAGATATAGGGAACCGCATAAAACGACCAAGTTATCTGTTGGAGTAAAAGCAGCATCTAATGCTAATGATAAATCTGGATATGTGCTGCAAAAGCGCAATTCTGGACAGATATCACCAGCTAACTTTGCTAATTCAGCAATATCAGCCGAATTACTATCTGGTACTGGCACTAAATACAATTTATCTTCTGGACGGAGTAAAGCTTGAAAAATGTCCTGATGTTCTTTGGTAGAGAGCATTCCCATCACCCAATTGACAGAGTGCTGAGTTGTCTCTTTTCCCTCGTGACTCTGAGGCTTAGGGCGTGGGTTTAAAGTATTGACATAATCGCGCAAAACCTTGGCTGCGGCTGGGTTGTGAGCGCCATCAATTAATAATTTATGGTTTTTCCAAGTAACCCATTGCATCCGCCCTGGCCATTTAGTTTTTGCCATACCATTGATTATGGCTGCTTCAGAAATTTGCCAACCCTTTTCTTGGAGTATTTCCAAAGCAGCTAAAGCCAAAACGGAATTAGTTAACTGAATTTGTCCTTGTAATGCTAAAGGATATTTAAGAGTTTTTGAATTGTGATTTTTGAATTTTAGATTTTGAATTCTTTCATATTCTGCCCATCCTGTAGCGATTTGATGGGCAGGTTGAGGGGTAAAAATAGGGGATTGTAATTCTAAAATAGGCTCTTGGGTTGGCGGAGTGTCTCCCAGAGAAGCGCTAGTGTTAAGAGCCGATAGCACAACTTTTTGGGCATCCGGTGGTAATGGCCCAACCACAGCAGGACAACCAGGTTTAAGAATACCTGCTTTTTCTCTGGCAATGTCGGCGACAGTGGGGCCTAGTTGCTGCCAGTGTTCGCGGCTAATGGAAGTAATTATGGTCACAAGGGGCTGGGAACAGACATTAGTAGCATCTAAGCGCCCTCCTAGTCCGACTTCTACCACTGCAATATCGACTTGCTGTTGAGCAAAATACAACCAAGCAGCTGCGGTAATTACCTCAAACTGAGTTGGCGATTCTTCATCAGGATCAATGGCAGCTTGAACTTGTAGGATTAATTGACATAAAGCCTCCGAGGGAATTGGTTGTTCGTTGAGGCAGATGCGTTCTGTCCAATCGACTAAATGGGGGGAAGTGTAGCGTCCTGTGCGATAACCAGCCTCGGTAAGTACAGAAGAAAGATAAGCACAGACGGAACCTTTGCCATTAGTGCCAGCAACGTGAATTATGGGGACTTGGTCATGGGGGTTGCCGAGATTTGCCAATAATTTGACAATGCGCGAGAGTCCCAGATGGACACCAAAGTGCTGAAAGGGTTGGAGTAAAGAATCTAGATCCATAAAAGTATGAATGGGAGAAAGGTAATTGGAAAAAGGTAATTGGGAAAGAACTATTACCTATTACCTTTTTCACTATTACCCATTACCCAATGCCGAGTTTAAGCTTCTTTGTTCAAAAAGTTTTGAACTTGTCTTAAAGCCGCAGCACCAATGTTGAATACAGCCCAACTAGCAGCAATAGCTATTGGTGCTAAAACAATCGCTACACGGTAATCAATGTCCATATCTTCAAACCCTCTGTTATTTAAGTTTTGTCAACTGCTCTCATTTTTATTTTTAGCTGAAGTGGGCAAGAATGCTTGCCTGATGTGTAAAGAATCTTTAAAGTTTAGGCGTTAGTCAGCTACTAAATAGCTCTTTGCTAGGGCTTGAGAAAGCCTAGATCATTACCCTTACCAGCATGAACCAAGGCTAATTTTTGGTAGCGTTTAGCGTGTTCGATCAGTTCTTCGGCTTCGGTGGCTGTGACTTGACGCTGTATTTTGCCAGGAATGCCAACGACTAGAGACAAGGGCGGTACATTTTTAGTGACTACGGCACCAGCACCAATGATACTACCAGCACCCACTCTGACCCCATCTAAAATTATTGCGCCAATGCCAATTAAACTTCCACGTTCAATGTAGGCTGAATGTACCACAGCCCGATGGCCTACGGTAACATGATCTTCTAAGATTGTTGGCGAACCTGGGTCACCATGTAGGATTGCCCCATCTTGAATGTTGGTGAATTCGCCAAGCTCAATGCGTTCTACATCTCCCCGTACCACTGCTCCATACCAGATGCTTACTCCTGAGGCTATGTTTACCGAACCTATAACTACAGCATTGGCTGCAATGAAGGCAGCTTGAGAAAAATCGGGAGATGTCCAGTAAGAGGAGTTAGACACGATAGAATATGAATATGGTACCCAGGAACACTGGAAAAACTCCAACCTTTGAGGCTGGTTGCAAAACCAGGATATCACGGCGTCTCGCCTCTATCTTGAGGAAGATCAGAGTGAGAATTGTTCCAGCGGCAACTCCGGGTCTGTGCAGCAGTGAACAAGTAACCCAAAGTGGCGGAGTCGAAGTGTAAAATCGAACCAACTGGTGCTGGTGAAGACAAAACTATGTTTGTACGCACTTCATGATGAATCCAGGCTTGCAGTACCCAATGTTTGGCCCCGAAATACAGTGTCCCCACTGTCGCCAGACTATTCCAGCGCTGACATTAACAGATACTTATCTATGTCCGCGTCATGGCGCTTTTGAGGCTAATCCGAAAAATGGAGAATTGATCCATCTACAGTCGGGGCGTCACTGGCGGAGGTGGAACAGCGAATGGTATCGGCAACATACTCATCCTGATGGTATTCGGTTTGAAATTCACGAAGCGCTAGATAAGTTGTATACCCAAGGCTATCGAGCAACAAGGGTGATTATTGCGCGACGCTATCAGGAATTGATGAGTGGTTATTTAGAACGCAGTGCGCCTTGGCGTACAGGAGTGCCGGAAACTACAGTAGCAAGACTGTACGGCTTACCAGTCGAGTTTAGCCCTGATGCTGCGGAGGAACCTTGCTGGGAAGTGATTAATTTTGATTTGGAAAAGGAGCCTGGTGTGCCAGTGCGCTATCCTTATTTCCGGTTATTTGAGTGATGGTCAGTGGTCAGTAGTCAATGGTCATTGGTCATTTTACAAGTGACTAATGACTAATGACTAAGCACTAAGGACTAAGGACTGACTTATGCACCACGCTTCTATTCGGACTGCAAATATTCATCGAGCGATCGCCTTTTATGAGCAGTTGGGGTTTACCTGCTCGGAACGCTTTACTACTGGCTACACTCTAGCTTGCTGGATGGAAGGATTGGGGGGTAGAATTGAACTGATCCAAATTCCTGAACCGAAACCAGCCCCAGATGCTTTTGCAGACGAGCATTATGTGGGCTATTATCACCTTTCTTTTGATCTCACGGAGATCACACCAGATTTACCTAGTTGGTTGAATGGTTTAAAAGCACGTTTGGCTGTGGTGCTAGAGAGTCAACCAGTAATAAAATTGTCACCACTGAAGATACTTTTAGAACCGATGCAGCAACAAATAGGCGATCGCCTTTTTGAAGTCGCTTTCATTGCTGATGCTGATGGCTTACCCCTGGAATTGATCCGGGTTTTACCCAAACTAGGTTAAGGAAGAGAGACCTGGAAGGGAAGAAGGAATTATGCCAATACCCAACGCCCAATCTTGTTGCATTTAGCTTTTGCTTGTGGCTGGCAATATGCTAGTATTCTTTGTCAAGACATATTACCGTGGTGCTTAATTAGTCATAGTACAGGGTTTAATTCCACATTTAGCCCTCTTTCGGATACAAGAATCTTTTTCCAGAATGTTGCCGAGATAACAGAATTTTTGATCAAGAATAGAATATAGTCTTACTCCAAAATAAATATGTAATATATTTTACATATGTATCTGCCAAAGATATGTCTGTGTTTGTCACCTTGCGTCGATATCGTTTTCTATTATTAATGTTGAGTGTTTGGATAATTGCAGTGTTGGCGTTAAGCCACAAGCCTGTTGTTAGCCAAGATAAACTTAGATATAACTGGGAAAATCTGCCACTAACACTCTTTGCAAAAAGAATCAATACCCCGGCAGTGACAGACAACGTCCTCAAGACAGTACTAGAAAATGGTCTGACTGTCTTGACAAAAGAAGTACATAATGCACCAGTAATTACTGTTCAGGTATGGTATGAAGTTGGTTCGCGCAACGAAGAACCGGGAGTAAATGGCATTGCTCACCTGTTGGAACACATGATGTTTAAAGGTACCAAAGACCGTCCGATTCAATTTGGACGGTTATTTAGTGTTTTAGGCAGTGACTCCAACGCTTTCACTAGCTATGACCAGACAGCATATTACAACACTGCGGAACGGGAAAAACTGAAAGCGCTGCTGATGCTCGAAGCAGACAGAATGCAAAACTCTCTGATTGATGTTGAGCAATTAGCAAGTGAGAAGCGGGTAGTAATATCTGAGTTACAGGGTTATGAAAATAGCCCAGAATACCGCCTAAATCGAGCCGTGATGGGGGTAGTGTTTCCTGATCATGCTTATGGCTTACCTGTAGGTGGGACTAAAGCCGATGTTGACAAATTTGAGGTTGAGCAGGTACGGAAATATTACCGCAACTACTACTGTCCCGATAATGCTGTTTTAGTGGTTGTGGGAGATTTCCCCACGGAAAAAACCCTGGAAACAGTTAAAGAGATATTTGGCAAAATACCCAAGAGGAGGGGTAAGTCAAAAGATCAAATCAGAACTCACAACTCAGGACTTAACACTCCTATTGTACTGCGAGAACCAGGAGCAGGGCCAATGTTGCAAGTGGTGTATCCACTCCCGGAGGGGAATCAACCGGATGTGCCAGCCTTGGCTGTGATGGATTACATTTTGACAGAGGGACGGAATTCTCGCCTGTATCAGGTATTGGTGGAATCGGGTTTAGCCAGTGAAGTTACAGCTGGTGTGACGAGTTTGCGGGAATCTGGCTGGTATGAAATGTTGTTGATTGCGGCTCCTGATCAGGATTTGACAACTATTGACTCAGGGCTGAGAAAGGCGATCGCTAATTTAGCAAAAACAGGGGTAACATCTGAGGAATTAGAACGAGCTAAAACTCAATTAATCGCATCTGTAATTTTAAGTAATCGTGATATCACAAGTCTGGCAATGCAATTGGGCAATGATGAGACTACTGCTGATGATTATTACTATACAGACCGTTACTTAGCCGCTGTCCGTCAGGTAAAAGCAGCGGATATTGTGGCTGTGGTCAACAAATACCTGAAACCAGAAGCACGGATAGTCGGCTTTTTTGAACCAACCCAGAAACAGACAAAAGGAATCGGCCCTAAACCACAATTAGCACAAACTACAGAAAATTTCTCTCCTGGCCCACCAGAGCTTCTATCTGAGGTGATGAAGTACTTACCGCCGGTACCGCCATCTACAGACACCCTGACACGAGCATTGCCCCAGGTATTCACTTTTGCCAATGGTCTGCGGGTAATACTGTTATCAGACAAGAGTACTCCTACTGTGACTTTAAGTGGACACATCACAGCCGGTATGGAATTTGACCCAGATGATCAAGCCGGACTGGCGTCTCTGGTGGCTGACAGCTTGGTGAATGGTACTAAAACCAAGAGTTTATTGAATATTGCTAAAACTTTGGAAGAACGCGGAGCGAGTCTGGATTTTGAAGCATATCGGGAAGGTGTGCGGATCCAGGGTAATAGTTTAGCGGGGGATTTACCTGTTTTGCTGGCGACTTTGGCAGATGTTGTCAAAAACAGTACCTTTCCTTTAAAAGAGTTGGAACTGAATCGCCAACAAGCTTTAACTGCTCTTAACTTACAATTAGATGATCCTCAAGAAGTAGCAAAAAAAGTATTTGTGCAATCGATTTACCCAAAAAATCATCCCTTGCACACCTTTCCTACAGAGAAAAGCATACAGGGGATTAAACGTGAGGATGTGATTGCTTTTAAGGAAAAACATTATCGTCCAGATACGATGGTGCTAGCCCTGGTGGGAGATTTTGATGTGGATATCGTGCGATCGCTTCTTCAGGCTAAGTTTAGTGACTGGCAAGTGAGGGGTCAACCACCAACAATCAAATATCCGACAGTGTCAATGCCAAAAAAACTGGTGCGTGTCAATCCAGTTCTCCCAGGTAAAGCCCAAGCCATTACTTATATGGGTTATTCAGGTATTAACCGTCAAGATCCCCGGTTTTATGCAGCCTTGGTGTTGAATCAGATTTTGGGTGGTGATACCCTATCGAGTAGGCTGGGAACAGAAGTGCGCGATCGCCTGGGTTTAACCTACGGAATTTATAGCAGCTTCCAAGCCGGAAAAAATGTCGGCACATTTTTGATTGAGATGCAAACTAGCCCAGAAGATGCCAGTCAAGCGATCGCCAGCACCCGTCAACTACTACAACAAATCCATCAGCAAGGTGTTACCCAACAAGAAGTAGAAACGGCTAAAGGCACCTTAACCAGTAACTACAAGGTTTCTCTGATAAATCCAGAGGAATTAACAGACACAATGGTGATGAATCAGGTGTATGGACTCTCTAAAATGGAATTGCACTCTTTTACTCAAAAAATCCACCAAGTCACCCTTGCTCAGGTTAATCAAGCAGCCCGTGAGTTACTCCACCCAGATAAAATCGTAGTGGTGACAGCTGGGCCATCAGCGTCAAGTTGAAGCAGGCAAAGTAGAAATTAAAGGAGCTATCCACGAACTAGAACTAAAACCTGGTGCTGAGGCAGAATGGGTAGTAGTGCCGCTGAAATCGGGAACCTATAGCTTAGGTTGCACAATACCGGGACATACGGAAGGGGGTATGACTAGAGTAATTACTATTAATTCTTAATTGAGGTTCTCTGCTGCTATGGTCGTAGACTTAATAAGGAAATGCTCAATTTTCTGGATGAATTTTTCTTATAGCAAGACTTCTCCATTATACAAATACAATACCACAAAAAGTCAAGGGGTCAATATCAATGGCTGAAAAAACGTAAATTCGTTAAATTATTGAGATTATTGTCAATAATCTTGATAACCCTAGGGGCTTATTGAGAAAAAAGGTAAAGTCTGACAATTTGCGGAAAATCGATATTTAAAAAACTTATTTGTTTCCAAGAAACCCAACTGAATATCAAACTCCACAAAACGCCAGTTAACAACCTTCTTGCCAAACCTGGTACTCTTGGGTGCAAAATAAGTTAACTTAAATAAAGATATTCTTTGTCAACTAATATTGATACTTAAGCGGTGAATCACCAGTAATTATTAATTTGCTATGAACATTCTCAGTAACTTGCTTTCTCAAACAACTCAGCCGAAATCTGAAAAAAGACAACGCCGAGGAATTGAAATTAAATCGCCGCGAGAAATTGATATCATGCGGCAATCAGCAAAAATTGTGGCAACGGTACTCAAAGAAATTTCTGAGTTGGTAAAACCAGGAATGACTACGGCTGATTTGGATGCTTATGCAGAAAAACGCATCCGGGAAATGGATGCAACACCCAGCTTTAAAGGATATCACGGTTTTCCTGCTTCTATTTGCTCCAGCATTAACAATGAAGTTGTACACGGCATTCCCAGTCCCAAAAAAGTGATTCGGACTGGAGATGTATTAAAAGTAGATACCGGCGCTTATTACCAAGGCTTTCATGGTGATTCCTGCATTACAATTGCGGTGGGCGATGTTACACCAGAAGCGGCTAAATTGATTCGCGTAGCTGAAGAAGCCCTTTATAAAGGTATTGAGGAAGTCAAAGCGGGTGCATACTTGCTTGACTTGGCGGGGGCAATTGAAGACCATGTGAAAATGAATGGTTTTACTGTTGTGGAAGAATTCACTGGACATGGTGTTGGTCGTAACTTGCACGAAGAACCTTCGGTGTTCAACTACCGAACAAGGGAGATGGCAAATGTCAAACTGCGTGCGGGGATGACATTAGCAATTGAACCAATTTTAAATGCAGGTTCTAAACATACGCGGATATTATCTGATCGCTGGACAGCAGTAACGATGGATAAAGCCCTGTCGGCTCAGTTTGAGCATACAGTCTTGGTGACAGAAATGGGTTATGAGATTTTGACTGACCGGACGCAAGTTTAATGTAGAGCCATCCACAAACTAAACTATCCCAAATATTGTTACGCAAAAATGACGTAAAATCCCTAATTTACCCTAGGGGCAATTCATGGATTGCCCCTACATTTTGTGCTTGATGCGTAAGTCCTAAAAAATCTCAATTGATCAAAATCCGACCCCTGTGGAAGCGCATTTTCTAATTCTGCCAAGGTGCTGGGTTGTAGCTGCATGGAAACGACTATAGCAATCCTAAATGAGTTCCGAACAAAAAGATAAAAGATCCCCGACTTCTTCAAGAAGTCGGGGATCTGAGCCTCTCGCAAATCAAATAGGATTACTATATCTAGAAGATATACTTGATCATTAGAGGTCAAAATACCAGCATTGATCATGGGGTGATATTCTTCTACTATCCATAGGCGGTTTTGGGTGGATATGATTGTGGTTATCCCCCTGTTGTTTTTGGCTATTTGTTTATTTTCGCTTTTTTTTTAGGGCTTTGTGGATAAGTTTGTGTCGTTAGACATAAGCATTTGCAAATGATGGCTTGCTAAAAAATAGAAGATAGATAAATCCTCTAACTTGAGAATTGGTAATTGTATGAATGAGATTGATTTAGCTTTTACCCCAGCATTAGAGTTGGCAAAATTCATCCGTCGTGGGGAAGTATCGCCGCTAGAGTTAGTGGAAATCTATTTAGAACGGATTGGGCAGTTAAATCCGCAATTGGGAAGTTATTTTACGGTAACGGCAGAATTGGCGGAAGCCGATGCCAAAGCCAAAACAGAATTACTGACGACTACTTCCGAACTACCACCATTTTTTGGGGTGCCGATTTCCATAAAAGACCTCAACGCTGTGGCGGGTGTTAGCTGTAGTTATGGGAATCCGGTATTGATCAATAATATCTCAGACTTTGATGATGGGGTAGTGACTTGGATTAAACAAGCTGGGTTTATTATTCTCGGCAAAACCGCAACTTCAGAAATAGGTTCACTTCCTTACAGCGAACCTGTGGGATTTCCCCCAGCGAGAAATCCGTGGAATTTGGACTACACCCCTGGCGGTTCTAGTGGTGGTGCAGCGTCATCAGTAGCAGCAGGATTAAGTGCGATCGCTCAAGGTTCTGATGGTGGTGGTTCGATTCGGGGCCCTGCGGCTTGTTGCGGGTTGGTGGGGATAAAACCATCGCGGGGAAGAGTGACAAAAGCACCATTTGGCGATCGCCTCGCTGGGATTGCTACCAATGGCCCAATTGCCCGTACTGTGGCTGATGCAGCTGCCTTGTTGGATGTAATATCCGGCTATGTCACCGGTGATCCTTACTGGTTGCCGAATCCAGAACCATCATTTCTCGCCGCCACTCAGACAAAATTGGGTAGTTTGCGAATTGCTTATGGTACTAGCATCACTTCTATAGGGGAAGCTGACGCCAACTGCAAAGCAGCTGTTTTACAAACAGTCCAGTTATTAGCGCAATTGGGACACCAAGTTGAGGAGAAATCCCCAGATTTTAGTGGTTTAGTTGAACCATTTCAAATCGTCTGGCAAGCTGGAGTAGCTGCTTCAGGAATTCCACCAGAGGCATTGCAGCTGATGAACCGCTGGCTAATAGCACAAACGGTTTCTGTAGTTGAGTACCTGCAAGCAGTTGCCGAAATGCAGATAGTTTCACGGCAAATAGTGGCGTTTTTCGATACTGTCGATGTGCTGGTGTTGCCAGTTTATCTGCATTCACCGATTCAAGTTGGCGAATGGGCTAATTTGACGCCAGAAGAGACATTTGAAAAGGTTATTCGCTGGGTTGCACCTTGTCCACCAGCAAATGCCACTGGACAACCGGCGATCGCAATTCCTGTAGGTTTTGATAGTAATGGTTTACCCATGAGTGTGCAGCTAATTGGCAAACCCGCCGCTGAAGCTACCCTAATCAGCCTTGCAGCCCAACTAGAAGCCGCTAACCCGTGGATTCAGCATCGTCCAGCATTGGCGACATAATGGCAAAAGCTGTATTCATTTTGAATTTTGAATTTTGAATTTTGAATTTTGAATTCTGTCAGCTTTTAACAGGGTATCAGAGAATCATATTTCCCCAACACTGCCAAATCTTCCTCATCTAAATCCACTGGAATACCACTGCGAATAAGTTCTGAAAAGTCTTCATTGGGAACCATAATTGTTAAAGTATACAAGCGACCAGCACCTGTATTTTTAATCAAATGTGTGCCAGTGGGAGGGACTAATAAACTATCTCCGGCTTTGATTGGCATATTTTTACCATCACAAATCGCCATTCCTTCCCCTTTGAGGACAAAAAACATTTCCAATGCCCATTGATGACGATTGGGCGGTGTTTTTCCACCAACATCAAATATTTCTACACAACAAGTTAAGGAAGTATTAGCGTTTGCTGAATCAAAGATAATCGCTAACCGATTGGAATCTTGGGGACTGATGCGATATGTTTGGTAATCTTTAGGAGATTTGATCACCGGAATTACACAACGAGTAGCGTACATTTATTTATTCCCCTCTGTTGATTCAGAGTTATTTAGGGCTGTTAACATTGCTGCTGTGTCAGTGACAAAACCGAAGCACTGTTTCACGTTGTATAATGTCGCCAGCCAACAATATGCCGGCGAAGTTGTAGCAGTGCAGTCTTTAACTAACACACAGTCATATCCTAAAAAGTTGGCGTCACACAGGGTAGTTAGCACACATTGATCCGCATTGACGCCAGCAAATAATATTGTCGTTGTTCCGAGATTCCGCAAAATACTATCTAAAGGAGTATCCCAAAACCCACTCATGCGGTATTTATCCACGCGGACATCTGTCGGTAGTTGTGGGAGTTCCTCTACTACCGCCGCCGCCCAACTACCTGCCATGAGTACTTTAGCACCATTTTTTGGTAGAGGATCGCCCAATCCGACGCCGTCGCCTGTGGGGTTGTAGACGTGGAGTGAACTGGCACTAATATTGAGTAAGTCGGGACGATTTCCCCAATTTACCCAAATGACGGGAACACCTGCGGCACGAAGTGCTGGAAGTAAGGTTTGTAAGGGTTCGATGGGTTGACGCGCCCTACTGACATCAACGCCGATATGCGCTAACCAGCCATCAGGGTGGCAAAAGTCGTTTTGCATATCGATAATCAGGATGGCAGTTTTTGCCAAGTCTAGGCGCAGAGTTTTCGTTTCTGTCGATAAAATAACGGGTTGTGGCGTCTTTGGAGGACGAGTAATATCTGCGATATCTTGATTCACACCCCAAGCATTTGGTGCAACGCCCAATGTCCGAATAGGTAGATTCATAAATTTCAACGCCCAACACCATTTTTTACTTTGTAGCCTAAAAATCTGTTAAGCGTTCGATTCCTTAATTAAGGTTAAAATCCTAAGGTTTTCAATAGACATAGCAGTAATGGAAACTTAGGAGGGAGGCTATGGTGAATTTTACTATCCAAGATGTGTTAATTGCTGTTGAAGATGGTTATGCAACCGTTGATGTGCAGGTGGTAGATGGCAAAATCGCGGCGATCGCCCCTAATATAGAGTTAATTGGTACGGCAATTGATGGGAAAAATAAACTGTTGTTGCCTGGGTTCTTCAACGCCCACACCCATTCTTCAGAAATGTGGCAACGGGGAATTATGTCTGTCTTGCCTTTAGAATTATGGCTGGCAGAACTGTATGATTTTGCTCCCCTCGATCCTGAACAGGTATATCTCAGCGCCTTGGGAACAGCGGTAGAAACCCTGTTTTCTGGGGGAACGAGTGTGGTAGATCATCTGGTGTTAATTCCCGGACAAGAGTTAGAAACCATCGCCACCGCTGTTCGTGCTTATCGAGAAGTGGGAATTCGCGCCTTTATCGCCCCCTTGATTCAAGATGAATCTATCACTGCCGGTATGCCATCGGGAGAATCCACCCCAATTCATGAGCCTTATTTTCGCTCAACGGCGGCTACCCTGGAAATTATAGAAGAAGCGGTGCGGCAGTTTCATCGCCCAGAGGAGGGTGTGAATATTTTGGTTGCACCGACGGGGATTCAGTTGTGTACTGATGCTTTATTTGCCGGGTGTAGTGAATTAAGCGATCGCTATCATCTGTGTCGTCACTCTCACTTACTGGAAACCAAAGCCCAGGAAAAACTGGCCTTAGAGAAGTATGGTTGTACTGCTGTTGCACATTTACAGCGAATTGGCTATTTAGGCGATCGCACAAGTTTAGCTCATTGTGTCTGGTTAACTGATGCTGATATCGCCATTCTGGCAGAAACCCAATCTACAGTTGTTCACAATCCCTTGAGTAATCTGCGTTTAGGCAGCGGCATCGCCCCAATTTTAAAATATCGTCAAGCTGGGGTAAATGTGACTTTTGGTTGTGATGGTGCTTCTAGCAATGACTCCCAAGACTTATTAGAAGCGATCAAAATTGGTTCTATCTTGCACAATGTGACAGACTTAGATTATCAGTATTGGATTACACCCCAACAAGCAGTAGAAATGGCATCTTTAGGGGGAGCAAAAGGACTGAATATAGCTGACAAACTCGGTTCTCTCAGCGTTGGTAAACAAGCAGATTTGGTACTTTATGACCTCACCAACTTATCATTATTGCCCCGGACAGATCCCATCGGTTTATTAGTTTTAGGACGTCCCACCAATGTTGTTGCTAGTGCTTGGGTAAATGGTAAACAAATTATTAGCAATGGTCAATTTACTACCATAAATGTTGACGAATTGCGGCAAGAATTATTTAACCGCAGTCAGTGGGAGACATCGCGCAAATCTCAAACTGTGGCGCAAATTGAACCGCATTACCGCACAGTGATGGGTTTGTGAATATTTATCCTTGGGATAAGGCAAGAGGCAAAAGGGTTTTAGACTAGTTCAGATAGATGGTATCCATCTAGTAAAACCTGTTCTGATTGTGGACATCAGAAAGAAAAACTTTCTTTGTCCCAAAGAACTTATCACTGTGAGCACTGCGGTTTTGAGATGGATAGGGATCTAAATGCAGCAATTAATTTATCACGTTTGGCTACAGCGTGTAAGCTTACTGTAGCAAGATCCCGCAGGGTGGGATAACCGCTCCCATGCTCCCATTGAAGTAAGAAGTAAATGTCTAGACTTGTCTAGGATTTATATAGCGGTGCATCTATATTTTGGGAGTTTACATGGAACGCGCCATTTCCGCCCTGGGAATATTTGTTTTTATTGGCATTTCCTACGCCTTCTCTATCAATCGCCATGCTGTACGTTGGCGAACAGTAGCCTGGGGGTTGGGGTTAGAGTTTGTCTTAGCCCTGGCGATTCTCAAAACTCCCTGGGGTTTGAATGTGTTTAAATCACTGGGGGATGTAGCCAGTAATTTTTTGGCTTTGTCCGATGTCGGTGCCAAATTTGTCTTTGGCGAAAATTTCAAGGATCATTTCTTTGCCTTCCAAGTACTGCCCACCATTATCTTTTTCTCCGCATTTATTAGTGTTTTATATCACTACGGCATTTTGCAACGGGTAGTGAATGTACTGGCGTGGGGAATGATGAAGTCGATGAAAATATCAGGTTCTGAGTCTTTATCCTGTGCTGGTAACATTTTTTTGGGGCCAACAGAATCAGCGCTGATGGTTAAACCCTATATAGCCAAGATGACGCAATCAGAACTTCATGCAGTGATGACTGGTGGCTTTGCCACAATTGCTGGTGGGGTACTAGGGGCTTATCTCTCCTTTGGCATCCCAGCAGAACATCTGATTGCAGCTTTCTTTATGACTGCCCCTATTTCAATGGTGGTATCAAAATTGCTTTATCCAGAAACTGAAATATCGGAAACTACTGGTAAAGCCCAGATGGAAATTAAAAGCCATTACGCGAATGTGATTGATGCGGCTACCACAGGAGCGATTGATGGTGTCAGGCTAGCAGTTAACGTCGGGGTAGTGATTATTGCCTTTTTGGGATTGTTGACTGCTGTCAATGCCCTGCTGGGATGGTTGGGGGCCCTTGTTGGTTTACAGCAGCTTTCGTTGGAGTGGATATTGTCTTTTATTATGGCTCCCGTGGCCTGGTTGATGGGTGTACCTTTTGTTGATTGCGGCCAAGTGGGAGCGTTATTGGGTAAAAAGACCATCCTTAATGAGTTTTTGGCTTACGTGGATTTAGGGAAACTAATTGAAAACCACCAAATTTCCCAGCGTGCAGCGATTATTACTACTTATGCTTTATGTAATTTTGCGAATATCGGCTCCATTGGGATTACCATTGGCGGGATTGCGGGAATTGCACCAAACCGCCAACAAGATTTAGCTCGCATGGGTGTAAGAACTATGATTGGCGGATTACTCGCCAGTTTTATCACTGCTTGTATTGCAGGGATGCTGGTGTGAAGGGGTATCATTTTCGTTTTTCTTTGATGTAACCCAATTTCCAATTACTAGGTTGCTTTAGCTGATTTATTTTACCTTCAAAAATTAGCTCTAGGGTAGTGCGAGTTTGCAAATATCCCTTCATTAGGTAATGTCCAGGCTTGGCATAAATACCACCATAGGTATTGCTAGGAAATAGCAGAATTCCACAGTAAGTCGGCTTTTCTGGTATTTCTATGGTAACCAAATGGTCGCGTATATATCCATCAGGAATCATGAATATACCGTATACCTGATGCCGACCACGCCAAGGCTCAATCACTATTTTTTCAGGAGTAATATAATATTTTTTACTTTTACTGACAACAAAACCCCATTTTCCGCAGGGGAATGTTGGTAATTGCTCCCAGACGTAAGAACCGCCTAGAATACCAACTAAGCTAAGTGTAAATAAGATGTAAATTAGGGGGCGTTTTCTCACCTGTTAGATCCAGCACTACCTCTTTTTGGTTATATCGCGAGTTTTACTGTTTGCCTACACTCACAAAATTCTCTGTGCCGGGTGTTTCGGATAGACGTTTGCGGTATCATGCTGCTAAATTAAAATCAGGCCAGCTAGCTGCAATCAATAATGGTATTTACTTCTAGGCCCTTCTCAGATATTCAAAATCATTGGGCAAGGCTATTCATTGAAGCCTTAGCAGGGCGTCGCTTTTTAAATGGCTATCCTAATGGGACATTTCGCCCAGATAACTCAGTGACTCGCGCTGAATTTGCTGCCATGATTGCGGCAGTCTTTACCCTACCTAAAAAGCGGGAGTATGTGCCTTTTGTTGATGTCCCTGGCAGTCACTGGGCGATAAATCCGATTAAAAAAGCTTACGAGACAGGATTTATTGCTGGATACCCTGATAAGCGTCTGCGCCCCAGTGACAGGATTTCTAGAGGTGATGTCTTCGTTTCGCTGGTCAATGGCTTAGAGATGGCGGCTAAAGTAGAACCTGATTTGCTGAGTAAACTGCCGCAAATATATCAAGATGGGGCTGGCATAGCAGGTTATGCTAGAAATCAAGTGGCGATCGCCACTCGTGCAGGATTAGTTGCTAGCTATCCAAATATCAAATTATTTAACCCAAATATAGCGGCTACTCGCGCAGATGTAGCGGTGATAATTTATCAAGCTTTGGTGTATCTGGGACAAGCTGAAAAGATTTCCTCTCCCTACATTGTGGTTCCCCCAAATGCTGTAACAACACCAAAGCCAACACCCACACCCACACCAATACCCACACCAACGCCCACACCCACACCAACACCAATACCAACACCAATACCAACACCAATACCCACACCGTCTAATACTGTCAAAGTCAGTCATCGCCGGGAGTTCCGGGGGGCTTGGGTAGCATCTGTGTGGAATAGTGATTGGCCGTCTAAATCTGGACTGACAGTTGCCCAACAGCAAGCAGAATTAGTGCAAATTATCAGCCAATTGCAAGGGATGAACTTCAATGCACTGATTTTGCAGGTGCGGCCAGAGGGGGATGCGTTGTACTCTTCTCAATTAGAACCTTGGAGTGCATGGATAACGGGAACTCAAGGTAGAGCACCAGAACCATTTTATGATCCTTTAGAATTTGCGATCGCTGAATGTCACAAACGCAATATCGAACTTCATGCTTGGTTCAACCCCTACCGCGCCAAAACCAGCATCAAAGGTTCCCCCAACGTCAGCCCCCACATCGCAATCACCAACCCCGAAGTTGTTTATCAATGGGGTAATCAGTTGTGGATGGAACCAGGCTCAAAAGTCGTTCAAGATAGGGCCTACAACGTCATTCTCGATGTTGTGCAGCGCTACGATATTGACGCCGTTCACCTAGATGACTATTTTTATCCCTATCCCATCGCTGGAAAGTCTTTCCCCGATGAAAAAACCTACACAGCCTACAAATCAGCCGGCGGTACCCTCAGCTTAGAAAACTGGCGGCGAGAAAATGTCAACCAAATGGTGCTGCGTCTATCCCAAGGAATAAAAGCCACAAAGCCCTACGTAAAATTTGGCATTAGTCCCTTTGGCATTTACCGCCCCGGACAACCAGCCGGTATTGCCGGTTTAGATGCCTATAATGTCCTATATGCAGACTCCAAGAAATGGTTAGAACAAGGCTGGGTTGATTATTTCGCCCCCCAACTCTATTGGCGCACCGACCAACCAAAACAGAGTTACGAAGCATTACTGAAATGGTGGACAGAAGCAAACACCAAGCAGCGGCACATTTACGCCGGTAATAATATCGCCCAACTAGACGGCAAAGCATGGAAAGATGAGGAAATTGACAAGCAAATCAAGATTACTCGCAACCTAAAGAAAGACTTGTCACTAGGGAATATCTTCTACAGTATGAGTTCCCTCACCGAAAATCGCCAAAACATCGCCGATAACTTCAAAAATTCCCTTTATTCCCAACCGGCAATAGTGCCGAGTATGTCGTGGCAAAATGCAACACCACCGTCCCCACCCATAGGACTGCAAGTTAACAACCGTAAGCTTAATTGGCAGCCTGGTGATAATCGACCAGTTCGTTCTTGGACACTTTATCGGCAAACTGGAGATACTTGGACACTCCAGCGAATTTTGTCTGCTGGTACCACCTTTGCCACAGTGCAACCAGGAACATACTCCGTATGTGCAGTAGACAGATTAGCCAATGAAAGCGCCGGGGTAGTCATTACCGTGAGTTGAGTACAAATATTGAAACCACAGAGACATCTAGATAATTCATCTGTGGTTTAACAAATTTCTGGCATTCCTGAATTTAAGTATGAATTTAGGACTTAAGCATCGTACAAATTTACCCTCTTTTCAGGCTTTTTTGATGCGTCTCTTTCAGCTATAGCAATCCTATCTGATTTGTGAAAATATTTTGATAACAAACCGCAAAGGACGCACGCGCGCAGCGTTCGCGAAGCGTGCCGTAGGCTCTTGCCCAAAGGGCTGTAGACCGCAAAGAAAAGAGAAGAAAGAGAGAAATCAAACTTTTTATGAATAATTTAGGATTGCTATATAATAAAAATTAAGCTTTTGTTTTCATGATTTTTGCTATCTTATCTAATTCTACCAACTCTTGACGCTCTAACTCATAAGCAATAAACGGCACTTTACTTTTTAAATACTCAAAGGAATACTCTTGTTTACAGTAGGGCATTAGCCAATCTAATCTTCCCTGAACACAATTATTTGACTAGCATATTTTAATGGCATATCTACCTTTTTGCACACTAAAAAAGTCACTCCGAAAAAAGGATGTACCTGTTCCAAATATTTAAGAGACTCGCTAATTTGCTCGATACTGAGGAACATGAGTTTATCCTGCACACTTTTGTAAATTAATCCAAAAAATAGCCGACTAAACTATTTCACAAGATAGCAAGATGCAAAACACTGGGTAATTGTCAAGACTAGCTTACCTAATTTGTTGCCAAAAAGAAACATCCGACATGGCGAAAATTATCATAATTCACCATAACTCACGCAAAAACTCTCTCTAACTCTTCTTCCTTTCTTCCTTCGTGTCCTTTGCGCCCTTTGCGGTTCGTTCAATAAACTCTTTTGTAAAACGAAGAGAGCAAAAGCATATATCTATATTATGTACTCAGCAGCAAAAACGCGGAAAAGCCTAGCCCTTGTACTTAAAGTATAAATGCTTAAGTAACACACAGTAGGGGCACAGCAATGCTTGAGATTTTTCCACTATATATAGTAGTGCGCCAATCCTACTCATCCCCAGATGGCTTAAAGACCGTTTCGCCAAAATTCCCACCGGAATTAGAACACTCAAACAGATGTAAACCCAAGCGTTGGGAAAGTTCCTCACACACCTTTACCCCCCGCACACTGTTACCACGTTTATCTAACAGTGGCGAAAATACCCCAATCCCCATCTGGTTCGGGACAACGGCGATAATTCCCCCACAAACACCGCTTTTAGCCGGAATCCCAATTTTATAAGCCCATTCGCCAGCAAAGTTGTACATCCCACAGGTGTACATAACGCTGAGAATATCTTTAATATAACGGCTATCTACAGCCCGTTCCTCTGTCAACGGGTTGATACCTTTATTCGCTAAAGTAGCCGCCATCACTGCCAAATCCCGACAATTTACCATCGCCGAACACTGTTGAAAATAAAGATCCAGGGACTCTTCAATATTTTGGTCAATCATGCCAAAATTCAGCATTAGGTGCGCCATCGCTCGGTTACGGTGTCCTGTGCTGCGTTCTGAAGTAAATACAGATATATCGACAAACACATCCCGTCCGATATATCGGCGGTACATATCCAGCACCCGGTTGAGGCGTTCAGTGGCACCAGAACCTTTAATTAAGCTGGTAGTTGCGATCGCCCCAGCATTTACCATTGGGTTATATGGTCGTTTTGACTGCTCATCTAGGATAATGGCGTTGAATGCCTCCCCTGTTGGTTCCACACCCACCCTAGTTAAAACATAATCCCTTCCATGATCTTCTAAAGCAAGTCCGTAAGCAAACACCTTAGAAATCGACTGGATAGTAAATAGCTGCAAGTAATCCCCAACTTCGTAAATCTGCCCATCGACTGTAACAATGCAGATGCTAAACAAGTCGGGGTTTACCTTTGCCAATTCCGGAATATAGTTCGCTACTGCACCCTCTTGCAGGGATTTGTACTCGGAATGCAACTCGTTGAGAACTGCTGGAAATGGTGATGGAACTATTTCTAAATCTCCTGGGTTGGCCATAGGGCTGAAAGCTGGATCTCACAAAGAATACTAGGGCAAATACTTGAAATAAACACTACTAAGTGTGTTGCTTGATACAAGGACATTATTGTCTACCGCCGCCCCTTAACCTTTTTCATTATCTCATCATTAGTTTTTTTCGGATGAGAGAAAATATATACTGGGGCTGTATCCAGATTCTCTAGCTTATATTACTTAAACTTAAAGTTACCTAAATAACAAAATAATCTTCAAATTTAGCAGCGTCACCATCAGTGTTAAATAGTGCAAAAATCAGCTAAAAGAATATCAAGTTCAATTTCCTAAAAATCCTGAAATTTGCTTTAAGTACTGTAAAGTAAGGGTTTTGAATAAAAATGAATATTTAATGAAATAAATTATTTAAATATTTATCATGGGTTTAGAATTAAAAATTGATGTTACTGGAGATTAAATTTGAGCAATGTAAATGTTATTTAAGATACATTGTGGGCAAAGAGCGCTGTGAACAGCTAAAAATAGCAATCCCTCGCTTTAGCAGTTTCTTAATGTTAACTTTTGCTAAGAAATTGTTTACCTTTGAAAAAAAAGGTTACATAGCCAAAGTCCGCAGTTGAGAAAGGTTTTGCCCTAAAAAACACGATTTAAATTGGGGAAAGTTACTAAGACTTACGATAAAACCCTGATCCCCAAGCCAAAAGGTTCGTGTTAGTCTGTTGCAGTTATAAACAACAAAGTGAAAGCGGAACGAGTTCGAGTTTTAGAGGGAATGTCACTCTCTATTTGGTGAAAAACCCGCGAATCATAAAACTTCAGTTCTACACTCGCTTTAAAAATCGGACGCATGAATCAAAGATATTTGTGGACTATTGTCGCCCTGTTTCTGACTGCTTTAGGGATACCTTTAATGGATCAGACTCAAACTACTAAGGGAATTGCTCTAGCTTCTGAACAACCACCTGCAACTGATGTGGTCAAAGTCGGAGAGTATCAATCCCCAGTAGGGAACCTGACCTCGGATGCTGTGATTACAGAAATTCATCCTCACAGTGTTGGAGGTCGGCAGGCAGCAACCCTTTTTATCCGAAATATTCCTGTTCTCACCTTTCTGAGTTCCTCAAAAGTTGCCAGTAGTCCAACAAAAGTTGGTGCAATTGGAAATTATGGGGGCGTACAATCGTACGCCCTTATTAGTAGCAACTCACCCAAGGTAGAGAATGTTAGGAATGTAATTAACTCAGTTGACAATGACCCGGTACAGAGAGCTGGTGTAATAGCAGCTAAAATCAACCAGCTGATCCAGGACAATGTGGACGCGAGTCAAATTACCGTAAGTTGGAAAGCAGGGGACAAATCGACCGTCGCAAATTTTGCCCAGAACAAAGGTTCCTCTGTCCAAGCGCAACTAGGCGATCGCTACACGATCAAAATTAACGACCAGGAGTTGGTGGAAATCAATCAAGACACGCGATTAGCAGATACCACCAAAAATCTGGCACAAGACGCATTGCAAGCAACCAATCGCCTGCGGAGACTCATCGGCAAAGCATCTCCCTTAAGTCAAATTGCTAACCTGCCGATGCGCTCACCATTCTCCATACCAAAGCTACCACAACAGATTGCCGTTGGTGGAGTGCGAATCAACTTCACAGGCATAGCTTCTTGGTATGGCTATGATGGTTCTGGCAGCCAAACTGCTAGCGGTGAGCGGTATAACCCTGAAGGCTTAACAGCAGCCCATCGCACCTTGCCTATGGGGACAAAAGTCCGTGTTACCAATACCCGCAACGGTCGTTCTGTCGTCGTGCGAATTAATGACCGGGGCCCATACATTGGAGGTCGAATTATTGACGTTTCTGCCGGTGCTGCTCGGATTTTAGGAATGATCGGTAGTGGCATTGCACCAGTACAAATTGACATCTTGGGAAGATAAAGGGGGGTGAGGTTGACACTCAACCTCACCCCTACAAATCATTCTCTAGGCTCTATTCGCTATTCACTATGACTTAATTCCCCTAGTTGAAGCATCCCTTCCCCCTATTTCAGATATAAACTAACGGGGGAGAGGCAAGAGTAGAACTAGGGGAATTTTGTGCGCCTGCTGACAACAGTCGCAGCTTTACGCTGCTATTTAACTAACCGTCGAAAGTCAAACCAACTTACGGTTCCAGAGGATTTACTAGATGACATGACTTGCTGGTACCAGACGGTGGTCGGTCTAGTGCCAACAATGGGAGGGTTACATCAAGGTCATTTAAGCTTAATTGAACGAGCGCGTTCGGAAAATTTGACGGTGATTGTCAGTATTTTTGTCAATCCCCTGCAATTTGGCCCCAACGAGGATTATCAACGCTACCCTCGCACTTTAGAGCAAGACCAAAAACTTTGTGAACAAGCTGGAGTAGATGCGATTTTCGCGCCGACTCCGGAAGAAATTGGAGTTCCCCCGAAGAATATACAAGAATCTCACGTTACGCAAGTAATCCCTCCATCTGCTATGATATCAGGCTTGTGTGGTCGTTCTCGAGTAGGTCACTTTCAGGGTGTGGCGACGATCGTCACCAAGCTTTTCAACTTGGTACAGCCTGACCGAGTCTACTTTGGTCAAAAGGATGGTCAGCAACTGGCGATTATTAAACGGCTGGTAGCTGATTTGAATTTGCCAGTAGAGATTGTTGCTTGTCCAACGGTGCGAGAGGCATCAGGTTTAGCCTTGAGTTCTCGTAATCAATATTTGACTGCAACGGAAAAAGAGCAGGCAACAGTGTTGTCTCGCGGCTTGCGGCAAGCTGAAGCTGCGTTTAAGGCAGGCGTTCGTCACAGCAGTCAGCTCATAGCATTGGTGTGGCAAGAAATAGCAACGGTTAGCACTATTTTCGTGGAATATATTGAATTGGTTGATCCGACTACGTTGATGTTTTTAGAAAAAGTTGAGGAGGAAGCAATGCTGGCGATCGCAGCTCGTCTTGGTTCTACACGTTTGATTGACAATACCATCTTGCGCGATGTCTACGACGGGCTACACCTACGCCAACCCATCATCGCCATTGATGGGCCCGCCGGTGCTGGTAAATCTACGGTGGCTCGTCAAGTGGCAGCAAATCTAGGCTTGGTGTACTTAGACACAGGCTCAATGTACCGGGCTGTGACTTGGCTCGTACTGCAAATGGGCATTGCCATTGATGATGATTGTGCGATCGCTGAATTAGTCAATCAGTGTAAAATTGAACTGACTCCCACCCAGGATCTACAATCTCCGGTGCAAGTTTGGATTAATGGTACTGATGTTACCCAGGCAATTCGCACAATTGAGGTGACATCTAACGTATCTGCGATCGCCGCCCAGACTTCAGTCAGGGTCTCACTGGTTAAACAGCAGCAAAGCTGGGGTAAACGAGGTGGTTTAGTAGCTGAAGGACGAGACATCGGTACTCATGTGTTCCCCGATGCCGAAGTCAAAATCTTTCTCACCGCCTCTGTGGGTGAACGCGCACGTCGCCGACAGCAAGACTTTAAAAAACAAGGTCAACCCGAAGTCAGTTTAGAGCAGCTGGAACGGGACATCGCTGAACGTGACTGGAAAGATACCAATCGCAAAGTTTCCCCCTTGCAAAAAGCAGCAGATGCTGTGGAAATTCAAACCGATGGTTTAAGCGAGTCTGAAGTCACAGCAAAGATTATTAGCCATTACCAACAGCGCCTATCTTAGTGGTAATCACTGTAATCTGCAGTTGGTGGTTTTGAGTTTTGAAGTTAAGTAGCGTGGTGAGTGAAAAATCACTCACCATTCTTAAAACTGAAAAGATACCATAACTTGGTTTTGCAATTAGCTATATTTAGTTGTAAGTCAACTGCCTTTATGTATATTAAAGACACTTTAACAATGAATTCATCTAGCTTTAGATAGATTTAAAATCATTTAATTGGTGCATCTCTTGCCAGAAGTATCAGCAAGATATGTAAAAAGAAAATTCCCACAACCAACTATAAATTCCCGCTATCCAGAGCATAACGGCAAAGGAATTACCCCCTTTAATCCCACTTTAGTTAGGGGGATTGTCCGTCATAGATGTAGAATTGGGCAGATGAACCATTAGCAGTTTTTATTGATAATCATTAATCTCTAGGGATTTAGCTTATTACCAAACTACTTTGCCTGGATCTTCACTTTGGTAGTAAAATAACGATGTTAAGTTTTATGTCCCTGAATTTAAGGAGATAAAACGGCTAAATACAAAATTTGTATTTTCCTAAGCTTCTGGAATAGCTTTCCACTGGAAAACGGTAAAGAGAGGATTTCACAAAATGGCATTTACACAGCTGCCCCTACCCTTCGATTTTAATGCTCTAGAGCCTTACGGCATGAAAGGTGAGACCTTCGAGTATCACTATGGCAAGCATCACAAAGCTTATGTAGACAACCTTAACAAGCTCACCGACGGTACAGAACTTGCTGATAAGTCCTTGGAAGAGGTGATCCAAATTTCTTTTAAAGATTCCTCTAAAGTCGGAGTTTTCAACAACGCAGCTCAAGTTTGGAACCACACCTTCTTCTGGAACTCCTTAAAGCCAGCCGGCGGTGGCGCACCAACCGGTGACTTGGCTGCTAGAATTGACAAAGATTTTGGTAGCTTCGACAAATTCAAAGAAGAGTTCTCTACAGCAGCTGCAACTCAGTTCGGTAGTGGTTGGGCTTGGTTGATTGATGATGGTGGTACCCTCAAGGTAATCAAAACACCAAATGCAGAAAACCCTCTAGCACACGGTAAAAAGGCACTCCTCACCCTAGACGTTTGGGAACACGCCTACTACATCGACTACAGAAATGCTCGTCCAGCATTCATCAAGAATTACCTAGATCAGCTGGCTAACTGGGACTTTGCAGCGGAAAATCTAGCTAAAGCTTAATCATCTGCTTTTGCTAGCTTTTGTCAAGCGCCGATAATTAGTAGATTTATCAATTCAAACAGCAGTCACGATCAGTATCGTGGCTGTTTTTGATTGACTGGGTTTGTAGATAGCACTTTTCTCTATAGATGCAACAAAGGTTAGGGGCACAGCATTGCTGTCTACCAATTGCTCGCTAAGACAAACTTCTTGAAAATCATGTTTAGACTTACACACTATACAATAGTAGTTATATACAAAGTACTATGAGATATGACTCAGATAAACTATAATTTCTATAAGAATTCTAATTTCTATTAGATTGCTATTTAAGTTAAGGATTGTATGGCCGAAAAAACAATATCTGCTCATATTGATACAGAGACGGCCAGCCGTGTTACGCATCTAGCCAAGATGGAACAACGGCGAACCTCCCAAATTGCCGGAATGGCTCTGAAGTTTTTTGTTTGTCTTCCTCCAGAAGCGCGTGCTGCTTTGTGGCAAATTGAAGCACTTGCCTCTCCTGCTGATTTTGAAGAAATAACCAGAGAAATCACACGCACCTTGCTGCATGCTCAATATAAGGTAGCGCATCGTCAGATTATGACTCACATGAAAGTGGATAATCTGGATCAAATCGAAACTGAAGACGACATCCTTGAAGCAGCAGTTGCTTTAACTCGCTAACTTGCTTTCATAACCACCAGGGCATATTAATAGCATCTATAGCAGTCCTAAATCATTTGTGAACACAAAGATACCCGACTTCTCTAAGAAGTCGGGTATCTGACTCACTTTATGTTCACAAATCAAATAGGATTGCTATAGTCATAGCACATGATAACCGCATGACATTGTTGAGCGGTTATCCTGTTTTTTTTAGTTTGTGGAATTTATTCCAGAGACGGAATTTGTCCAGCCCGTATCCACTCCATCATCAAGTAAGGATGCGCGATATGGAAAGCATGAGCAGGTGAAAAATGGATAGCGTGCCGTTCAGGTACAATAATATTTGTATCTTTAGATATAAAATCTTTAAAATTAGCTGTTACTAGCACTGTTGCCCGACCGGCTAAAGCAGTTTCAACAACGTGAGCGTCTTCGCTGTCTTGTAATTTAATAATGCCTGTACCACCTAAGGATAACTGAGGCCCCCCATCGGCTGGACCAAGCTGGGCATATCCCTCAATAGCACTAATGTATAAGTCAATGGCTGACTGGGGAATACTCGAATCTCTTTGCAACGCTAGGCGTAGACGGTTTAACATCCCCCAGGATATAACAAGTTGCATTTGTCCAAGGATGCAAACACCCTGTTTAGCAATTTCCACAAGAGATTGAGTTGCTGTTCCTTGCCTGTCTAATCGGTCAGCAAGCAGAGCAGAATACCAAATATTCAAGTCGAGGCACAGATGAATGATGCTGGTTGTCTTTTCTTGAGTCATTATTTTAATCCAACTAAGTTTGCTCTGATTAGAATTTGTCAACTTCGCCATGCTTTTCTCCAAACTAAGCTTTTCATCTTTATTCCCAAAAATTTATTTGCTAAGGCATTACCCTCCTCAATGGGAAATGTTCTAAAGCTAAAGTGCCTATTTGAAGTATCACCACCTCTTTGCCCTCCCATCTTCTTTTTTAGCGCCTCGTAACAATAGCAAAGCCTTGAAACCTAATAGCATCAAGGTTTCAAGGCTAATATGGAGATAAAAATGTTAAAGCTGAAGTAGAAATTTACATGAGATGAAACCAATTGGCATCACTTCAAATTTATCTATCTAAATTAGTCGGATAGATTTGCCGTTGTATACGGAACTATTTTTAGCTATCTTCTAAACTTTGCTGATTTCTACAGCTTTTAAATGGCTATCAACTCGTGATAACTGATATTCTTTGGCGAGGTGCGTTAGGCATAAACGCTACAGAAACTTAGCTCCTATCCTCCCTAAAACTTGTTCTCTTGTCGGCTATTCCCTTGTCGGTGGATGGAAAGCTTAATTGTGGTTTTCGGCGTATTGTCTACTTACACTCCAGCCTCCACATTACTGTTATATCTGCTGCTATTCAAAATGTCAATAGTTATACTTGACTCAACAGACACTGGAACATTTTTAGCAGATGTCATCATAGTTACTGACTGGTGTTGCTATATCTAGTTTGACATCCTCCCACCGCTATATCCTTCGGGTATAGCGGGAGCCTTCTTGCCTAAATTAGGTAATGGCAATCAAAGCAGCCGATAGCAATCCGAAATCATTAGTGAAATTCTCAATTCTCAATTCTCTTGGCGAATAGGAGCGTCTTGGGGTTGGTTCATAGGTAATTTATGCGATGTCGCGCTCTCTTCGCCAACACAAATCAGATAGGATTGTTATATTCAGTTTTCTTGATTTAAACACATCTTCAAGGGTTTTCAGCTTGTCCCTGATAAAAATCGAAATCTAAAATCTATGGATAGCAAACAACTAGCGCAATACGTCGAAGCCACAGACGGCATCTCCAAACCTTGGCTATTGGTGCAACTACGCCTAAAGAAACTGCAAGAACGGCGAGAGACGCTTTCAGAAGATGCTTATGCAGAAGAGTTAGAGGATATTTACCAAGATTTAATGAATTTGGGCGAATGGTGGCACGGTATCGAAGATCAGGTTTTTTGATGCAGTTCGCGCCTAAATATATGTGATGATAATAGCCTAAGTTTGTAACGAATTGATAACGGTGTAGCTAGGCATGGATTATCGGGATGCAGGGGTTGATGTTGAAGCAGGTAGAGCTTTTGTAGATCAAATTCGCAATTTAGTTCACAGCACCTTTAGACCAGAAGTTTTGGGGGGACTGGGTGGCTTTGGTGGCTGCTTTCAACTACCAACAGGTTATCAAGAACCAGTATTGGTTTCTGGGACAGATGGAGTAGGTACAAAGCTGAAAATCGCTAACATTCTCAATCGCCATGACACCGTTGGTATTGATTTGGTGGCGATGTGCGTTAATGATGTGCTGACATCTGGTGCCCAACCGCTGTTTTTTTTAGATTATTTGGCAACGGGTAAACTGGATAAAGAGCAGTTAACTCAGGTGGTGGCAGGAATAGCTTCTGGGTGTAAGCAGGCTGGTTGTGCCTTACTGGGTGGAGAAACGGCAGAAATGCCTGGCTTCTACCAAGTGGGTGAGTATGACTTGGCGGGGTTTTGTGTGGCGATTGTGGAAAAAAGCCAGATGTTGGATGGTTCCCAGGTGCAGGTGGGGGATGTGGCTGTAGCACTTGCTAGTTCTGGTGTCCACAGCAATGGCTTAAGTTTAGTGCGAAAAATTGTGAGCGATCGCAATTTTTCTTGGAACGACACCCCAGAATTGTTAGGTGGTGCAACTATCGGCGAAACTTTTCTCCAACCCACACGCATTTATGTTAAATCTGTACTCGCGGCGCTGCAAGCAGGGTTAGAAATTCACGGTATGGCTCACATCACAGGTGGGGGACTACCAGAAAATTTACCTAGATGTTTAGCCCAAGGTCAAGGGTTGAAAATTAACCCCAGCCGTTGGACTATCCCCCCAGTTTTCCAGTGGTTAGCTGAAGCTGGTTCTGTCAGTCCTGAAGCTATGTATAATACCTTCAATATGGGCGTTGGATTTGTCTTACTGGTACCGCCCCAGGAAGTAGAGCAGACAATCACTCACTGGCAATCACAGGATATTCCCGCTTTTGCTATTGGAGAGGTGATTACTGGTGCGGGTGAATTAGTTGGATTACTGCCTTAAAAGGTATAAAAATCGAAGTTAGTTTTTGGCTTGGTAAAAGGAATAACTTGACCCAAGCTAGATATTTTTTATTTATTTGCCCTAAATTGACTGCCCGTATTTATTGAAGAATATGGCAATATTTTAAACTCTCTTTATAGGAGCAATGCAAAATGCTCATGGCCATCAGCCTTGAGATTTGCTAACGTAGTCTTAACATATCGAAAAATTTGTGAATGCAGCCGAAAAAATAGCTAATAACACTAGTTTACCGTGTTGATGGCTGCTCATCTGGAAATGTGGGGTGTTCGTGTGTTGAGAATCACGTAATTTTTGCTCAGAGGGGGTTATGGTTGTAAATTTTGCCCGGCCTACTGCTTCAATAGAACTTTTGAAGCAAGTATTCCAGAGCATTGATGCCCAAAGTTGTCCGGGGGTATTCAACTTTCATATGCACACAGTTAACTCGGATGGGAGGTTGCAGCCGAGTGGATTGATGGAGCAAGCGATCGCCATTGGTTTACAAGGGCTGGCTATCACAGACCATCATAGTATTGATGGCTATCAAGCGGCACAAGCTTGGTTAGAAGAATGGAAGTGGAAAAATCTTGGTGCAACTGCTCCTCACCTGTGGAGTGGCGTGGAAGTCAATGCCAACCTTTTGGAGATAGAAGTTCACATTTTAGCTTATGCCTTTGACCCAGAAAACCCCAGTATGCAACCCTATCTGCAAAGAAAAGCTACTATAGGCAAAGAATATGAGGCAGCCAATGTGATTGCCGCTATTCATCAAGCCGGGGGATTAGCTGTACTCGCTCATCCAGCTCGCTACAAGCGATCGCTTTTTGACTTAATTCCAGCTGCTGTGGAATACGGCATTGATGGCGTTGAAGCTTTCTATGCCTACAAAAATCCCAACCCCTGGAAACCCTGTACTGTGGAATCAGAACAAGTGCAACAGTTGGCTATTGAATATGATCTTTTCAATACCTGTGGTACAGATACTCACGGTTTAAACCTGCTCCAGCGGTTGTAAAGACAAAGCCCCTGATTTAACTAATTCGCGCCCTCTTCCCCCACTGCAATCCCTTCTCCCAAGGGGGATACTACGCGAATGATTCAGTGGCGGAATATGCGGTACTCACCATCACAGAAATGGAAATGCAGCCACAAATATTAGAGCAGAAGGGATCAGAATGCTAATCTTGGAAGCCAACACTGTACTCGATACTCTAAGTCAGTCTGGGTAGTTCACCAGACTGATAAACTTAATCAATAAAACACTTTAACAGTCGAAAATGATGAATGCATCTGCTAAGTTTGAATTTGAGGACGAGAAATTCAACGCCCCACCTTCTCAAGTCCTCCCCTGGGGTTTGATGATCAATCCTCGGTATGGCCCAAATGGTCTTCAGCCCCACGGTTTGGCGATAAGCATGGATAATGCCCAAGCTATTGGCTTTCAACCGGATGATAATTGGCAACAAATAGAGCATGAATTTAGCTCTGGAGCCGAAACGGTATTTATTAGCAGCACACCACGGTTAGTGATAGTGCGCCGGGGGCCATTATCTGTTAAAGACCGGGAAACGGGTATAAAACTGGGTACATATAGAGATCACAAGGATGATTTTTTAGCTGATAAACTAAAATTTAAAACTTTTACTCGCCATTTAATTTTTCTAGTGGGTGAAAATAAAAAGTTTTTACATAATTTACCACTGCAATTAACTCTCAGTGGTGCGGCAGGAGCTAGTTTTGGTAAAAACTATTCCGAATATCAACAAGGTAGAATTGTTGGTGGTTTCGTAGCTGAATTAGAAAAGGCTTATGCTGGATTTTGTAATAAACCAGTCACACCAAAAGGCCCGCTTTTTCATGCTCACGGGATTTTTTGCCCAATAATTGAGTGTGAAGAAAGAGGTATTCAGCCCAATACGGCTTTGGTCGCTTCGACTGTGGACTACAAGCATCCGACGGTGGGAACTTTAACAGAATACATGATCGCTTCAGATGCGCCTGAGTCGGCAATCATCTGCAAGACTTTTGAAGAATATAAAGAATTCGGTAAGGAAGCTATCAAAATAGAAACACCTAAGATGGAATTGGCAGGGGTCTCCAGTTCTTATGTTTATGCTGATGAAGATGATTTTGGTTATCCGCCTTATTAGGCATTGGGTATTTGAGTATTGGGTATTGGGAAAAATATTACCAATTACCAATTACCAATTACCCATTACCCATTAGCTATTTCTTGAGCAGTAAATAATATAGTGATCCATTACCGCCAGTGACACCAGCGCGATCGCCTGCTAATTGCCCAGACCCCATGAAATAATCCACTCGTCCGGGGCTTTTGATGGCGCTTCCTGTATCCTGATCAAGCACAAAGCGGCTAACCGTACGATACTCCAGTTTGCCACGGCTGACAGGATAGGGAAGTGAGGTGTTAACCAATGCTAGTGCCCCTGGAGGCATGAGAGACTTATCTGTAGCAATGGAACGCTCTGGTGTGACCGGCACATGAATACTACCTGTAGCTGGTGTTCCACCAGTGTCTTGGAAGAAGATAAACCTTTCCCAACGCGGCAGATAATTACTCAATTCCCGTGGATTTTGGCGGAAATAACTCACTAGGCGTGGTAAAGTTAAGCCGTTCAACTCCATTTTGCCATCTTTCGCCAGTTCTTTGCCGATACTTGTCCAGGGGTAATCAGTTCCCCCAGCATAACCAACAGAGGTTTTTTTGCCATTGGTTAAGTTAATTTGGGCAGAACCTTGAATGTGTACCATGTATGCGTCTAGGCGATCGCGGAACCAAAGCAGTTCTAAACCACGCAACTGGCTTTTATTCCCTAGCAAACCATCTTTTCCTTCCAAATCAATCCGTTTTGGGTGGGGTTTAGCCCATTGGTCAAAGTCTGCTGGTAGTCGATAAAGGGGATATTTATAGACTGAAGTCTTGACACGGCTAGCGGTATAAACAGGCTCGTAATAAGCAGTGAACTTAACAGTACCCTTGCCATCATTGCCCACGGATTTGTAAAAGACAAACTCTCGACGGACAGCAGCTTGTAGTTGGGCTGGTGATTTAGAACTGACAACCAGTTGACGGAAGCGCAGCAAACTTCGACGGACGCGATCAAGGGAAATCTCCTTGATGGGATAATTTTGATATGCTGCGATCGCCACATCCTTTCCTAGATAACTCAGACTGTTGTCAATGGAAGCCAAAAGTGCTTGGCGGTCACCTGTTTTACCCCTGCTACCCCAAATTTGCTCATCCCAACCCAAGCAAGCATTCCGGGGGGTGCAATTGGCTTGCAAATCGATTGGTTTAAGTGGTGGTTGTACTTCAGGACTGGTCGGTACTGGTGACGACGGTGTATTTGGAATCTGAGCAACAACTGACCAGAGTGGGTTTACAAGGGCGATTCCCAAACTCAAGGAAAGCAAAGCAAGGGTTTTTCTCATCATTTAGTTGAATCTTTCAACACTAGAACTAAAAATAGGTTCTACCCGGATAGCCACAATCCGAGATGGACGTACTACTAGATATTCACCTTGAATATTCTTGATCGGCACATTGATAAACTCATTTGAATCATACTTTGGCGTCAATACGCTGCTGTACCATTTCTGAAACTCTGGAAAAGTAGGAAAACGGACTTCTTCTCGATGACCGGTGTCCAATAGGAGGTGTACGGCGTATTCATCTGGAGTTCTAGCCATAAAGAAAGCATTAGTTGAAATACATTCAACCCATTGTTAACCACATAAGCCCAGAATGGAAAGGGTAGGTATGGGAGAGCAGCAGTATTTGTGCCAAAGCCAGGGAAAAATTGACCGTTAATCACTCCCAAATCTGAGGGTATACTTCTGCCCATGACGGTTGTATACGGAAAAACAGTTCCCAAGCCCAAAGGACTTCTAGTCGCGGCTACAAAGGTTTCCATTCGTGGGAACTAGGCAGGGGAACCCGAAGGGTGAAAGCCTGGTAAAGCAAGTGGCTAGGATGAAGTTAGAATCGAGGGTGTCTTTAGAGAAAGAGAGTTTCAATAATCGCAGCCGGGAAAGATGGGAGTTTAGCACTAACTAATCATCAATGCCTCCTCCTAGGAATTTTAGGGGAATCTCAATCCAGAACTCTGTGCCTTTACCGATTTCTGAGATACACTCCATTAATCCACCATGCTTTTCGACAATAATCTGGTAGCTGATTGCCAGTCCTAGTCCTGTACCTTTGCCTACAGGCTTAGTGGTAAAAAATGGGTCAAAAATTCGCTTTTTTACCTCTTCACTCATTCCTAGTCCATTGTCAGCAATGCTAATTAGCAGATGGGTATTATCTGCTGAGACTCTTGTAGAAATCCGGATGGTAGGTGAGCTTTTGATATTCTCTTGTTCTCTATTCGTTTGACTATCTTCAATCAGCACATCAATGGCATTATTGATAATATTCATGAATACCTGATTCATCTGACCGGCATAGCATTCTACCTTTGGTAAGTTGCCATAATCTTTGATTACCTCAATGCCGGGAAAATCGGTATATCCTTTCAGGCGATGTTGCAAAATCAATAAAGTGTTATCTATGCCTTCATGCAGGTCAACAAACTTGTTTGCGGCCTCATCTAGGCGAGAAAAATTACGTAATGAAAGCACTATTGAGCGGATCCGATCTGCTCCTACTTTCATTGATGACATGATTTTTGGTAGGTCTTGTACCAAAAAATCAAAATCTATAGATTCAATGGTTGAGCGAATTGTACTACCAGGGTTAGGATAATGGGATTGGTAGAGTTGTAAAAGGTCAAGCAGATGTTCGGTGTAGTCGTTAGCGTGACACAGGTTACCGTAGATAAAGTTAACGGGGTTATTGATTTCGTGGGCTACACCCGCCACTAACTGTCCTAAACCGGACATTTTTTCGGTGTGAATTAATTTTGTCTGTGTTTCTCGGAGCTGATAGAGGGTATGCTCTAATTGTCCTGCTTTTTCCTGAGCTTCAATTTCTTTTTCACAGCTTTGTTGGTATAACTGTGCCTGTTGAATTGCGATCGCTGCCTGATCTGCTAGCTGTTGCAACAAATCAATTTCTGCATCCTGCCAATTTCTGGGAGTTTCACAATGGTGGGCAATGAGTAACCCCCATAGTTGCTTACCTATTTTGATGGGTACAATTAAGTTGGCTTGGACTTGCAGACTCTCCAAAAAATCTCGATGACAAGGACTTAAAGACTCTGTCGATACATTGTTAATTGCCCTGATTCTACCGCCAAAGTAAAGACGGGCATATTCATCAGGAAAGCATTCTGGTGGTGTTTTCATTCCCAACACCGACAGCCAATTACCATTGACCTCTTCAACAATCACCTCCCCGTCAGATTCACCCAGTAAGCGGTAAATCAGCACCCGGTCTGAATTTATCAGAGGGCGCACTTCCCGGACGATGGTTTGCAGAGTTGTATTTAAGTCTAATGTACTACGGATTTGGTCTGTGACTTGCTTAAGTGCATTGGTAAGTAGTAATGATTTTTCCAGTTCCGCGGTTTGCTCTTGCACCCGAATTTCTAGGTTGGCATTAAGCAACTGTAGTTCTTGGTATGTTTGTTGCTGTTGAATCGCCGTTGAAAATTGATAGCACAAGGCTTGTGCCAGTGAGATTTCTTCCGGTTTCCACTCAGGTGCTTGTCCTTTTTTTTGCTCTCGCCAAATGTCGAAAGAAAGGCGCGGTAGCTGTTGCCGTTGATTCTGGTCGCACTGTCCTGCCCAGAGAATTTCGGTATCAAATTCTGGGCGAAAAATGCTTAACACACCAATAAATTTTTCGCGATAATGTAGGGGAATTACCATCACTCCCCGAATCCGAGTAGATCGGAATGCCGCTGCTAAAACTCGCAAATGTGTTTCTTTGTAGAGGTCGGCGATCACCCAAATATTACCAGGTTTGTAATTAGTGATCCAGTTTTGCCATATAGGATGCTGTTCGATGACGTTGTTTTCTAATTTGTCGGCTAGTGTCGGTTGATCACCCCAGGTGTATAGTTCCCCACTCTTTTCAATATGCAGCCTGCCACCTACGCCTTTAAAGGCAGTGATTGTTGCTTCTAATGCATCTTGCAATTGGATTGTGGGTAGTTCATGCAACAGGTTGTTGACTCGGTTAATAATAGCTTCTCGTTGTTGTTGGGCCAGGGCTTCGCACAGAAGGTTACTTTGAGAGATGCCGATCGCTACCTGATCGGCAATTTGCTGCACTACTTTGAGTTCTCGCTTCAAAATCGTTCGCGGTTGGCTGTTGTGTGATACTAGCAATCCCCATAATTTCGGCTTTGTCGATTGCTTAATTAAGTCATAATGTAAAATTGGTACTACTAAGGAAGATTGCACACCCATGGCACTTAAGTACTGAATATGGCATGGGTCTACTGCTCGATAGTGGATATTCTGACTTTGTAAGGGTTCACCAGTTTCTTTTGACCTTAGTGGCGATAAGCCTATTTTGCCCCTAGCTACGTCTACAATTGAACGCTGCTGCGCTACCAGAAACATCTCTCGCGCTGTTTGGGGAATGTCATGTAGTGGAAAGTGTAACCCTAATAGGGATGGTAAACGCTGCTCATGAATTGATTCGGCAATGACTTCACCGCTACCATCGGCTGCAAACTGATACACTTTCACCCGATCCGTTCCCAGGAATGAACGCACTTCATTAACGGTGGTTGTTAATATTTCTTGGAGTTCGAGCGATCGCCTAATCTGTTTGATCATCCGGTGCAGCAAATCTTCTTGGTTTAAGCGTTGCGGCAAACCGTTTGGTTTATAAGTAAATCTCATTGCTTATCTTCACCCAAACACAAGTATATTTTTTTTTAATGCCCCTGATGAGAATTTACGACTTAAACAATTATCTTTTTGAGCCTTTCGCTTCAGAAAAATTAATTTGATTAGGCATAAAAGATATTAATCTTCTCTTTACAAATATTAAAGCTTCACAGTGGCAATACTTAGATTATCCCTTAAGAATAAGATATTTATCAACAAAAATCTCTAATTGTTGCTATTCATATCAATTATCATAATAAACTTAATATTCTTGCCCAAATAATGAACAATCATTACCAATTTCCTGAAAGCTTGTTTATTGGGAGAATGTGGACAGATTCCCCTCCCCAAAAAAATACTTTTTAAGTATTAATACTTAAATAAGTTTAATCAAAAATTATGTTTAAAGACGGGAATTTACGGGGTTATTCAGGTATATTCATCAGTATTTTGCCTAGATTTGGGGGAATGCAACCATTCCCCTCTCATAGGGAATACTTAAACGGATTTAATCAAAAACTATGTTTAAAGACACGGGAACTTACGGAGTTCTGCCCGTACATCCATAAGTATGTTGCCGAGATGGTTATGACCCGTTTTATCAGCACCACAACCCCAGAAATAATCCGTTGGCGAGTTTTCCACTAGAATTTCATCGTCTGTGTTCAGCAGTACTTCTCTAATCTCCCCATGAGTAAGAAACTTTTTGAGTACAGCTTCTCGCATCACACAAGTTTTCACCAACTCCCAGTCAGGACGGAGTCGGTAGGTGCAACAGCGTCCCAAAGCTGCTGCTGCTTCAGGAGTTGCCGCGGCATGAATTTCAGGTATAATTACCGCATCCAGACTACCAACGAACTTTTGGGCTTGATAATAATGCTCAACGGTTGGCCAGTAAGTACCCTGGATTTGAATACCGTGGGGAGAAAAGTTGGAAAAACAGCCATAAGGCTGCCAAACCTTGTAAAAATAAATAGTCATTTGAAAACGGCTCTTTTTTATTTCTTGATATTGAACGCTAGCACTAGACTCAAGACAGAAGATATTGTTCTAAAAACACTTCTATTGTGGTAGAAATATCTATCTATAAGGTTGACAATGAGTGCGAAAAGTGATAGGAGCAGACCTGTACCGCTGATTGCTGCTGGAATTTTCCTCGGTCTGGGTCTCGGAGGCTTCGTTGATGGCATCTTGCTGCATCAGATTCTCCAATGGCATCATATGCTCAGTAATATTCGACCTCTGACAAGCGTCTCCAATATAGATTTAAACATGGTATGGGATGGGTTATTTCATGCCTTCGACTGGTTGCTAACTGTGATAGGAGTAGGTTTACTGTGGCAAGCTGGAGGCCGTGAAGATGTCCCTTGGTCATCACAGACCTTTATGGGGTCAATACTGTGCGGTGCTGGGTTGTTCAACTTGGTTGAAGGACTGATTAACCATGAAATTCTGGGTATCCATCATGTGAAACCAGGCCCGAATCAGTTAGCTTGGGATTTGGGTTTTTTGGTGTTTGGTGCATTACTTGTAATCATCGGCTGGTTAATGATACAAAAAAGGGCGAAGTATACAGTATGATATTCCCTCATTGAATTTTGATGCTTCATCCTTTATCACTACTCTTTTATGTCTACAGATACTTTTGAAAAAACTAATTTGGGCTGGCAGTTTTTTTTGTTCCAAAAACAAGTGGAAGAATGGATAGAATACCAATTCTCCCAGTTTCAACAAGCTTTACCAGAATTGCCTAGATGGTCAATTAGCCCTAGGCTTGCTGAGTTACTTAAACTCCTGTTTTGGCTGGTACTCGGTTTATTTATAGCTTGGATAGTTTGGCGGTTATGGCAAGAATTTGGTCACTATATATATTCTTGGCTGGCTGGGGTTGGCAATTCCACTGTTCCCAGGGCAAAAAGTCCCTCCCATGAGGCATCCATTGTTTTGTTTTTGACGCGATCGCAAGAGTTTTCCCGTCAGGGTAACTACCGTGAGGCTTGCCGTTGTATATATTTAGCCATGTTGCAGCAGTTGCATGTACAGGCGATCGCTATTCAGCAATCCAGCCGGACAGATGGAGAATATCTGCAATTGCTAAGTTCTACTGTGACTCCCATGCAGCCTTATGAAACTTTAATTACCACTCATGAGCAATTGTGTTTTGGTAATGCCGAAATTTCACCAGAAAATTATCAGCAGTGTCGGCAAGCCTATCGGGAGATTTTCAAAGGATGATCTTCAAAATTTAAAATTTTCTATAATAAAGAATACAATATTTTTAAGTATTAATTCGTAGATAATATGAAACGCTCAAATCGCCTTGTTTGGCTGGGGGCGATCGCCTTGGCGGTAATCATTTTACTGAGTTTGATAGCGGCTCCTAGCAGCAAAAACCTTAGTGGTTCTACTTACAATCGCGCCCCAGATGGTTATAGCGCTTGGTATGCTTTTATGCAACAGCAGGGAACATCTATTCAGCGCTGGCAAAAGCCTTTGAGTGAACTCCATCACCAAAAAGGGCCAGCCACCCTCCTGCGGGTAAACGGCAACCTCAATCCGCCAGTGCTAGATGGTGAAGAACAAGAATGGGTAGAAAAAGGCAATACTTTAGTAATTTTGGGCGTGAGTCAGCCAGTAACAGCAGCTGAATTTAGCACTAAACAACAATCGCCTTTTGGAGATATTCAGATTGATACAAGCAGACGGCGTCAGAACACTAAACAGTCACAATTTAATTTAGGCGATGGGCTACGCCCCACCATAGGCGATCGCTTCGGTGCTGTTGTCTGGGAAGAAAAGTATAAACAGGGAAGAGTAATTTTTGCTACTACTCCTTATTTAGCCGCCAATGCTTACCAAGACTATTTAAGCAATTTTCGTTATTTAGCCGATTTAGTTACCAAAAAAAGTAACACAGTACTTATTGATGAATACATCCACGGCTACAAAGACGCCGATGTAAGAGAGAAAGAAGGACAAGGAAACTTATTTAGTTATTTAGCTAAAACTCCTTTATTCCCAGCACTGGTACAGGTTAGTATCCTGTTATTAGTACTAATTTGGGCACAAAACCGCCGCTTTGGTAAACCAGTAACTTTAAATACAGCAGTAGTAGACAATAGCAAGGCATACATCCAAGCTTTAGCCGGAGTGTTACAAAAAGCTGAATCCAGCGACTTTGTTGTCGAGATGCTGGGTAAAGAAGAACAACAGCAACTCCAAAAAGCCTTGGGATTAGGGCTAGTACTTCTAGAACACCAGACTTTGATTAACCTCTGGGTAGAGAAAACAGGCGCTAGTGCTACAGAACTAGATGCTGTATTAAAGCTGCGATCGCCTCCGGCACTGCGCTCGGCGCAATCGCCTACACTCCACCCTAGCCCATCCCCAAAACAACCCATGAGTCAACCAGACCTGTTAAGCTGGTTGGGGAAATGGCAAACCCTACGGGAAATTCAAAATATGCCTACGACTCCCGTAAAGGATACAAAATTCAAAAATTTCAAATAATCTAATTTTTAGGAATTTTGTATAGCTTTTATTTGTTAAACGCTTGTTTCCGCCTTTGCGTGAGTTTTTTGTAAATCAAATATGAGTGAAACCCATTCTGTATTAATTCGTCTCGGACAAGGGCTTAACCAAGTAATTGTAGGACAATCCAACCTGATCAAACAGGTACTAGTGGCACTGCTAGCAGGTGGGCACATAATTTTAGAAGGAGTACCAGGAACTGGTAAAACACTCCTAGTAAAAGTGTTAGCGCAGTTAATCCAAGCAGATTTTCGCCGAATTCAACTAACACCAGATGTTTTACCATCAGATATTACTGGTACCAACATTTTTGACTTAGATAGCCGCAATTTCATTTTAAAAAAAGGCCCAGTATTTACTGAAGTACTCCTGGCAGACGAAATTAACCGCACTCCCCCCAAAACCCAAGCAGCGCTACTGGAATCCATGGAAGAGATGCAAGTAACCCTAGATGGTGAAAGTATACCCTTACCAGATTTATTTTGGGTGATTGCAACGCAAAATCCCCTAGAATTTGAGGGGACTTATCCCTTACCAGAAGCACAGTTAGATCGATTTTTATTTAAACTGGTAGTAGATTACCCCGATCAAGCGGCAGAAAAGCAAATGCTGCTCAATCGTCAAGCGGGTTTTGCAGCGCGACGCTTGGATATTAGCCGCATGAAACCAATAGCAACAGTAGCCGATATTTTGCACTCCCGACAAGCAGTCAAACAAGTTCAGGTGTCTGAGGCAATAATTGATTATCTTTTGGCCCTGGTGAGAACATCCCGCCAATATCCCGATTTAGCTTTGGGTGCATCGCCTCGCGCAGCAGGTGCTTGGTTGCAAACTTCTCAAGCAGCAGCGTGGTTAGCAGGTAGAGATTTTGTCACACCAGATGATGTCAAAGCAGTTGCATCGCCACTTCTGCGTCATCGCCTGCTTTTAAAACCAGAATCGATGCTGGATGGTTTACAAATTGATGCGGTAATTGCTGCGGTAATTAATCAAGTGCCAGTTCCCAGGTAATCAGCCATTCAAAATTTAACTGATTCGCCATCAGTCCCTGTTAGCCTCTAGCAATTAGTTGACGCCTGTATTACATTGTAGTATTATTGTAATGTAGTCTAAAATTGCTGTTTAATTAAAATTAATAGCAAAAGGCACTCATGCAAACCCTTGTCATCACTGAGTTTGAGCTTTTAAGAATCTCCTAATCGCCTTAAGTAGAGCAACGTAAATAATTAAAGGTTTGTAGTAAGGGCTAATTTCAGCATTTGTTACTTTACTTAACATAGTTTGATTTCTTTTCGCCTACTTACTTATCTACTGCTATCTCTAGTGAGAACTAGCTAAATTTTAAATATGAAATTGAACATTTAATCCCAAAACTTACATTAAAAATAATTCCCAAAAGAGATAATTATGCCCTACGAAAAGTTAGAAATTACCACACCAACGCCTGTTTTTTCTTGGGCGAATCACCCCTTAGGATCAGACGAAACCAAGATGGCAAAAAATATGGCATCGCTGCCATTTGTGTATAAGCACATTGCCTTAATGCCAGATGTTCATCTTGGTAAAGGTGCTTTAGTCGGTTCTGTAATTGCCACAAAGGAGGCAATTATGCCAGCCGCTGTAGGCGTAGATATTGGTTGCTTCGCGGGAGATACCCTCATTCCTCTGGTGGATGGTCAATCTTATCCCATCAAAGACTTAGGGGAGCAAGATCAAGAATTTATTGTTTATGCTTGCACTCCCACAGGAAAAATTGTCGCGGCTAAAGCAACTGCTAGATTGACCAGAAAAAATGCGCCACTCGTAAAAGTGATTTTGGATAATCATGAAGAGATTATCTGCACCCCAGATCACCAATTCATGCTGCGGGATGGAACTTATCAAGAAGCTCAGTTATTGGAACCTGAAACTTCTCTGATGCCTTTTTATTCTCACATTGATCAAGATGGCTACACCCTAATTGCTCAACTATATTCCAGCAAATGGCAAAAAGCAGATGGGATTATTGCTAGATCAGGATTACTTGGTAAGGTTGATGAATTGGATAACCGACCAGAAAATCTTGAGTTGATAGGCGATCGCATTCATCATAATCACAAAGTTGTAGCTGTACTTCCCCTCAACTACACCGAAGATGTTTACTGTCTCACAGTACCTGATTACCATAATTTTGCTCTCAAAGCTGGAGTATTTGTTCATAACTGCGGTATGAGTGCCATCAAAACCCCATTTACTGGTGAACAACTCGAAGGCAAACTCAAGAAAATCCGCTTGGATCTGGAAGCAGCAATTCCTACAGGATTCAACGAAAACAAAGAAGTAGAAAAATCTGTCACCAACTGGCAACGCTGGAGCGATTTTTCCGACTTGCATCGAGGTGTGCAAGACTTGCAAGGCAAAGCCATGAAACAAATGGGTTCTCTTGGGGGAGGAAATCACTTTATTGAGGTGTGCGTCGATACAGACAATCAAGTTTGGTTAATGTTGCATTCTGGTTCGCGTCACATCGGCAATAATCTCGCACAATGCCATATTAATACAGCCAAAGGATTAGCTAAAATGGCAGGTAATAAACTCCCTGATCCAGATTTAGCTCACTTTGTCGCTGGTACACCAGAATTCCAAGCCTACTGGAATGATTTACAATGGGCACAAGATTATGCCCGTGTTAACCGTGATGTGATGATGGCGCGATTTAAGCGGATTGTCGAAAAACATCTAGCGGGAGGTAAGGCAACTAAACCTTTATTAGAGGTAAATTGTCATCACAATTACGCTGAGAAAGAAATACATTTTGGCGAAGATGTGTATGTGACTCGCAAAGGTGCAGTCCGCGCCCAAACTGAAGACTATGGCATTATCCCTGGTTCAATGGGAGCAAAATCTTTCATTGTTAAAGGCAAAGGAAATGCTCACAGCTTTTGCTCTTGTTCTCACGGTGCAGGGCGTTTGATGTCTAGAAATAAGGCAAAAAATGTCTACACACTTGATGATTTGATTGAGCAAACTCAGGGTGTAGAATGCCGCAAGGATACAGGGGTTTTAGATGAAATTCCCGGTGCTTATAAGCCGATAGAACAAGTGATGGAAAATCAAGCTGATTTGGTTGAGGTTGTGGCAACTCTGAAGCAAGTTCTTTGTGTGAAGGGTTAAATCAAAGGTGGGCAATGTCCACCTTTTCTATTTATATCCCTCTTGAAAAGTGGGCATTCAACCGTAAAGTTAGTCAGGCTCTGGAAGAGGCAAGCTTTTGCTTTAAGTCACACATACTCTAAAATTTGTGCAATTCAGCTTAAGTTTTATAGTATAAGTTACATCATGTGTGTAATTAACCATAATTATTTATATTTGACTAATTTTGGTTGTAATTACATATTTTTTTTATTAAGGTTAAATACTCATGATAGGCAATAGAAAACTTGCTCCCATTGAGCAAACTATGGAAATTTTAAACCAGCACGCTGGTTCTTTTAATGTAGTAACAATTAGCCGGATTAAGGGAGACTTAAATGAAGAAATAGTTAGACAGGCTCTTGACTTAATTCAAGGTCGTCACCCGCACCTGAACTCTCATATCGTCGGCGATTCGGATAATCTTCGCTTTGACTTTGGAGCGAAAACAATTCCTTTGCGTGTAGTTCAAAAGCAGTCTAGTGGGCAGTGGCAAGAAGTTGTTTTAGAAGAATTGAACCAACCAATTGACAGTGATAAATGTCTGGCACGCGCAGTATTAATTACTTTTGCAGATGGACAACCAAATTATTTACTGACAATATTGCACCATGCAATATCAGATGGATTATCAACTGTTCAGTTGCATTCAGAAATATTGACTTACTGCCAGAAAATAGTAGAGGGCAAAATAGAAGAGAATATCCCTATTTTACATCCGCTTCCTGATATTCAAGAGTTAATGTCAAAATCGATGCAAGGTAAAATTGCGAAAATAAAGGGCATTTTATTTTTGTTGCGATTGAAGCTAAAACTGAGTTTGCATCGTCCTGAAACTCTAAAGTTCGAGAAGTGTGTACCCACTGAATTACGTCGTTGCAACATGGTTCAAACAAAGCTAAATAAAGAAATTACTTCACAATTAGTGGAACTTTGCAGAAAAGAAAAAACAACAGTACAGGGCGCTTTGTGTACAGCGATGATGTTGGCAGCAGCGAGAGAAATTAGCAGTGAGGCTAGAGCCAAATTACGCCTTAGTTGTCGCTCTTATGTTGATTTGAGACAACGCCTTAAACCTGAAGTTAATCGGGAAAACTTAGGGGTATTAGCTTCGTCTATCACCTCATTGCACACTCTAGAAATAAATACATCTTTTTGGGATTTAGCGCGGGATGTCAGACAACAAATAAAAGTTAGTTTAGCTTAAACGAAAAGAAGCCCCACACTCACTCTTAGGAGTGTGGGATGAATTTTTGGGCGACGACGAATTGACCCCCAACTAATTCAAACCATAGGTTTGACAGGACGGGG
>NZ_JACJRJ010000043.1 GCF_014697195.1 Cylindrospermum sp. FACHB-282 | reverse complement strand
CTCAAGTACTGCTTTTAACTCTTCATTTGGATTAATTAAATTTTGCTGGCATCCATACATTTGTTTTGCCTCCTTACCTGTATGCTAACATAAGTGTGTCGTCATTGTGTCATATATGACAAAAAAAGAATTACACATTAGAATTACCGAACGCAGAATGAATAAACTGCGGTTGTATGCTGCAAAAAAAGATACAACTATTACCCAAGTTGTAGAGGAATTGCTTGATACTCTACCTGAAATTACAGATATATTACAGGTAGGCTAAAGCCTACCGAGTCGTTTTTCATCCCCGGTCTGATGTACGGAGTATGGCGCTGTGCGCCTGTTCCTCCGGGGCTTTCAAACTCCCGTCTGTTTCTTGTAATTACGCTGGAGTACTATCTACGAGTTGGTTCTCTTGCCGTAGATAGGCTTGGATAAAAGTATCAAGTTCACCGTTCATTACATCAATAATGTTCATAGTTTCCGTATTTGTTCGTAAGTCTTTCACCATTTGGTAGGGGTGAAACACATAGTTACGGATTTGGTTGCCCCAAGAAGCTTCCACCATATCACCTCGGATTTCGGCAATTTCTTGGGCACGTTGCGCTTGGGCGATGACCAGCAGTTTTGCCTTGAGGCGGGCGAGGGCTTTTTCTTTATTTTGCAGCTGAGAGCGTTCTTCTGTACACCGCACTGCAAGACCAGTGGGTAGGTGAACAATTCGTACTGCTGTTTCTACTTTATTGACATTCTGCCCACCTTTACCGCCAGACCTGGTTGTGGTGATTTCCAAATCCTTTTCTGGAATTTCCAGTTTTACGGAGTTATCTATTTGGGGCATCACTTCCACCCCAGCAAAACTGGTTTGCCGCTTGCCATTGGCATTAAAGGGTGAAATCCGCACTAAGCGATGTGTACCCATCTCCGACCGCAAATAACCATAGGCATAGCGACCAGTTATTTCCAGCGTTGCTGATTTAATCCCTGCTTCATCACCCTCTGACTCTTCAGCTAAAGTTACTTTGTAGCCGTGATCTTCGGCCCAACGGGTGTACATCCGCATCAGCATAAATGCCCAATCTTGGGCATCTGTGCCACCAGCACCAGCGTTAATGGTTAGTACTGCGCCTTTGTCGTCGTAGGGGCCGGAGAGTAACTGTTGTAATTCCCACTGGTCGAGCTCGTGATTGAGTTTGGTGATGGTAGATTCCGCTTCTTGCAATAATGCTTCATCGGTTTCTAGCTCTAATAACTCAACAACTGCCCTAGTATCTTCCAGATTGGCAAGCCATTGATAATATTGCTGGAGATGGTCTTTGAGCCTGTCAAGTTCTTGCAGAATTTCTTGGGCTTGGTTTTGGTCGCCCCAAAATTCTGGCTGGGCTGATATTTGTTCTAAATCTTGAATTTTGGCTTTTAGTGCGGGTATGTCAAAGATAGTCCTGGGTTTTACCCAGGCGGCCAGACAACGTTTCGATTTCGCGTTTGAGTTCTATTACATCCATATTACTTGCTCAGGTATGGAGCGCTTTTGATTTTAAGAGATTGCTGTTTATTTGTATTTTTGATTTTAGCCGTAGTTTGGCAAATTCTCACTTGCTTTGATCACTTACTACATATTGTAGTACTAAAATTGTGTTTCCGTCTCAGCCAATAAAAAACCGTGGTTCCTTCCGTATAACCACGGAGAAAATCGTGCTTTTTGTTCGGATTATCTGTGTTTAATCACGACTGTTGATGGCAATTAGCAAACGCAAGATAAAGATGAATAGGTTGATGTAGGTCAGGTACATCGATAAAGCCGCTGGCAGATACTCATCATTGCGGTAAGTGCGAGGCAGGATGTAGAAATCGACGACTGAGACTCCCACGAACAGAAAAACTCCTAAGCCGGAGATGCCAATTTCTAACCAACTGGGGCTGTAAACACCAAATAAGGCAAACACAAATTGGGTCAGGCAGACAACCACTAGGGCAATCATGCCGAGAGAGATGGTTTTTGTCAAAGCCATACCGTCTGATTCCGAGAGATTGGAACCAATTTGACGGGCAATAATAAAGGTGACGCCACAACCAAGGGCAGCTATAGCAATACCTTGAATGCCAACCCCTTGGGTTCTCAAGGCGAGAAATACTAAGCCGCTGAGTGTGTAGCCGGATAAAAGGCTGTAAATTCCCAGTAGGGGTAAGGCGACGGCTTTGTTACCTTTTGAGGCTACATTTTGGGCAACAAAGAACAGAATTAACTCAAGAATCACCGCACCAATGAAGGTGGGGAAGAATAGCCCTGGGTTAGTACGGATAACTCCTAAACCACCATAGGTTCCCAATGCTGTTAGCACTAGCCCACCACCGACGTAGGGGAGGGCGTTGGCAATCACATTGGGGCCAACGAGGGACTGAGATTGAGCCTCACGGAAAGCTTGACGAAAATTGCTGGTATTGCTCATATATAAAACTAGTTATTCACGGAAACTTCCTGATCATTATCATTCTTACCGATTTTTGCGGCTGGAAGGGAGGGGGGATATCTGGATATTTATGGTTGGGATGGTACGGAGTGCCCACCGGAGGCGATCGCTAAATGTCAAAGACAGTTGTATTACGCAAAATCTGAGTTATTGGCTTCCGAGAATTCCACAATTCTTCTGAAGTTATCTAGTTTTTCTGAGTCTGAAAGCAACCCTGGGCTGTGTTGACTTTTACTTAGCAGATCAAGGTAGCATAAAACTCAGCATTGTTCAGCATAAATAGCTAAGTTTGGTAACGCAAACAGCGATTATTTACAATAAAAAATTGTTGCTTAGAAAACAAAAACAACCTGAAATAGGCTGGGTTGGCAAATTATACGTGTAATTACTGAATTAAGTACTGAAACCCCTCATAAGTTCAGTAAAACGACGATGGCTTATTCAGCGCTGACTAAGGAAAATAATGACAGCTTTGAAGAGACTATACGCAACTCCATTCTTCAGGAAAAGGAGTTACTACAAAGGAATTTATATGGCTGCGAGTGAGTCCTCTGTGCGATCTGATGGTATGGAGCTATTACACTTATACCACCAAAATCCTTCTATTAAACTTCGTAACCAACTAGTACAGTTACATACTGGCTTAGTGCGGAAGATGGCGCATAAATTCAGCCATCAATGTAATGAACCTTATGAAGATTTAGAACAAATCGGTTATTTTGGTTTGATTAGAGCTATTGAGCGCTTTGACCCCAGCCAAGGATATGCTTTTAGTTCCTTTGCTGTGCCATATATTCGTGGTGAGATGCTGCATTTTTTGCGCGATCGCAGTACGCTATTAAAAATTCCCCGTCGTTGGCAAGAACTTTACAATGAGGGGCAAAAGGTTCGCAAAGAATTGGCAATATCTTTGGGACGTGCGCCTAGAGATGCTGAAATTGCCAAAAGGCTGCAAATATCTCTACCAGAATGGCAAGAAACTAAGTTAGCAGCTCAAAATCGTATGCCTTTGAGTTTAGATGCTACAGCAGTTCACTATGTTGACTGCCAAATAACTTTGGGTGAAGCACTTCCTTGCCCCCGTTCTCATATTCTCCAGCAAGAAGAAGAAGAACGCCAACAACTCCAAGGGGCAATCAGTTTATTAGAAGACAAGCCCCGCATAGCAGTTGAGTTGGTATTTTTGAAGGAGTTTTCTCGTAAGGATGCTGCTAAAAAGATTGGCACCAGCCCCATGACTGTAACGCGGTATCTGCAAAAAGGCATTCAGGATCTGATTTGCTATTTACACCCACAAGTGATGCCAACAGGATCATAGGCAATTCACAATTCTCTCATTCAAAATCCTTCGACTGAGCGCGTTCGGTGACCTCAACGTAACTGCTCACGAGGAAGTCCAAAATTAAAACAAAAAAATGCACCAGTAGTTTTATTATTTATATCTGTACCTCATTTACCTGCAATCTGCTGTAACCCTGTTCTGTCACCCTCCGAAAACATTTGCCATTTCTGAATTCTAGAGCTTTTATCTACCAAGCGATTGCACAATTTCTTTCTAATAACAAATACAACACCCATTTTTTTCTAATAGGATAGGTTGGATTGATTGGTTGATAAAGCTTTCAGAGATTGCCCTCCCGGAAAGTGACAAAAGAGGGGTAATTAATACCATTCACCTACTGTCGTGCCATAATGGTACGCATTTCGGCTTCTCTGTCTTGAATCAAATCTCCACTAACATCCACTATCACGCTATGAATCTTGCCTGTAAACTTGAAAGGCGGTTCATAATCGGGTGTTACAGGCGCACCAGAGGCTATCCCACAGGTCACGCCACTTGTTAGACCTAGTGCTAAGGCAGTGGTGACAGGGACATCAGCTTGCCCGACCAATTTCTCATTGATATAAAGTTGGGCACGACCGGGCGCTCCTTTCCCCTTCGCTAAATCTGGCTGACCAGTCACTTTAAACTCAAAACGCAACTGGTGACGACCCTCTGGGACTGACTCTACAGACTCGACATGATAGAGCGATCGCCCAACATAGTTATGAACCCAGTGCAGTTTGCCATCTTTGACATAGAAAGAGTAGCCACTATCATTACCCCCGTGAGCAAGTAATACTCCTTCTGCGCCACCTGTGGGAATCTCCACATCAGCCGTAATACTGTGGGGACGATTTAAAACTCTGACGGCACTATTGGCTGGAATTGCTTGAGTATGAGGATAGTAAGTATAGCGGCTACGATTGACAGCAATCTGGGGGCGTTCTTCCGCTAGTCGTTGCGTGCCACGTCCATCCACAGGCAACACATTGTATTTACCCGCCTCAACATACCAAGTGGCAATCATCTCAATCAACTTAGGGCGATTATCAGCAGCAATATTGTGATTTTCCGCAAAATCTGACGCGACGTGATACAGTTCCCAATGATGGGTATCCAAGTCCGTCAGAGTTTCCGCCGAAATTGCCGCACCAAAAAACTGCCCTGCTTCTGTAAATGAGGTACCAGGCCAAGGACACACCGCCCGCCAACCATCATAGTAAAGAGAACGATGTCCCATCATCTCGAAATATTGGGTAAGATGCTTAGTAGGTGCGTTACTATGATTAAAAGTATGGGCAAAACTGACACCTTCAATAGGGGATTGAGTCACACCCTTAATCGTTGTTGGTGGTTCAATTTCTAGCAACTCAAGCACCGTCGGCACAAGGTCAATAGCATGAGCGTACTGAGTACGAATTTCCCCTTTTGCCTCAATGCCTTGATTCCAATGAACGATTAAAGGATCGCTGATTCCCCCCCGATAGGTTTCCCGTTTCCAACGACGGAAAGGCGTATTCCCTGCCCAAGTCCAGCCCCAAGCATAATGGTTAAAGGTTTCTGCACTGCCTAGTTTATCCAATGCTTTGAGATTTTCCTCTAGGGATTCTGGTACATTGTTAAAAAACAGGTTTTCATTCACTGAACCAGTCGGTCCCCCTTCCGAACTGGCGCCATTGTCCGAGATCACCATAATTACAGTATTCTCGAACTCACCGATAGATTTGAGGAAATCGAGTAAACGACCGATATGGTAGTCAGTATGGGTTAAAAACCCAGCATATACTTCCATCATCCGGGCATAAAGCCGTTTTTCTGGGGCTGAGAGAGTGTCCCAGTGAGGGACATCGGGATCATGGCGGGAGAGTTCGGCATCTGCGGGGACAATCCCCATTTCCTGCTGACGGGCAAAAACCTTCTGCCTGTAAGCTTCCCAACCATCATCAAACTGTCCGGCGTAGGCATCAGCCCATTCTTTCGGCACATGATGGGGGGCGTGCATTGCCCCAGGACAAAAATACATGAAAAAAGGCTTATTTGGGGCAACCTGCTTGGCATCAGCGATGAAGCTAATTGCTTTGTCTGCCAAGTCTTCGGTCAAATGGTAGCCTTCTGCGGGGGTCTTTTCTGGCTTGACGGTGTGGTTATCATAAACCAAATCTGGATAATACTGGTGGGTTTCTCCGCCCAAAAAGCCATAAAAACGTTCAAAACCGCGACCGAGAGGCCAGCGATCATAGGGGCCAGCGGCAGACAACTGGTCTGAGGGGGTTAAATGCCATTTTCCCAGGGCATAGGTGTTATAACCCTTTTGTAGTAATATTTCTGAGAGAAACCCATTTTCAAAAGGAATATTCCCATTACCACCGGGATAACCCGTAGACCCTTCTGTAATGCAGGACATGGCGTTGGAATGGTGATTGCGCCCAGTGAGCAGACAAGAACGGGTGGGTGAACACAACGCCGTTGTATGTAAATTGTTGTAGCGCAACCCATTGGCGGCTAATGCGTCTAGGTTGGGTGTTTTGATAGGACTTCCGTAATTCCCAAATTGCCCAAAACCCGTATCATCAAAGACGATAAATAGGACGTTTGGTGTACCTTCTTTGGCTCGCAAAGGTGCTGGCCAAGCAGGGCTGGAGCGATCAACTGTCCGTCCTATGACACCGGGGAAAGTGTTTCCGGGTTTGTATTCACGCAGAGACATAAATCTGACCTCTTGAGAATATGTGAGCTTTAAAAATTCATTGCCCGAATTACTACGCCCATAAAACTAACTAAGCCAATCACGAGTAAAGCAACCCCGATAATTTCCCCACTGTGAGAGGTTTCGTAGGTATAGCGATCGCTTTGGATTTGTTGGAGTAACCGACGGTGTTCTCTTAACCCTAAAACCATTCCCAACATTCCCGTGCCAATAAAAGAGAGTCCCACAATGACCGAAAATCTGACTGGGTTCAGGTGATGACCAAGACGAGTATTTTCAATCGCTCTGACAATGGTGGGGATACCAAAGCCAAAACCAATTAAGGAAAGACAGGTGCGTATCCACGCCATTAAGGTGCGGTCTGCTGCTGCCCGACTGCGGTATTTAGCTAGTTCTGTCCGATCTGCCGCTAAATCATTGGTAGAAAGCTGTTCAGGCGTTTCTGAGTTTATGGATGGTTCACTCATAAGGGGAATTCGGCTAATTTGCGCTGATTCCAGATTGAGTAAAGACCACCCAGAACTGCTCCCAAAATTACATAAGCCACTAGCGTAGGAATCACCTGCTGCTGTACGTTATTCAAAATAGCGATAAACAAAGCTAACCCGACATTGCGAGCAATACAAGAAATCGCTATAATTGGCCTTGTATGATCATTGTGACCTCCTAAAGCGTGTCCCATGCCTAAAGAAGCGATTACCATGATCGTAATAACAACCATTGGTAATCCCCAAAGTTTAAAAAACAGTGGAATCCCTAAAATACACGCCAAAACAACCAGCACTAAAAAGAGGCTATTAGCAATAAAGCTTAAGGGTTTGGCGATATTTTCGGCAAATTTAGGAGCAAACTTTTGCAGCAAAAGACCGAGACTAACAGGCAATAACTGTACTATCAACACTTGCCGGGCAACTTCTAAAATTGTCACCTTTTGTGAAAGATTCTCAAATAGAGTGACGAAAATAGCCAAGGTGAAGGGAGTAACGAAGACCGCAAGTATTGCGAGAGTTAGCTGAAGACTTGCTGAGTAGCAGAATCTTCCTCCAGCCTTATACGCTCGCTTTGTAGTTAGAGGCGCACCTGGAGAAGCTGCCAACAAGACCAATCCTATCATCACTTCTGCCGGTAAGTTAAACAGTTTCAGCAAGAGGATAACCACTAGAGGAACTAGCACAACAACGGCTACAAGCCCGCGGAATAGTAAGACAGGTTTTCGGCAGAGGGAGAGCATTTTCTCAAAAGAGAGGTTGCTCCCTAGGGCTAACATCAGAGAAAAAATAGTGATTTTAACAAAAATCAGCAGTAAAGGATGGTGCATTGGATTTAAAATGGTTGATACTGGGTGTGGTCAAAGGTAGTTGGTGGGTGAGCGATGCCTACAGCGATCGCAGCTATCGCTTCCCAAACCACCCCCGTCATCCAAACAAGCGCACCTCAAATACTATTGATAATAATTCTTAAAATGCACTTACCCTGCCTTTGAGCAGCAGATATGCGCCCAGAGCCAAGGCAATAGTTATACCAAATTGCATTCAAACAGGTAATTTTAAACCATTGACCGTTAACTATTAACCGCTTTACGAGTAATATCTCTGAATGCAACTTTGTATTAATCTATCTATGGGAATATCATATGCAGGAAATTAGTTAATCACCAATGACTAATCACCAATGACTAATGACTAATTTATCTAGCTTTTAAATCAGCGATCGCACCTCTAGTCATAGCAGCAATAGCCTGTTCTGTCGCTTTTGGTAAATGATAATATTTGCCTCCTGCTGTTTGGGCTAATTCCTTAGCAAAACCAGTTGATACAAATTTACTTTCCGTATCAATTACCAAAAGTTGTATCCCCAACGCCCGGATTCTGGCAGCAATTTCTAGCAATTCTGCTTTGATATCTGGTTTTTCTCCTGGTTCTTGAGGTTCACCCAAAGAACGGGACAAGGGAATATTGCCCCGCCCATCAGTAATTGCTACAACCACGACTTGCCCAATATCACCACTCATCTGAGCATTCATACCGACACGGACAGCTTGAGTTAAACCATGTGCTAGAGGTGAACCGCCACCACAAGGCAACCGTTCCAAACGATTACGTGCTAAAGCAATAGAACGTGTTGGGGGTAATAATACCTCTGCCTGTTCTCCCCGGAAGGGAATTAAAGACACTTGGTCGCGGTTTTGGTAAGCTTCTGTCAAAAGTTGCATTACCGCACCTTTAGCCGACTGCATTCGGTTTAGGGCCATAGAGCCGGAAGCATCAACGACAAATATGACTAAGGCCCCAGCTTTGCGTACCAAGCGCTTGGAGCGAATATCTGCCTGTTCCACAATTACTTTTTTGCCTGGGTTCCTCTCGCGCCGTGCTTTTTGATACGGGGCAGCCGCTCTGAGTGTGGCATCTACGGCTATACGCCGCGCCTTACCTTTGGGCAACATTGGCTTGATATAACGTCCCCGGTCGTCGGAGAAGATAATGCTGCGACTGCCTGATTTACCCTGGCGTTTCGCAATTTGGGTAAAATAAAGCACAGTAGGGTCAAGGATTACTCCTTCCGGGTCAAATATAAACTCTTCTGGGAGGCTGGGGGGTTCTTGCTCTTGCTGTTCTTCTTCTTGCTCCTCTTTATCTTCTTCCTCTTCTTCTTGTTCTTCCTGCTCAGACTCGTCTTGATTTTGGGGAGGGGGGGGAGGTGGTGGTGGTTGTTGTTCGGGTGGTGGTGTTTGGACGATGGTTGCCCGTGGTACAATTACCAATTCAACGGCACGGCGTAAATCTTCAGCACTTACAGTGTTGCGTCCTTCCAAGGCTGCTGCAGCTTTAGCGACGCGGACTGCAAATAACTCAGCGCGATGTCCCTGAACTCCACCGCGAATTGCTTCATTTACGAGGTAGGCAATTTGTTCTTGGGTAATGCAGACATCCTTGAGCCATTCCCGTGCAAGGATAATTTGAGTTTTGAGTCCGTCTAAGTCTTCGCTGTACTGCTGGAGGAATTCTGTGGGAGACTGGGAATAGGCGATCGCCACTTCTACTGCGTGTACTCTTTGATCTAGACCGAGAACACCGTCTGCTGAGAGGGCGATCGCAATTCTATCCATCAAATGCTCCCGCAAACCACCTTCTTCTGGGTTGTAGGTAGCAATAAACAAAGATTTACAGGGATGCTGAAAACTAATACCCTCCCGCTCAATCTGGTTCCTTCCCTCAGATAATACAGTTAAAAGTTGATTTGATATTTGGTCATCTAATAAATTAATTTCATCCACATACAACACACCCCGGTTAGCTGTAGCGAGTAACCCAGGCTGAAAAACCGTATCCCCTTGTTTTACCGACTTCTCCACATCCACAGAACCCAAAAGCCGATCTTCTGTGATCCCTAACGGTATTTGCAAAAAAGGCGCAGGGATGATTTCTGTCGGGATATCTTGAATATCTTGATCTGCGAACTCCGCCAAAAGTAAGTCATCCCAGTCTTCTGGGTGGTTGGGGTCACAGTTGCTAATGGAGCCTTTGACAACTTCAATAGGTGGTAGTAGAGCATGGATAGCGCGGGCCATCACCGATTTTGCCGTACCGCGACGGCCTGCAATCACAACTCCCCCCAACCCCGGATCTACCGCTGTTAATAGCAAGGCTAATTTTATCGCTTCTTGACCGACTACGGCTGTCAGGGGAAAGGCAGTGATAGTAGGGGAGATAGTAGGCGCAGGCATTGTTTCTTTAATAGTTCTCAACTCTTAGCATATCAACTTCTGGCACATTTAGAATAAGTATTATGACAACTCCTCTAGGAGCGAGATTTATGACCATGACTCAGGCTAAACGCTTCACCCTAGCTGAATATCACAAACTCACAGAATTAGGCTTTTTTCATGAAGATGACCATATTGAGTTAGTCAATGGAGAAATTATTGAAATGGTAGCAAAAGGTAAAGCACACGAAACTTGTTTACGAAAATTATGGAAGGAACTACCAAAACTTGTAGGAGACAGGGCAACTTTACAATCTCAAGCCCCAATTACGCTACCACCTAAAAGCGAACCTGAACCAGATTTTGCAATTGTAAAAAACCGAGATGATGATTATTTATCATCTCATCCTCAAGCCGCTGATGTGTTGTTAGTGATCGAAGTTGCAGATTCATCTTTAGATTATGACCAAAATGTAAAAATCTCCCTGTATGCTCAAGCAGGTATTGCTGATTATTGGATATTTAATTTAATTGATAACCATCTGGAATGTTACAGTACACCATATCAAAATCATCAAGGTAAACATGGCTATTTAAATAAGCGAATTGTCTTATATAACCAGATTATATCTTTACCTGTTTTCTCAGATTTACTACTTGATTTGAGGAGAATTTTGCCTACATAAATTCTCAAGTTATCAAATAAATCGGGATATAACCTCTCACCCATAATTTGGAACTTCTAGATAATTATTAATAGGTTCATCAGTGCCACTCCCCAAAATTGGAGGTACATATATGGTACAGCAACTTACACCAGAAACCAAACCAGAAATCATCTATCCTGATAGTGATGGAAACCCAATGGCAGATAATACAGAACACTATGAATGGATAGTCAAAATTAAAGAAAACTTAGAAATATTATTTGCATCCGCCAATGATGTATTTATAGCAGGTGATTTACTTTGGTATCCTGTAGAAGGAAGTGCAAAAATCCGCCAAGCACCTGATGTAATGGTCATATTTGGTAGACCGAAAGGTAGACGAGGTTCTTACAAACAATGGCAAGAAAATAATATTCCTCCACAGGTAGTATTTGAAATCCTATCTCCAGGGAATCGCAGCCAGGAAATGGCTAAAAAAATGCTTTTTTATCAACGTTATGGAGTAGAAGAATATTATATATATAATCCAGAAACAATTGAGTTAACCGGATTTATTCGTGAACAAGAATGGTTAGAAGAAATTGAAGAAATTAATTGTTGGGTAAGTCCGCGTTTAAATATACGTTTTGAGTTAACATCAGATACATTAGAAATTTATTATCCTGATGAACGAAAGTTTCTCACCTCTCTAGAATTAAACCAACGCGCAGAACAAGAACATCAACGTGCAGAACAGGAATATCAACGTGCGGAACAAGAACATCAAAATTATCAAGACTTATTAGCGAAATTGCAAGCCAAAGGCATTGATATCAATAATCTGTGAGCGAGAAACCCGACTTCTCAAAAAAATCGGGGATCTAGTTTGTCACGAATCACTTAGGATTGTTTTACCTCGTTTCCCTAATTTGTCCCTTGATTTGAGTCAGGTGTTTCCACCAAAGCTAAATTCTTAGGGAATACCAAAAAATAAATTATCCAGTAATCATAGACTTGTAGGGACACAGCATTGCTGTGTCCCTACCTATTGGATATTTTTTAATTGGAAGTCCCTGAAAATTTATCGGTATGAGGGCATCTGCTTTACAGTTATTAATAAACAAAATGCTTGACATATATTTTAAGCTATGCCAGTGTATATTTAAGGACAGCGAGATAACTGCACTCTAAAGCAAAACTCGACAAGTGCAAAAATTGATTGTTGTCTAAGACGACGTAGAATCCCCGGCTTACTACCAGGTATCGCGTTATTCCTTCGGCTGAACATTCAGCCTGATGTCGCGTCAAATCATTGACTAGACTAAGCTGTTACGCACTTAATTCTTTTGCCCAAAAGCCTTGCTGCAAGGACTTTAGGCTGCAAAATATTAAATTTAGATGCGCGTCAGCTTATCAGCGGGAAGACTAGATATTTAGGTGAATGTTCAGGGGAATGAATAACGCGATACTTAGCAGTAAGCCGTGGATTCTACGTTCTTAGACTAGAAATCAATTAGATTTGCAAAAAGAGAGCCTAGCGAAAAGGGAAATACTTTTTGAGTATAAATCCCTTTGATAAATCTAGGCTGCTGCTAGATGTGTGATTTGTTGAAGCTGTCCAGTTCAAAAAAAAACTGGATGCATTAAAATGTCAGACCTTAATCAATCCTCAAACGAACACACCAGCCAACAGCAACTAAAGGTTTTCATCTATGTTGATTATCAGAATGCTAGATTAGATATAGAGACAGCCAAGCTATTACTGGAATTTGCCAAATCCAAGGGCGATTTAATTAGCATAAAGGTCTACTATAATTCGCATTGCAAAGATCAATCTGCTGCAATGGATTATCTAGATAGTATTGGTTGTAAATGTATTGATGTTCCCTGTTCTCTCAAAAATAGCGCAGATAATCAATTGATGGCTGATTATCTAGAGGATATTGACAGTAACGTATCTCCAGATATAGTTATTCTAGTATCAGGAGATGGAGACTTTGTAAAATTAGTTAATAATGGGCAAAAGCTGGGTAAGATTTTCATAATCTTTAGTCAAATAGGTCAAGTAAAACAAAAGCTGAAAGAACGTGCTGATGAGTTTTACTTTATAGACGATTTACCAAAATTAGTTGGGGGAAAAACTCAACCTCAAACCACTGTCAACGAGATGCAAATTAGTTACAATGAGGCTGTGGGATATCTAATTGAAGCTATTACAACTGCTCTGAAACTAGGCAAGCGTACAGGATTAGGCTACATTAACACATTGATGCGTCAACTATTTCCCAAATATCAGGGTGTTTTTTCTATCTCTACACCTGATGGGAAGAAATTTAAGAGCTTTGGTAAGTTTGTTGATTCTGCTATAAATTTAGGTAGAATCCAAAGGCAAAATCAGGAATTGCGTTTAATAGAGTAACATAAACTAGCTGCCTGAATTTGCTTATAAAATCCAGTTATATTAATTAACTGGGATTTAACAAAACTACCGCACCTTGCGGTTTTTTGATTTTTGATGATAATAGTTAATTTCCGCTACAAGACAAAAGATAAAAATGCACAAACTTCTCACATTCAAAAATGAAAAACTTCTCCGCCAAGCACTCACCCACCGTTCTTATGTCAACGAACACCCAGGAGAAGGGGAACACAACGAACGCCTAGAGTTTCTTGGTGATGCTATCCTAAATTTCTTAAGCGGTGAATATCTCTATAAACGTCACCCGGAAAAGGGAGAAGATGAATTAACTCGTCGCCGTTCTGCATTAGTAGATGAAAAGCAATTAGCAAGGTTTGCTATTGAGGTGGGTTTAGACTTTCGGATGCGTTTAGGACAAGGCGCAATTCGAGATGGAGGATATCAAAATCCTAATTTACTCAGCAGCACCTTTGAAGCAGTTCTCGGTGCTTACTATTTAGATAACAATTCCAATATTGAAGCAGTTCGCGCAATTATAGAACCGCTATTTGATTCCATATCAGAAAAAATTGTTGTGTCTCGCTCTAATGTAGACTCAAAAAACCGCTTTCAAGAATGGGTGCAACGTAATGTTACCCCAAATCCCCCAATATATGAGACAGAACAAATAGGTGGCCCTTCTCACGCGCCAGAATTCGTAGCTAAAGTTGTGGTAGATGGAAAAGAATACGGTGAAGGTAAAGGACGCAATAAAAAAGAAGCTGAAAAAGCCGCTGCTGAAGATGCGCTAGCTAAATTAAAAAAGAAAGGTTTGTTGTAGAGATGATGTTGCATCTCACGCAAAGGTGTAAAGTTCTTCTTCGTGTCTTTGCGCCTAACGCACTTCGTGCTAGAGCCTCCGGCACGCTCCGCGTTCACGTTCGCGGAGCGTGGCGTTAGCCATAGTGTCCCGAAGGGATACGCTTCGCTGGTGCGCGAAATCAACTTTCGGTTATCTCCAATTGCAAAGGCAAAATCACGGTGAAACTAGAACCAACCCCCACCTGAGACACCAGTTTAACTTCTCCTTGCAAGAGTTTTACCAATCGCGAAACTATCGCCAAACCTAAGCCAGTGCTGTCAGGAAGGTAAGACTTGGCGCGAAAGTAGGGTTCAAAAATCTGCTCTTGGTCTTCTGGTACAATACCAATGCCGGTGTCAGAAACTGCGATCGCCCATTTGTCATTATCCAACACTTGAGATACTATCTTAATAGTTCCCGATTCTGTATAGCGAATCGCATTACTCACAAGATTTGTAACAATTTGTTGTAATTGAAAAGAATCTGTGATTATCGGTTTGGGAGTACGGACACAATCCACCACGATTTGTAAATTTTTCTCCGTGGCTAAAGGCTCCAAAATTTGATATACATTATTTATTAATTCACATACATCTGTCGGTACTAGTTCGAGTTTGATCTTCCCCGTATCAAAACGTGACATTTCTAGTAAATCATTGATCAGGTGGAGTAAGTGTCTACCATTGCGTAGTACACGCTCAATATGTTCTACATTGGCATAGTTTTCTTTTCCTCCGACTTTTTTGCGTTGTTCCCGTAAAAACAAATCGGAGTAACCAATAATTGAAGATAGAGGATGTTTCAAATCATGAGCTAGGTAAGAAAGATGCTCTCGATTAGCGTTAATTAAGCGAGTCAGTTCCTCATTGTGCAGCGTCAGTGAGGAATGCAGATGCTCTAATTCTCTTAAACGTTCTTTAACATAACTATTAAAACACAGAGCGATCGCTTCATCGACCACAGCATTAATCAATCTCGTAGCACGAATGATTTCTGTTGGTGTTCCCTGCAATAAATCTACTTCAATAGCGTCAAATATTACCATTCGTAACTGATGATATTCCCTAGCAATTTCTTCTGGGTCAAAGCCTTGTATAGCTCGAATAGCTCCATGTTCCCAGCTGGCGGTCACTATCGAACGAATATCATTACCCTGAGTTGTTGAAAGCACAGTGACCATTGCTTTCAACACATCAGGAATGTGATCTTTAATCGCGCCGTAGGATAGGTCATCAGCACTTTCAATCCGCCGATCTTTGCGAACTGCTACCACCCATTTATCTAGAATGGTATCAATTTTTTCAGCCAGTAGGTGACTAAAATCCATTATCTTAACTTTGCTGAGTAGTATCTGAATCAGATTGTATATGTAATTAGTTTAGCAAGTACTGGAATTTACTCCCAAAACTATTGAGATATTTCACCGAACGAAATAGATTGTATCTATAGATCAGCCTGCTGAACTGACTAGCCACGAATTAAGTATTCTTAGATAATACAGATTATATAGTTAAAAATCATACTTAGGTAAATTTATTTAATGCTTGCTTGCTCTCTATGTATATAGAGTATATGTATCTATACTATGACTAGAGATTCACTCACAGGACAACCGGATGTATAGCCTTTACTGATTACCGAAAACTTACAATAATTACTAAGTTATGGTATTGAAGTAAATAAAAATTATCATTGATGCAGATGTTTTTACAGCTTATATAATGTTATAGTTTGTGTGTTATTATCCATCTTTAGAGTTAGTCAGCTTAATCCAGTGCATTGCGTAGCACTGGAGCGGAGGAACCCAATTGTGTGTGGGGCGTATCTCTCAGAAAGTGGCAAGTTAAGAGTCAAGATTGAGGAGTTAGGAAGTATCAGACTCACCATTCTCAAGAGAGGGGCATCTCTCAGCCCTAGCCCGTCAGCTAACTTCGTAAGCATTGAGGGGAGACTGAAGAGACGGTATTTTTTAAATATTCCGATCTCATCAGTGTCCAACGCTCGTACTGTTAGGCTTTTTTGTACCCGCGCTTAGATCTGTTGAGGTTGTAAATGGTATTTCAACTAAATTTAGCTGCAATCGTGGCGGTTGCTGGGCAGTTTGCATGGAAAAAGGCAAAACCTGTGATTTTCCGGGATGTCTTCTTATTGCCTGTCTTAGGATTTTTGGGAATAATTTTGTTGTGGTGGGTGGTAGCACTTGTTAACCACGATGTAATGCCCACTCCACCAGAAGCTCTAATTGCTAATCTGGACTACATTTTAAACCCGTTTTACGAACGAGGCCCGGGAGACTTGGGAATTGGTTGGTTATTAATAGCAAGTTTGCGGCGGGTATTGGTGGGGTTTCTGTTGGGTGCAGTAGTTGCTATTCCCCTGGGATTCTGCATTGGTATGTCTAGACAGGCAATGCTAGCTTTCAATCCAATTATTCAGATTTTTAAACCCGTATCGCCCCTAGCTTGGTTGCCGATATCTTTAGCCATTTTCAATTTAGCAGACCCTTCAGCTATTTTTGTGATCTTCATTACTTCCCTTTGGCCGACAATTATTAATACTGCTTTGGGAGTTTCTAGCGTTTCTCAAGATTATTTAGATGTGGCACGGGTGTTAGAAATGCCCCGTTGGCGACGGATTACTAAAATTATTTGGCCAGCGAGTTTGCCATATATTTTTACAGGTTTGCGAATTAGTTTAGGAATTGCTTGGTTGGTAATCGTCGCCGTAGAAATGCTCACCGGCGGTGTGGGAATCGGCTTTTTTGTCTGGGATGAATGGAGCCGTTTAAATCTTAGTTCAGTCTTTCTTGCTGTGTTGATAATTGGCGTAACAGGGTTAATTCTGGATTTTGCTGTGGGGAAAATTGAAGAATTAGTTACCCACCGTCCGAAAACTTCTAACTAACAAAATTTGCCTGATGGCAAGATAATCCCTCCAAGGCTTGGGGGGCTATATGCTTCAATTGCCTCCTTTAAAAGGGGGTCAACCCGTGGGGTATCTTATCCGAACCATATTGGGCGCGAGCCTATTTATCAATAAACAATAGCTATAACCATGAATGAAAATAATTGGACTCGACGAGATTTTATTCAGGGAATAGGAGTAGCGACAGCGGGAATGGCTCTCTCTTCCTGTGGAATTTCAGGAGATAAGTCTGTTAAAGGACTAACTGAACAAGCCTTAGCTGTGGAACCAGTAGTTAGACCCCAAGACTTAGAAAAACCCAACATTAGTGTTGGTTATGTGCCTGTTAATGATTGTGCGCCATTTGCGATCGCCTGGAAAAAAGGCTTTTTCCGCAAATATGGTTTAAACGTCCAACTCAGTCGAGAAGCCAGTTGGGCCACATCCCGCGACGGGCTGATTTTTGGTCGTCTGGATGCTGCACCTGTAGTATCCGGTGCCGTCACCAACGCCAGAGTAGGTGCTGAAGGCGCACGCCATGCCCCCCTGTGTGCAGCTATGGTAATTCATCGCCACGGTAACGCCATGACGATGAACAAAGATATGTGGAATTTTGGCATACGTCCCTGGTACGAATACCAACAAAAGTATGGTGATGGAGCGCTGGAAGCCTTTGGGCGGGATTTTCGGAACTACTTTGACAAGCAACCCCCAGAACGGAAAATCTGGGCAGTAGTGCTGAGTTCTGCCATTTACGAATACTTTGTCCGCTACGTAGCCGCCGCCGCTGGTGTCGATCCCTTGAAGGAATTTCGGGTGATCATCGTTTCTCCACCGCAAATGCTCACCAACATGAGAATCGACGCGATGCAAGCTTACATGGTGGCGGAACCTTGGAACACCAGAGCAATTACAGGTAATGAAGGTATTGGTTTCACCTTTGCCCAAGGAAAAGAAGTCTGGGAAGGACACCCAGATCGACTGCTAGCGGTGATGGAATCTTTCATCGACAACTATCCCAAAACCTATCGTTCCCTAGTCAAGGCGATGATTGAAGCTTGCCAGTATTGCAGCAAACCGGAAAACCGCCAAGAAGTAGCCGAACTGATTACAGGCCGCTCCTTTACCGGTGCAAAACCCAAAAAGCCAGGCGCACCCATGACCAAGTTTACCGCTCCCGGAATTATTGGTAATTACAACTATGGTGGGTTCGATGGCAAAGACCGCACTATCAACGCCGCTGACACGACAATTTTCTTTGACATACCTAGCAACATTGCCCAAGAGCCAGGAGAACACTCGACATTTTTATGGAGATCCAGAAGTATCTGGCTGATGACCCAAGCAGCTCGCTGGGGACAGATCAAGACTGTTCCCAAAAATGCCAATGAAGTAGCTGAAAAAGGCTGGAGAACAGATTTATATCGGGAAATAGCCGCTGAAATGGGAATTCAGTGTCCCAAGAATGATTATAAAGTCGAACATCCAGAAGCATTCATCGATAAGAAAGGATTTGACCCCAGTGATCCAGTGGGATATCTCAATAGTTTTACCATCAGGGCTAATGCGCCTACTCCCTTCTTCATGTCTTAAGTGTTAAGTACCAATAGTGACTAATAAATAACTTATTTCCGGAGCATTTGATGATGAAGTATACCTCATTTACAGAAGATACTTATCAAGAAGTTACGACCCGTAATGGATTTTTAGAAATTGAAGATTTGATCAAGTCATATCCGACACCAGACAAAGATGATTTTGTCGTTCTCAATGGTGTAAATCTGACGATTAGTGAAGATGAGTATATTTCTGTCATTGGTCACTCTGGCTGTGGCAAGTCAACACTACTGAAAATAATTGGCGGTTTTGAAAAATCTACTTCTGGCTCAGTAAGGCTAGATGGAAAAGAAATCCGCAAGCCAGGCGCAGACAGGATGATGGTATTTCAGAATTATTCGCTGCTACCTTGGTTAACTGTGCGAGAAAATATCCGATTAGCTGTAGATGAAGTGCTAAAAAAAGCTAGTCGTGCTGAAAAAGTTAGCCTTGTAAATGAACACTTGGCAATGGTAAACTTAACAGCGGCAGCCGATAAGTATCCCGATGAAATTTCTGGAGGTATGAAACAACGGGTGGGTATTGCTAGAGCCTTGGCAATTCGCCCAAAAATGTTATTGATGGATGAACCTTTTGGGGCACTGGATGCACTAACTCGTTCTAAATTGCAGCGCCAGGTATTGGATATTTGGGAAAATCATCGTCAAGCAGTGATGATGATTACTCACGATGTAGACGAAGCAATTTATATGTCCGATCGCATCGTTTTGATGACCAATGGGCCAGCTGCTAACATAGGAGAAATTTTAGAAGTTCCTTTTGATCGTCCACGTGATCGTAGTGCCATGCGAAATTCAAAAGAATATTTTGAACTCCGTAACCACGCCTTAAATTTTCTTGACCGATATTTTACTCAAGACGAGTAAAATAGATTATCATTTTTATGTGGGTAGCCTAATTCAAATTTATCAAATCTAAATTTGAAGCGGAGGAACCAAAATATGGGGCTAATCGTAATGAGAGACACCTTCCAGTCTTAGCCCGTCAGCTAACTCCGTCGGCAATGGAAGGAACCCCCAAAATAGTGGCTGTAATATCAGTTTTTATTGGGGTTTCCTTGATCAATTTGAGATTTTAGATTAAGATTTTATTCGTTTAATCCAAAATCGTAAATTGGTTGGCCTACTTCTCGTTCGTTATTCATTTTATTGAGAGAAGTTAAAGCTGTGAAAATTAAGCCAATGTTAGCGCGCTTGCAAAGTGCCATAGGTCGATATGACTTAATTGAACAAATGGTATTGCTGCCTGAGCCAAAGAAACCCTTTTCTAAAAGAGCTTCAAAAGCGAAATCAGTCAACTTAATTGTTGCCTATGATGCTTCACCCAACAGTCATACAGCCCTGGATATTGCCTTTTGGATTGCTCACCAAACCCGTTTAGCTACCAATGCTCAGGTTACAGTTCAAGCCGTTTATGTAGTTGAACAAAATCCTAGCAATCAGTATCCAGATATCTTCAGCTTGTCCAAAAATCAGATGCCATTAGAGTGTCCTGTTAGTGATGTTTCCAAGTCGGTAACACTAGTTTTAACTCAGCCAAAACTAACAGCAATTGCACTGCACCAACAACGGGAATCCTTAACTCCTATCAAACAAGCTGATAAAATTCTCTGGCAAGCAAGAACTTTAGCTGAAGAATGGCAGGGTGGCTTCCAATCTCATTTGCGGTTTGGCTGTATAACGACAGAAGTTAGAAAAGTTGTTGAATCAGAAGCTGCGGATATCCTGTTTTTAGGATGTAAATCTGTTAATCATTCGATGATTGAGAGATTAGGGGCTAATTTCCCCTGCGCTGTCTTGGGTATTCCCAGCGCTATTGATGAATAAATTTCACTGATTAGACTGCTGGCACAAATATCTAACACTGCAAAATGCTGTAAAAAAGTCACCTATATTATATATAGGTGACTTTTTTTGCTATTATGTAGTTAATAAGACTGCAATAAGTCTGTACAAATTTTTCTCACTAATATCTGATGAAGTGCAACACGTCACGTAGGACACTATACCCTAGTAAATCCCAAAGTAAGTAGGCTATGAAGCCAATCATTGCCAAGCGACCGTTCCACAATTCAGCTTGGGGATTCCAGCCAAAAATAAAGGCGTTCCGATCTATACCATTGTAGGCTTTAGCAACAGGTGGTAAATCGGTAGAAGAGCGAGTTTCCATTTTTTTGTCTCCAAAATCAAGGGCTTTTTAGTTGAATTTTATTAGTAGCCAATCAGGTGCAACACGTCCCGCAGGACACTATAGCCAGCTAAGTCCCAAAGTAAATAAGCCAGAAAGCCAATCATTGCCAAACGACCGTTCCAGAGTTCGGCTTGGGGAGTTGAGCCAAACAAAAATTCATTGCGATCTCTGCCGTTATATTCTGTGGCAACTGGCAAATTAGTTGTAGAGCGAGTTTCCATTTTTTTGGTCTTTAACAACTTGTTGGTGCTTAACTTTAATTTAGCTTTTGCACACACAGTTGCTTTCTGCCTGTGGGTACAAACTAAAGGCACTTCTTGTGGAAGATAATCAAAAACCTATCGGTGGAGACAAATCCACCTTGAGATGGTGACAAAAATCATAATTATAAATAAATGTAAACTATCATTGCTGAGACATAGTTCAGCTAAATAAATTTGCTGTGTTTTGGCGATGGAAAATATTTAATTAATTTTCAATTGGAGCGTCAGCGCAGCGTCTCGTAGAGAAGGGATGAGTCAGATAGCCACAGATATAACCGCCCAGAAGTATCTGTGTATGTCTATGGTTGTTAATATTTTGAAACCAGATTCTGCTGAGAATTTTCATTCATAATTGGGTCAATTCAATGCAGGTTATTAGTAATAATTTCCTAAAGTTCTACCTAGCGCTAGATAATGTTTTCAAACTTTGGGGGGATGCATTGAGTACCTTAATTCCTGGATTCTGTGAAATGTAAGAGTTAAATATTGCCATAGATACAGTGAAATCTTTAATTCTCCAAATTTAAACTTAGAGGCAGGCAATACAATGATTCAAAGTACGGAAATCATACTGGAAATCTACAAACCACTATTGTGGGTGGGACAGATTCCAGTAGGATCATCAACCGTCACACCAGCACAGGCATCGGTTCTGACTTCTGGACCGCAATTTTTTGTTGCTTTAATCTCTGGTGTGATTCTCGCTTTTGCTTTCCAATTAGTTTTAACAAACCTCTCTTTTGCTGCTGGTATTTCCTATCTGGGGCGTTCATCTGAATCAGATTCAGGTATTGGGGAAGTCAACAGTTTGGGCAGTACTGTTCGCAAAATTGGCACAGCGCTAGGAGTTTGGACATTAGTTACAGTAACGATCGCCCTATTAATCGCTTGTTTCTTGGCTGTGAAATTGAGCTTGTTGATTTTAGATCCCAGACTGGGAGCAATTCTCGGTTTGGTGATTTGGGGTGCATACTTTTTGCTTTTAGTCTGGGTGAGTTCTACAACTGTGGGTTCCTTAATTGGCTCAGTGGTGAACACAGCAACTTATGGCTTTCAGGCAATTATGGGGACAGCTACCGCTGCACTAGGGGCAAAGGCTGTAAATCAGCAAGTGGTAGCGACGGCTGAAGCAGCTGTCTCTGCTATGGGTCGGGAAATTGGCAACGCTATTGACCCTACGACTATCCGGGAGAACATAGAAGATTACATAGAAAAGCTACGTCCTCCAGAAATAGATGTCTCCAGGATGCGGGCTGAGTTTGAAAAAATACTCAATGAACCGCAATTTAAGGAGATTGCCAATCATCCAGACCTCGGCAACATCGACCGTCAGCGGTTTATTGATTTAGTTAGTAATCGCACTAACCTCTCCAAAAAGGAGGTTAACCGCATAGCAGATACCTTGTACAAGGTTTGGCAACAAGTGGTAAGTCAGCAACGTCCCACCCAAAATCATGTGGGTGAATTGGTTGAATATCTCAAATCACTGCCCCCTGGACAAGCTAAGACAGATGAACTCAATGCCAAACTGGATCGGCTAATTGCCGAAACCCATACTTCAAAGGAAGGGGAAGCAAAACCTGCTGGTTTCATACAACAGGCAATATCGGCACTTACCGGCGTTGTTTTGGGAAGAGCGGATTTGTCAGATTTGGATGTAGAGCAAATTTGGCGATCGCTTTCCTCTGCTAGACAAAAAGTGGCTACACAAGCAAACAAGCTAGGATTACCCACAGGAGCACAACCCTACAGCCCAATTCGCGCTGATGTGGAAAACTACCTGCTCAACACCTATGCTTGGCAACTGAGTCAGGAAAAAATCGCCCAGGAATTTCGCGATGTGATCTACGATCCAGCTGCTGACCCTGGAATGGTGCGAAGAGAACTAGAGCGACTTTCCCGCAACGATTTTGTCAACATTCTCCAACAACGGGGACTGCTGACTCAATCCCAAATTCAGCGAGTTGCTGACCAACTGGAAGCTGTGCGCCAAAACGTGTTGGTGACAGTTACTGCTGTTGAAGAAAGAGAGATTGTACAAGACTTGCAACGGCGAGTGGAAACTTATCTACTTGTTAGTAGTAAAGCAGATTTAACGCCAGAAGGAATTGAGCAGAATTTCAAACCGCTGTTGGCAGATTCAGAAGCAGATCATGAAACCCTGTCCCGGCGAATGGCCCTAGTTGAGCGTCAGGAGTTGAGGGAGATATTGCGAGAGCGCAATGATATTCAGCCAGCAGAAATAGACCCGATTTTAGATGAATTGGAAGCACAGCGCGATCTCGTTTTGGTGGAATCTCTAGGACTGGTAGAACAGGCACAATATCAAACCGAAACCCTGTGGTTGAATGTCGAGTCATATCTGCGTAACACTAGGAAAGAAGAATTAAACCCTGATGCCATCCGCGCCGATTTCAAAAGACTGCTGGAAGATCCCCAAGGGGGAATTGCGGCAATTCGCTGGCGATTGTCTCGCTTTGACCGGGATACCTTGGTGAAGTTGTTGAGTCAGCGCCAAGACTTAACCCCAGAACAAGCTAATCAAATTATTGATGTGGTTGAAGAGTCTTGGCATAGCATCCGCCATACACCGCAAATTGTCGCAGATAAAGCTAAGGAGCAATATGACTCTGTGACTACGACCATTGCAGATTACCTCCGGAAAACTGGTAAGGAAGAACTCAACCCAGAAGGGATTCAGCGGGATTTCACTAGACTGTTTGAAAATCCTCAAGAAGGGGCTGTGGCACTACGTCGGCGGTTGTCACATATAGACCGGGATACCTTGGTGAAGTTGCTGAGTCAGCGGCAAGACTTGAGTGAGCAGCAAGTCAATCAGATTATTGATGGTGTGCAAACTTCGATTCGCAACATTGTGCGATCGCCCCGCCGTCTAGCTACCCGGACACAGCAAAGGGTGCAAAATTTCCAAGCTTATCTGGAAGAGTATTTGCGCCAGACTGGGAAGGAAGAATTGAACCCAGAAAGTATCAAGCGCGATGTGCAACTGTTGTTGCATGATCCACAGGTGGGAATCGAAAGTTTTAGCGATCGCCTATCTCATTTTGACCGTTCGACAATTATCGCCCTGCTGAAAATTCGGGAAGATATTTCTGATGTAGAAGCGGCTAAAATTGCAGATAATATCGTCTCAGTGCGGGATCAATTTGTGGAACAGGTGCGGGGTATTCAACGGCGGATTCAAGATGCAGTTGAGGATGTTTTTGCCCGGATTCGTAACTATCTCAACTCTTTAGATCGCCCGGAACTTAACTATGATAGTATCAAGCGCGATATTCGCACGTTGTTGGAAGATCCCCATGCGGGATTTGATGCATTGCGCGATCGCCTATCCCATTTTGACCGTAATACCTTAGTAGCAGTTTTAAGTTCCCGTGAGGATATCTCTGAGGAAGATGTCAACCGAATTATTGACCAAATTGAACACGCCCGCAACAGCGTTTTGCAACGGGCAGAACGCATACAACAGGAAACACAACGCCGTCTAGAAGAGGTGAAGCACCAAGCCCAGCGGCAAGCTGAGGAAACGAGAAAAGCAGCAGCAACCGCGGCTTGGTGGCTATTTGCCACGGCAATCGTCTCTGCTATTTTCTCAGCATTAGGCGGTGCGATCGCCGTTGTAGTTGTGTAGTTTAATAAGTTGTCTCTGCTAAGTTTTGCGCCTCCCACTTGGGGGGCTTTTTTTTGGATGAAACACAAAAATTTGGATCGCGGCAATTACGCCAGTTTCCATTTGACTAGTTTTTCTACCTCAGATTCTGCAAGACCTGTTAACTTCGCCACCTGTTCTAAAGACATCCCACTCTGCAACAAATTTACAGCTACTTCTCTAAGTTGAGCTTCTGCTTGGTCAGCGCGTTGCTGTGCTTGGTCAGCCTGTTGCCTCGCTTGGTCAGCATTTCGGCGTTCCTCATCTACCATTTCTTGGGGAGTTGGCAATAATTCCCCCTCCAAATTTGCCCAGCGTAACCAAGTAGCATCAACACCTTTATAGTTACCTTGCCAGCATACCAATGCTAAACCTAATGATTGACTCACAAGTTGATTTTCAGGATTTTGTGTAATGGATTGGTAAACTCCATGATTTAAATAAAACCCCGCTAAATCTTGCGGGTCAAAAGGATTAAACCAAAAATATTCCGGGACACGCAACAGATTTTGATAAATTAACTTTTTCTCATTCTTATCTTGAGCAGCAGTGCTTTCAGAAAGCAACTCAATCACCACATCAGGAGATTTACCTTCTTCCCAAACCACCCAAGAAAGACGCTCTTTTTTCGGTACTCCCAAAACAGCAAAGAAATCTGGCCCCCGAAAGTCTTGGTTTCTCAACTGTGCCAAGCTGAAGTAGACAAACATATTGCCCCCCACATATCCATCAGACCTTTGTTCTAGCCAAGGTAATAAGGTATCAATCAGCAGATCCATTTGATATTTATGCCGTTGGGTTTCCATTGGTATACCATCATCACAGGGTAATTCTGCCTGAGTTGGGGGCAGTTTCACGCTAGTTTCCGCGAGGCTAATTTCTGTCATGGCTGTAGCGTGGGAATTGGTTGATACTTTTATTTTATTAAAATTTAACGTTTTTGCACCAATCGCATCGCACCTGCACCAATAACTAAACCCGCAATCTGTGCCGAATAGCTAAAGCTAGATTGATTCACACCACCAGAAATATTTAAACTGCCAATTCCATAAAAAAACTGTTGCACAAACCACCAAAATAAATAATAAAAAGCTGGTAATTCAATGGGGATATACAAAATTATCAGCGGCAAAATTGTGTCAATTTTGGCTTGAGGGAATTTCATCACATAAGCCCCTAAAATAGCTGAAATCGCCCCATTTGCTCCAATCAATGGCACTGTTAAACTTGGTTGCGCTAGAATTTGCACCACCCCTGTTACCATACCAGCAGTCAAGTAAAGTCCTAAATAGCGTCTAGTCCCAAAAATATTTTCTACAGTCTTGCCAAAAACCCACAAAAATAGCAAATTGCCCAATATTTGACTAAAACTACCGTGAATAAACATCGATAAAGCTACGGATAATAAACGCCAAAATACAACTACCCAAGCTGCTGGGTTGACAAATATGGCATTTGTAATTGCCTCGTTTATTTGCGCGGGAATCAGACCCCAACTTTTGACAAAATAGCTTAGTTCACCACTAAATTCTAGTTTTAGTTCCCAGAGGAACATGACCAGGTTAATACCAATTAGCCAATAGTTAATAATCGGCTTGCTTTGACTGCGAATATTATCACTTATAGGAATCATCTGTATTTTGACATTTGGATTTTAGATGAATAGTTCTCCTCCTATCTCCAGTTTTCCAGTTTCCGGTTAGCCTGTGGCAATATTGGAATTAGGTAGTATTTCACTCAACTAGGCAAACCAGATGCTGGGAAACACACTTGTTGGAAGATACCAAATTATTAGCCACTTGGGAGGAGGGGGATTTGGTGAAACCTTTATCGCTTATGATACCCAATTGCCTGGAACACCTCAATGTGTTGTCAAACAACTCAAGCCTCAGTCAACTGATCCGGTAACTTTGGAGACTGCTAGGCGGTTATTTGCTACGGAAGCCCAAGTTCTGTATCAGTTAGGTACTCACGATCGCATTCCCCAACTTTTAGCTTATTTTGAGGAGAATGCAGAATTCTATCTTGTACAGGAATTTATTGCAGGTGATGACCTGAGTAAAGAATTAACACCAGGAAAAACCCTCAGTCAAGATGAGGTTATTTCCCTGCTGCGAGAAATTTTGCAAATCTTAGAATTTGTCCATCAACAAAAAGTAATTCACCGTGATGTCAATCCGCGAAATATTCTCAGACGCCAACAAGATGGCAAGTTAATCTTAATAGATTTTGGTGCAGTTAAACAAATTACTACCCAAATGATTACTCCCGGTGGTCAAACTAAATCTACTGTGGCTATCGGTACTCCCGGTTATATTCCTGGGGAGCAAGCCCAGGGAACACCAAAATTTAGCAGCGATATCTATGCTTTAGGGATAGTTGCTATTCAATTTCTCACGGGAATAAACCCTGAACAAATAGAAAAAGATGCCGAAACTAATGAAATTGTCTGGCGAAATTATGCCACCGTCTCACCAGAATTTGCCCAATTTTTAGACAAGATGGTGTGTTATGACTTCCGGCAACGTTACCCTTCGGCAAAGTTGGCATTACAAGCGCTGGGAGAGTTCACAACTCTCCCCTCTGGGACAATAGCTTTGGCTCCTGCTGCTCCACTCAATCATATCAAAACTCGCCCATTTAATAAAAAAGAGATATTTTTAAAGTTTTTATTAGCAATATTTTTAGTTGGTGTTAGTGGCATAGCCTCAGTCTTTATTGTTAAGCACATCAATAATAATAATGCTACAGAATTATATAAACAAGGAAATACATTCTTAGACTTACAGCGCTATCAAGACGCCCTGGCAGTTTATGAAAAAGCAGTTAATCTCAAACCAAATTATGTTCAAGGATGGAATGGGCAAGGTAAAGCACTATTTGAATTAAAAAAATATCCAGAAGCGCTGGTAGCTTATGATAAAGCCATTCAAATCCAGCCGGATTATTTAGAAGCTTGGAGCGGTAGGGGCTTTTGTTTGGCAAATTTACAGCGATATTCAGAAGCGATAGCCTCTTTTGACAGAGCAATACAACTGAAAAATGACTACCCAGAAGTATGGAATGCTAAGGGTGATGCTTTTAGAAACTTAAATCAATATGACAACGCTATTAAAGCTTATAACAAAGCAATTGAATTCAACCCAGAATATTATGAAGCTTGGTATAAAAAAGGGTTAACTTTACATGATTTAAAACAGTATGATGAGGCACTTAGCGCCTATGATAAAGTAATAGAAATAAAACCAGATTATCACTCAGCATGGTATAATAGCGGAAATGCATTAGTCAATTTAAACCGCTACCAAGATGCATTTACAGCTTACGATAAAGCAGTGCAATACAAGGCAAATTATTACCAAGCTTGGTCATCAAGAGGTAATATGCTGATTAACTTGCGGCGCTATCCAGAAGCAATTGAGTCTTTCAATCAAGTAATTAAATACAATCCCAGCAACTATCAAGCCTGGTATAGTCGGGGCTGGTCGCTACATCAAATCCAACGTTATCAAGAAGCGATCGCATCTTATAATAAAGCGATAGCCTTAAAACGAAATGATTATCTATTGTGGTATGCACTGGGAAACTCACAATATAATTTGCAGAAATATGAAGATGCGATCGCATCCTATAATAAGGTAATTCGTTACAAAGTTGACCATTACGAAACTTGGTATAGTAGGGGTAATGCCTTTTTGAATTTGCAGCGGTATCAAGAGGCGATCGCATCCTATGATCAAGCGATTAAATACAAACCCGATTACCAACAAGCAAAAGACTCCCGTAACCAAGCACAAGCTCAATTAGAAGCCGCAACATCAAACTCTCTCATCGTACCAACCCTACCAACTCCTGCTTTGACACCTTAAACAGCGAAATTAAGCCCCTAACCCGAAATTTTGGCCAGCAATTTACTCATAAAACCAATTTGAGCAATGACGGAGATAGTTTGATATCACAAAATTTGAAAATCTCAAATGGTATAACTAGCGAATGTTTACCTCTTGTAGAGAATTTTCCATCGGGAAATTATCATTCATACTATCTGAATTACTGGGAACAAATGAATTGGATTTTGGTGGAGTAGGAATCATTTTAAATCTAGCTATACTTTCTGCTTCAGCAAGTAGACGCTGCTGGGTATACTCATTCAATTTAATTTGAGCTTGAGCATATACTGAAGTATCTTTGGGAATCATGCTGAGGAATTGTATTGCACTGCTAAATTCACCAGCAGATGCTTTTTTATGGGCTTTATGAAAAAAGTAGTTTGCTCTGATTTGCCGTTTTTGACTGTATTCAGCCAACTTTCGTTGAACTATAGCACCAGCAGTGCTTTCTTGGGGAATTTGACGCAGATATCCTAAAGCAGCAGAAAAATCTCTGTTTTCTGCTCTTTCGTAAGCTTTACCTAGTAAGTCTTGCGTCTGTGTTTCGATGTTTGCTTGTGCTTGCTCAAGTAATTTGCTAATTTTAAATTGCCAATATGCAATCTTTGGCACTTTTGAAGCCGTCTGTAATACATCTGACCATCTACCCTGATTAAAGGCTTCTTCTGTGACTAGATAGTGTTCTGTAGCAATTTGCCATTGCTGGTGCCATGCTTCAATTGTGGCTTGAGCTTCTGGATAAACGTTGCTGTGAGAAGGGATTGATTTAGCCAGTGCGATCGCCTCTTGCAAATCCCCTGCTTGATATTCTTTTGCTGCTTTATATAAAGTTTCTGTCTCTGATTGAACCGAAGAATTATTAACTAAAGAATAGGTTCCCAATCCCATCAACAAAGTATTAACAGTTAGTCCGACTTTAATCCCTGTTAAGAGTGGAGATGATCTACTGAATGGAGATGGCTGGTGAGAATTATTATCCTCAACCTCTGACGGTTGAGAGACTTGAGATTGTGGTTGTGTGATTTGTGGTAGCTGAGTTCCGCGAAACATTTCTTGGAGTACCCGTATTACCTCAGTTGCAGACTGAAAACGCTCTAGGAAATTATAGCGGATCATTCGGCTGAGAACAGCAGCTAAATAATTATTAACTGGGGTGTTTTCCGAACGCCAGATAATTTCATTGCCATGAGGATTGAGGTTTAATTGTAGAGGAGTTATTCCTGTTAAAGCTTGAATGGCGATCATCCCCAAAGCATAAAGGTCACTATTGGGCTTGCTTTGACCAATAAATTGTTCTGGTGGTATGTAACCCAATGAGGTAACAGGAATTTTAGAAATAGGTATTTCGCTATCAAAACTAAAGTCAATTGGCTGAATTGAGCCAAAATCAATTAGAACTAACTTGCCGTCAGAGGCACGTCTGATGATGTTTTCTGGTTTGATATCGCAATGAATAAAACCTTGAGAGTGAACAAATTCTAAGATACCTAAAACATCTTGGAGAAATTCTACAACTTTGCTTTCAGTCCACAGTTGACGCCACTGTTGATTGGACGGCAACTCCACAGTTAAAGAATGTCCTACAATATACTCTTGTATTAAGTAAAAGCGCTCGTTTTCTTCAAAGCAAGTGATGAGTTTAGGAATTTGGTGATGGCATCCTAGATGCTTAAGGGTTTCAGTTTCTGTGAGAAAGCGCAATCTTAAGTAATCTAAGTAGCTAGATTGGCAACTGTTCACCTTTAGCTGTTTAACAACGCATTTGGAGTTTTCTGGACAATCTATATCTGCGGCGATATATGTTTGTCCAAATACCCCTGCACCTAGACTTTGGACAATTTTGTAACGTGCTTGTAGTATTTTACCAATCATGTGCTGATTCAGTAGCTGGTTACTTACAGATCCATATATATTTTTTCTGACATTGCTACTTGTTTCCGGAACCCTGAGGAATAAATCACTATAGCGTTAATTACTGGAATAGCAAAACCCTTTTGATAAATTGTAAGTCACTGAGATTCTTTGGTGTTTTCTTCTTGATCTTCAAAGGTGTCTGTTAAAGGCTTGACCACTTTAGCGATCGCTTCTTGGATAAATACTTTGATAAACTCATCCCGGCGATTGATCTGAAACTGTTGCTGCACTACCTCAGTCATCCCACCATCACCCCAATCTTGGTCATGACGAAAATACTCAATAAAACTCTTACCAGCAATCCTTGTTAAATAAGCTGCTGTCACCCCTTGAATTGCTCTACCGATCATAAAAGTGGCAACATTGAGTTGCAAAGCGGTAGAAAGTAATTCAATTGCTCCCTTGACAATGCCTAAACCGGCGATGGTTTTGCCTAAAGAAAGGGCTAACTCTCGCCCCCGTTCCATGTTTAATTCGCAACCGTAAACTCTACCAATTTCCACAACCATTTGGGCATTAACGGCGGCTGTTGCTAATAAATCTACTACTGGTAGAGGAGTAACAGATACCACCCCAGCACCAATCCACTGAAACCGCTCGACGATTTTATCAGCTTGACGACGACGCTGGGAATCAATGAGTTTTCGCGCTTCTTCTCCCAATCGCAGAGACTGTAAGAGAATGTTATCTGCAACTAAATCTTCACCCTCAGCGCGTAAAACAGCCGCCATCCGCCGCAATAAGGGGATAATATCTGGTTCTGGCTCGAAGATTTCCCCAGTTTCTAATTGTGCACTTTGGGGATTAGCGGCGATCGCCACCACATCATTAGGGGCAATAAACCCTAACACCCGTTGACGCAAGCGGGCGAGAATGGATTCCTGATCAGCTTCTGTATATAAGTCAGTTTTGTTGAGAACTAAAAGCGATCGCTTGCCGATTTCTGCCAAACCCCGTAATGGCTCATATTCTGAGCGTCGCAAGTCATTATCCACAACAAACAACAGTAAATTGGCTTCCGTCGCCAAAGCCCTTGCTAACTGTTCCCGTTCGGTACCAGCAACACCCGCTTCTAAAATTCCTGGCGTATCTGTAATTAAAATTTTCCGTTCTAATCCCTTCAACCGCAGACAATAGGTTTCCCCTACTTGGGTTGTGCCCATGGGTGCATCTACCTGCCCCACCATCCTGCCCATAATCGCATTTACCAAGGAAGTTTTGCCAGCGCTCCCCGTACCAAACACAACTACTTGAATCTCCCCCCGTGCTAAATTAGCCTCAATTTCTCGCGTGCGACTGAGTAAAGCTTGGCGAGTCACTTCATCTTGAATTTGCGCCACCTGTTGTTTGACAGCTTGGAGAGTGGTAGAAGCTGCGTCAGATTTAGCCGCAGGAATTTGGGCGGGTGTCACTCGCTTACGTCCACGGTGCGATCGCTGTTCACCAGCTTGAAGCACTAAGACATAATAGATAAAGGCTGCAACTAAGCCGCCGACAAGGACTATCAGCAACAATAGCAGCAGATTACCGAGCAGCGGAGAATAAGACAGCTGCCAGTAGAGTCGTGAGAGGGAATCAATCAGCCACAGGGTTAGCCCCAAAATGACGATTAAACCAACAATCAGGGTAACTATGCGCGAGAGAGGCATGAATGGCAAGGTTTAGTAAGTATGAAGTACGCATATGCTTCTCATCTTAATGGGTTCAGCGTTTTTCTCCAGAGGAAGTTTACTCTAAACCTGCCTGCTGTAAAAGTTCAATCTCAGTTGGCTCAAGGTACAGAGTCAGCAGCAAGTGGCAGCTTGTGCAAGAATTTGATTGCAATCAGAACCAAGGCAGAAATCAATTTATGGGACTTTTTGATCAAATTCTCGGTGCCGTCTCTAACTCTAATCAACAAGGCGGTTTAGGTCAAATCGGCACTCTTCTCAACACTGTAGAGCAGCTGAAAAATACTACTGGTGCAGACTCCGCCACTATCCAAACGATTTTAACAGTGGTCGGTGGTCAAGTGCGATCGTCTTTACAAGATAAGCAAGCTACAGATGGAGATGGTGCAGCGCAAGATTTTGTTAATCAATTTGCTGGTACATCTCCTGACACCCAAGCCGTTGAGTCGCTATTTTCTCCAGCCATCCAACAACAAGTAGCTGAGATTGCGGCCCAGCACACTGGCTTAGATGCTGGCATGATTCAACAATTACTACCTTCAATAGTGCCCGTAGTGCTAAATTTCTTGCAAGCTGGTGGAAATTCAGCCATAACTTCTTTCCTTGATGGTGATGTTGATATCGCTGACGCTATCAAGTTAGCTAGTCGGTTTTTGGGACGGTAGTCTTTAATTTAAGGGCTTCAGATCCCCAACTTCTTAGAGATGTCGGGGATCTTTCTTCTTGTATATGAATGATTTAGGATTACTATAGTTTTTTCACCCCCCCAAGGAGGTTATGTGAAAAAGCGTCCATTTGGTTTAGTAGCAATTGTTAGTTATAAATCCTTTGTTGCCGCACTGCTTATGGTTACTTCTATAGCCTTATTATTGGCATTAAAAAATTATCAAGTACTTGAAAACCTTTCTAGCAATTATGTCTTAGAAGGTAAAGGAGTAATGATTAATTGGCTGGTAGAAAAAATCCTCAATTCCAATCGCAAAACCTTGGCTTTTAGCGGCATTGGCGCCGGAATTTATGCGATTGTTACCGCCATTGAAGCGATTGGCTTATGGTATGAAAAGCGCTGGGCGCATATTCTAGTGGTGGGATTAGTTGGTTTCAGTATTCCGCCAGAAATTTATGAATTAGTTCGGGGTATATCCATCATAAAATTAATCATATTTGCGGTGAATGTGGCAGTACTTTGGTATTTATTGCAAAATTTCCCTAAACATAAGCACTAATTTTTGTCGCCTAAAAGGGCTATTTCATTCTAAATCTGGACGCAATATGGTAAAATGCAGTGCAAATTCTAGCTTTTTGCATCTACTCCCGTGTCTGAAATCGAAATTATAAAAGCTGGTGAAAAGTGCAATTTTATTAGAGTTAGCGCGAATAGCGGGACTCGTTTCCCATTGCTATACTCAAAGGATACTGTGACGTTTTTGGGTTACAGTTTTCTTTCGTATTCCACAACTACAAGTATTTTATCTGATGAATAATCAAATCTTAAAGGAAAAATTACAAGGGACACTCAAGAAGATTCAAACTAACAGTGATGGTTCTCCTGTTACTAACTTGAAGCTAGATAAAGCTTTAGCCAAAGAAATTGAACAATTGACAACCGAACTAGAAAGTCTCAATCCTCATCCTCAACCTCTCCTCCATGCTACTGCTTTGTTAGAGGGGGCTTGGCAACTGCAATACTCCACAGCTAGAGAAATCCGTTCTTTAGATTCTCTGCCATTGGGTTTACGGGTGGGTAAGGTTTATCAAGTGATTAATATTGCAGATAAACTGTTTTTTAATTTAGCTCAAGTTACTCATCCTCTAGGGCTAGTATCGGGGTATGTTAAGGTGACAGCTAGTTTTGAGCCTGCTATAAGTGATATATCAGGTTTAGCGGATAAACGGATTAATGTTGATTTTGATAAACGTTATTTAGCAATTGAAAAGATTCTCGGCATAGATACGCCTAAACTAAATCCATTTAAAGTTGTAGCGGCTAATAATCCTCAAGGTAGAATTGCTACTCTCGATATTACTTATTTAGATGAATTTTTACGAATTGGGCGTGGTGGAGATGAAAGTTTATTTATTCTGAATAAAGCTAATGATCTACCTATGTAAAAATTTTTGTGAGAATTTTCTAGGGACTGTAACAATAAGGTAAAAGCTTGGAGTGATTACCTGTGAACCTTCCAACCAGCACTTGGGCGCCAACTCAGAACCGCAAAGCTGATCACATCCGCATCTGTTTAGAAGAAGATGTACAGTGTCAGCAGGTCACCAATGGACTAGAACGCTATCGCTTTACTCACTGTTGTTTACCCGAATGCGATCGCCACGACATCGATATTAGCACCGATTTTTTAGGCAAAAACCTCTTAGCACCCCTGTTAATCTCTTCCATGACTGGGGGGACAGCACAAGCGGGAATCATTAACCAGCGTCTAGCACAAGTCGCGCAACACTACAAATTAGCCATGGGCGTTGGTTCTCAGCGTGTAGCGGTAGAAAAACCCCAAGTAGCTGATACCTTCGCTGTCCGCAAATATGCCCCTGATGTGCTGTTATTTGCCAATTTGGGCGCTGTGCAACTGAATTATCAATATGGTGTAGATGAATGTCTGCGAGTCATCGATATCCTCCAAGCTGATGCCTTAATTTTGCACCTCAACCCCCTACAAGAGTGCATTCAAACTAAAGGTGATACTAATTTCCGGGGATTATTTGACAAAATAGCTAAATTATGCAACCAATTGCCAGTGCCTGTAATTGCCAAGGAAGTAGGTAATGGTATTTCCGCAGCAATGGCAGAGAAACTAATTGCTGTGGGAGTAGCAGCAATTGATGTGGCTGGTGCCGGTGGTACATCTTGGGCAAAGGTAGAAAGCGAAAGAGCAGAAAATGCCTTGCAACGTCGTTTGGGCAAGACTTTTGCTGATTGGGGTTTACCAACAGCAGATTGTATTACAGGGATTCGGGCGATCGCACCAGATACGCCGTTAATCGCTTCCGGGGGTTTGCGTCATGGACTTGATGCAGCCAAGGCCATCGCCTTAGGAGCAGATATTGCTGGTTTAGCAATGCCTTTCTTACAAGCAGCAGCAGACTCAGAAGCCGCAGTTTACGAATTAGCTGAGGTATTAATCGCCGAAATCAGCACAGTATTATTTTGCACAGGCAACATCAGCTTGTATCAGTTAAAGCACTCTGGCAGTTTACAAAGCCTACAATAGGTAAAGAGGTCATATGACAGTTAGTCATTTGTTTTGTCTCAATGACTAATGACTAATGACTAATGACTAATGACTAATGACTAATGACTAATGACCAATGACTAATAACTAATGAATAATTTTCTTAAACAAACTTTTGCTAGCTTAGTTGGCAGCTTACTAGGACTGACTATTTTTGCCGGTATTGGTACTACTGGATTATTTATCCTGCTGCTAGCGGCTGTGTCCTCTAAAGATACCGGGCCAGTAGTCAAAGATAAATCAGTGCTGGTTTTTGACTTGTCGATGAAAATCACCGATAGTACACCCAGTTCTAGCAGATTGCTTCAGCGGGCACTATCAGGTGTAGATGAAGATAGAATCACACTCCGCAAAGTTGTGGAAACCTTAGAAAAAGCTAGTCGTGATCCGCGAATTGTGGGTATTTACCTAGATGGCGCCAACTCCAGCCAAACTAGTAACGTCGGCTATGCATCCCTCAAAGAAATCCGTCAAGCCCTAGAAAAGTTTCGTGCATCTGGCAAAAAGATTGTCGCATACAGCCAAGACTGGAGTGAACGAGAATATTACCTGAGTTCGGTAGCCAATAACATCGCCCTTAACCCTGTGGGAGTGATGGAAGTCAACGGATTGAGTTCACAATCGATGTTTTTGACGGGAGCATTGGAGAAGTATGGCGTTGGTGTTCAGGTTGTGCGGGTGGGGAAATTTAAGGGAGCAGTAGAACCGTTTATTCTCGACAAACTGAGTCCAGAGAACCGCGAACAAACTCAGAAGTTATTGAATGATGTCTGGGGAGAGTGGCGTTCTGCTGTGGGAAAAAGTCGCCAACTCAAACCAGCACAGTTGCAGGCGATCGCAGATAATCAGTCATTATTAGAAGCAGGGGAAGCTAAAAACAAAGGCTTGGTGGATCAAGTAGCATACATCGATCAAGTAGTCGCAGACCTCAAGAAGTTAACAGATAGCGATAAAAAAGACAAAACATTCCGGCAAATAGACCTGAGTAACTACGCCCAAGTTCCCGATCAGAATAGAGAACAGAAATCAGAAAATAAAGTGGCCGTTGTTTATGCTGAAGGCGAAATTGTTGATGGTAAAGGTGATGAGGGAGAAATCGGTGGCGATCGCTTTGCCAAAATCTTCAACAAACTGCGGCAAGATAATGATGTAAAAGCAGTTGTGTTGCGAATTAACAGTCCCGGTGGTAGCGCTACCGCCGCTGAAATCATGCAGCGAGAAGTAAAATTAACTCGTCAGGTAAAACCGGTTGTTGTGTCAATGGGTGATGTCGCCGCTTCTGGTGGTTATTGGATTGCTAGCGACTCCAACCGAATTTTTGCCCAACCCAACACAATTACAGGTTCTATAGGCGTGTTTGGCTTGCTGTTTAATGGTCAAAAGCTGGCGAATGACAATGGCATCACTTGGGATACAGTCAAGACCGGGCGCTATGCTGACACACAAACGGTTTCCCGTCCCAAATCACCCGAAGAGTTGGCGATTTACCAGCGCAGTGTCAACCGTATTTACTATATGTTTTTGAATAAAGTTTCTCAAGGTCGGAAACTGCCAACTAGTAAGGTAGCAGAGATTGCCCAAGGACGGGTTTGGTCAGGTAGTGCCGCTAAAGAAATTGGTTTGGTGGATGAAATTGGCGGTTTGAATACTGCGATCGCCTACACAGCCAAGCAAGCCAAACTGGGCAATAACTGGGAATTGCAAGAGTATCCGCGCCCTAGCAGCCTGGGACAGCGCTTTTTCGGGCGGTCTGCTGAAGAAACGCGGACAGCTTTCGGGCTATCCCAGTCCCAACTCAAACCAGCCAACCCTCTCACCGCTGAATTTCAGAAACTACTACAAGAAATGGAGATGCTCCAAAAAATGAACGACCCCCAAGGAATTTACGCCCGTTTACCTTTTAACTTGAAAATTGACTAGATTTTTGCCAAAAAAACGGTAAAAACATTAAATATAACCTCTCTAAATTTGGAGGAAACTATTATCAGCCCGCTGCTAAAATTGCATATCAGCTGACAGAAAGCTCCTAGATGTGTACAGTAGTTGAGAACCAATTACCTCTCCTCTATTTAACGCATCCACCTATGGATAGAAAAACTAAACGCCTATTGTTGCTGATTGTTTCTTGTAGTGTCACTGGTGTAATTTTAGGCGGTACTGCCAGTTGGGCAGAAAGCACCATCTGCTTGCAAGCCAGTCAAGTTACAAGTGAGTGCCTGACCCAAGACCCAGTACAAAAAACTTTCCAAGGCATGAGTACCGGATTGTTAGCTGGGGCTGGGGCGGCTTGCGGCGCAGCATGGAATTTACGCCAGGAACATTAAAAGCGATAGTTGCGATCGCGCACCCACATACTCACAGGCACGGCTTTACCTTGGGGATCTACCTTCACTTTCACCACTATTGGTGGTAGCTTCCCCTCTCTGGTTTGCTGTGCCCCCATCACATCATTATTAATTTGCTGCCGTTGGTCTTCTGGGATGTAATAGTTTTCCAAACCGTAGTTGATGGTGCCATCTTCATAAGCACCTTTTAACGCTACTTGATTGTTTGGCAGAGAATTGGGGCGATCGCTACTCACCCGTATCGGTCTCCAAGCCCTGGGAATACCACGACCAAAGGATTGTTGCTCTTGCAAAATCAAATATAAGCTGCTACCAGCAACCACTTGTCTATTCCTCACAGAATTTCTCCGTACCCACTCCTGCCACCCAGGCAGCCTTCTCAAAGTGGTGATCCGAGAAATATTATAATCAAGGTTTAAAGCATAGCCCCGCAGCACATCATTAGGGTTTACGGGCAATGTTTGCAAAATTACTGTCTTGCCAGTTAAATCTGTATACAGCGCTTGGGCTGGTACGGCAAGAATTAGCCCTACTTGCAGCAATAGGGGAACAACTAATCGATACAGTGGTAAAGGCTTATTTGCTTTTTGTTCAGTCGCTATCAGGTAATCCCGAAAAGTCAATTTTTCGGAAAATTCCTTTTCTGGAGATAAGGATTTATTCGGTTCAGGGGAATTACTTTTCATGGAGGTAGTCCGAAACAGGAGGAGGAATTGGGAAATAGAAACGCAGATATACGCAGAGATTCAGTATCATATAAAATTGCCAGTTGCTACTTTGCTATATTCTTATTAGCAGAACTAGATGCAGCAGATAAACGACGTTCAAACCAGAGTCCGGAACTAATCAACGCCGAACCGCACAAGACAAATACCAGAGACTTAAATAGTAAATCGGTATTGTACTCCAACACCCGACTGATAATTTGCAGCGTTAACAACAGCATCCCGCCCCAAAAAGGGCGTCTGTCGCGCAACTTCAAGCCTTCTTGAATCAATCCCCAAGAGAATAGTCCTAAAAGGACATTGAAAATAAAAATGCCCAAATCAGCAATCCGGGTGATAGCTTGATGCCAAAAAGGTACTACAGTCAGGAAGGCAAGATAGGTAGTAATCACCACCAGGGTAAAAACTACTTCCCGACGGGGGGGGTTATTTCTCTGACGCAGCAGATACAACCATTGCAACACCGCCAAACCGCTGAGAATCCCTAAATCAATGATCGGCACATACCGCAAGTTGTTTGCCTGATCATAACCATAATCTAGAGATTGCCATTGCCCACGGAAGGACAGGAAATAAAAGAATATGCTAAAACACACCAACGATAAACTACGGGCTAGGGGTTGAAACAACCTGTAATTAACCGTCGGGAACAGCAAATCATCATAACTCCAAAATAATGCAGATGGCAGTGCAAAAGCAAAAGACGCCACCCAAGGCGCCAGATCACTAGAACTTAAAAGTGGTAGCGGTGTGAGGTTGAATTGCAAAGAAGTCGCAAAGGCGATCGCCCCTAGTCCAAAAATCCAGCGCGATCGGCAAAAATAAGCTAAGGGGACAAACAACAACCAAGACAGCAGCGGCATATGTTGCACCATAAACCTCGCCCAAGTTAATTCCCCAGGAGAGTTCCACAAGTCCCCCCATCCGATCCAATAGCCGATTTGCACCAGGACAATTGCCAGAACTCCCAAAGAATTTAACGACAACCCATAAGCCATAACTAACACACCCAACCCCCAAGCCAAAAAAAGCTCAGAAGCTGAACCGCTAATATTGAAAATTTGGGACATCAGCAATAAATTTGCCCCTAAAATAAAAGCGCTGAGAATAAGCAACGACTCTCCCAGTATGCGTTTACCTTCTTGTGACTTCTTTGCTTCAGCTTTAGCTAGTGTAGGTTCTCTCCAGGTATAAAAACCAGTGATAGCAGTAGACATAAACAAACTCATTAACAAGATAAACTTGACTTCTCTTGTCCATGTCTGCCAATTTGCTGCTACAAAAGTAATTACACCTAACCCTAAAAGTATGCCGCCAATACCAATCACAATAAATACGAACCGTTCGCGGGTAACAGCTTCCAGTTTATTAAATTGATAGCGGTCTGCTATTTGTTGGTGCTGTGAAGAACTAATAAGTCCTTCATCCCGCCAGAGTTGCGCTTCTTGGCGTAACTTTCGCTGAAAATTGTCTAATATCATGACCTTCTCCGGTGCAATATGGTAGTTTGGCTAGCGTTCAAACACAGTTAGCTTCCAGTCAAAAACTAGAAGCCGCGAATGGAACGCAATCTGAATGACGGTCATTAGATTTTTAGTATGATGCCAAAACTATTGATTGCATTGTTCTGCTGTAACAGTTTCATTACTGTTCTAATCCAACATTTTTCTTGAAAAAATTATATGGAAAAACCATCAAATTTATTACTTAAAGTCTCGCGCCGTTTGTTTACCAATCTAGATGAACAAGCAAGCTTTATTGATGCCTTAATGAATCCCCAGCCTTTCCCTCCCTGTATACTTTGGTGTCAAGAAAAGCCAGATATTTCGCCCTTTGGTGTAGAAATACCAACTCTTTGGCAACCAGATTTTGTAGACCGTTTATACCTGGGAGAAAAACCAGGTCAACATCCCCTACATCAACAGGGATATTTTTACTGTTTAGATTTTTCTTCAGTATTTGCCGCTAGTATTTTATTAACAATTCCTCAGCCAGTACCTTTAGTTTTTGATATGTGTGCCGCACCCGGAGGCAAGAGTGTCTTTGCTTGGAAAGCATTAAAACCGGAATTACTCATCAGTAATGAAGTAATTGGCAAACGCCTAGGAATGCTAATTTCTAACTTGAAGCGTTGCCAAATTAAACCTAGTGGCGTAGTCAATCGAGATTCCAGCATTTTTGCAGAAATGTTTCCCGCATCTAGTAATTTAGTCATAGTAGACGCTCCTTGCACTGGGCAATCTTTACTAGCTAAAGGGGAAAAAGCCCCTGGATGTTTTCACCACACTGCGATTAATAAAAGTGCCAATCGCCAAAAAAGGATTATTGCTAATTCAGCGCAAATTGTTGCACCACAAGGATATTTAGCTTATATGACTTGCACCTATTCACCTGAAGAAAACGAGCAGGTTTGTGCATGGTTTTTAGAACGCTTCCCTCAATTTCAAGCGGTGGAAGTTAGTCATTTATCAAAATATCAATCCCATTTAACTACCATGCCTTGTTACCGAGTGTTTCCTCAAGATAGGTTAGGCGCTGGTGCATTTACAGCGCTATTTAAAAATACCTCAGAATCTGAGGAGTTAAAAGTAAATTTAGATACTCTAATTTCTATGTGTAAATACTCGGCTATTTCACAATAAAAAAGTATTTATTGAGAGTTAGATCAATTCTATGTAAGGTGTCGCTTTATTCACTCTGGAGTAATTCATGAATTGCCCCAGAAAGCCTGTACTTTTGCGTAAGTTCTATAAGCGCATCTTCAAAAAGAAATGGTATTAGATATAAATTTATACACCAAATTAGCTGATGATTAATGATCATACATCAAAGTCCTCAATCGAGTTGATTTGCTATAGAAGTAATATCTATAACTAACTTATGTAAGTATGTGACAGTTGAGACTGCGGAATAGCGGCTATAATCGCTATCATTTGACATGATATAAAACAAATAACACCTACCAAAATAATAATTAAGCGAAACATCTTGAGCTAGGTTTACAAGCCAGATGTTTGGCGAATATTTTTTTGGAAATATAGGTTAATGTTCATTTTTTAGTCACTTATGAATTACAGAGTATTTATCTATAAAATACTCTATTTTGCTGTGCTTATTGATGACCTATCACTACTGTCAATACTAAACCGTTTGAGATGAAGAATTTAATGTCTATTTCAACTGTGATCAAAAAAGTATCGATGACTGTTGCAGGAACTGCATTTATTGCAGTGGGATCTGCTATGCCATCAATGGCTGTTACAATTAACTTCGATACTGCTACAACAACAGGTCAAACCTGGAATCGTCCCGAATTTGATGGGAGCAACCCTCCTACGAGTCTTAGCGTATTTGCAACTGCTACTCCATATAGCTTCCAAGGGTTTTCTGTCGATACCAGTGGCTTATACAACTTCTTGAGTACGTCTATTTCTCCTAGTGGCTGGGATAACGCTACGTTCCTATATCAAAACAGCTTTAACTCAACTACCCCATTGGTTAACGTTCTGATTGGGAATGATAATTTATCAAATATAATCGGTCAATCTGGTTTTAATAACGTGTTTTTAACAGCGGGGACACAATACTTTTTCGTAAATACAGGATTCACTAACAACGATTTCGGTACTTTTACATTCAGTATTACTAGTTCGGATAATGTAACGGAAGTTCCTGAACCTGTGAGCATTTTAGGTGTATTGATAGGGAGTATTTATGGTGTAGGTTTATGCCAGAAATACAAGCACCTGATGAGGAATGCTACCAAGCTTTAGCTTGACAAGATATTAAGTTAACATAGACGATGCTGTGTCATTAGCTGTTCTAGCGATCGCTCTCCTGGTGTGAGTTGTGGGAGGCGATCGCTTGCTTTTTATGTCTGCGTTTAAAGAGACAACTTACAGAAGAGCAAACTTATCTGTAGACTCAATCAAAGTGCTGCGTATCCCTGGTTCACTCATCGAATGTCCAGCATCAGGAACCACAATAAATTCAGCCTCTGTCCACGCTTGGTGTAATTCCCAAGCCGATATCATCGGACAAACCACATCATAGCGTCCCTGAACAATCACAGCCGGAATATGACGAATACGGGATACATTCAAAAGTAATTGATTTTCTGATTCTAAAAATCCCTTATTCATAAAATAATGGCATTCAATCCGCGCAAAAGCTGCTGCAAATTTATCATCACCAAAATGTTGCTTGAGTTCTGGATCTACAAAAAGCTTACTTGTACTCCCTTCCCAAATCGACCAAGCACGCGCTGCTTCTAGTTGAATTTGCAAATCTGGACTAGTCAAGCGTTGATAATAAGCTGTGATCATATCCTCCCGTTCATCAATGGGAATTGGTTTGAGATATTCTTCCCAAGCATCAGGAAAAATATAGCTAGCACCCTCTTGATAGAACCAACGCAACTCTTTTTGTCTTAACATAAAAATGCCACGGAGAATTAAACCTGTGCAGCGAGAGGGATGGGTTTGACTATAAGCTAATGACAGAGTACTCCCCCAACTACCACCAAATACAACCCACTTTTCTATACCTAAATATTCCCGCAATTTTTCGATATCACTGACTAAATCCCAGGTGGTATTTTCCCGCAATTCAGCATGGGGTTTACTTTGACCACAACCACGCTGATCAAACATGATCAAACGCCATTTTTTTGGGTGGAAATATTGCCGATAAAAGGGTGGACATCCACCACCGGGCCCCCCATGTAGTAACACAATTGGCTGTCCTTGGGGATTACCAGATTCTTCAAAATGAATAGTATGGAGGTCAGAAACCTGTAAATTACCTTCTCGGTAAGGTTCAATCAATGGATAAAGTTCTCGCATTCTGGGAACTAACTAAAAATCATATCTACCAATTCTAAATCATTTGTGAAATTATCTCTTCTCTTAGCCTCCTTGGCGGTTTCTTTAAAATTAATTTTCCCAAATTAGCTAAAATTGCTATAGCAACAGGTTTGCAATACAAAACCGCTCTAGGATAGTCCTAAAGCGGCTTTGTTAGAAGGCGTTATATCTGAAAGGGTACATCTATGTGATGCCCTACTTTCTGTATAGCTCGTTCAGTATATAACCCTATTCAATCAACTTCGAGACTATCCGGAAAGATTTCGTTACAAAGAACTTGCAAAAATTTTCAGAGAAAGTTAAGTGACTAAAAAACAGACTCTTCGATAGTTGTATTCCAGCCTTAATGCCATGATGAACTAGATTAAGCGAGTGCTATATGAAAAGGGAATTGCTATGTGTTTAATCCAGAAACAGCAAATTAATCTCTAGGAAGTTGAAAATTATTATTATCTATATCTTCAGAATGATTTACAAACTTAATTTGACCCATTCTTTAGATAGAGGGCAGATGTTTAGAAAAAAGATTTAGTTATATATAGACTAGTCCACTATTTCAATGTCTTTGTTCAAAGCCTCCGGCGATTTCCCTTCTCTGGAGGTTATTTTTTTTGTAAATGCTTTTTTGAAGCATAATCTCACGCCTCATTTAAAATACAGTTAGGATAAAATACCCTACTTTGTGTAGTCAAGATTTTAGTGTAGAGTAATAAATCGCTATCGATAATTTTCATTATCTAATCAATAAGTTAAATTTGTCAAAGCTGGGTAAGATCAGACAATTTAGCAATGCTCAGTAATTCTACTGTGTCCTATTCAAGGCAAAGATTATTAAAATGCATTTTAATAATTCTAGCTACTTAATTATGCCAGCCTTGCCGCCTCAGTGTCAAAATTTGAAATCACAAGTTGAGTCTATATTACAACTTGTACAGCAAGAACCTTCTTTGCGTTCTCAAGATATTACACCCGTGCAAATGTCTCTGGGTAAAGCAATTTCGCCAAAGTTTGAAATTGTGTTTGCAGGTGCATTTAGTGCGGGTAAGTCGATGCTAATCAATGCGCTGCTAGAAAGAGAATTGCTATATAGCGCCGAGGGACACGCTACAGGAACAGAATGCAAAATTGAGTATGCAGAACCAGATCAAGAACGAGTTGTTTTGACTTTTTTAAGTGAAGCGGAGATTCGAGAACAAGCAGTTTCTTTGTGTCATGGGTTGGGGTTTAACACAGTCGCTAATATTAATGAAGCTGAAGTAATTAACTTGCTTCGTCAAGGTTGTGCAGCGATTATTCAACAAGAGGGTGGTGAGAGTAAATCAGAACGTGCAAAACAAGCAAATGCTTTAATGCTGTTGTTAGAAGGATATGAGATCAACCGCGATCGCATCCACACGGTTAACAATGCTACATATTCAATGGAGCAATTTAACTTTTCTAATGTCAAGGAAGCTGCTGGATATGCGCGTCGGGGTAGTAACAGCGCGGTTTTGAAACGGATTGAATATTACTGCAACCATCTTTTGTTACAAGATGGCAATGTGATTATTGACACGCCGGGAATTGATGCGCCAGTAGAGAAGGATGCACAACTAACCTACGCGAAAATTCAACATCCAGATACTTCGGCGGTTGTCTGCGTACTCAAACCTGCGGCTGCGGGTGACATGACAAAGGAAGAAACAGAACTTTTGGAATTGATGCGGGAAAATAGCGGTATAGGCGATCGCGTTTTCTATATTTTCAACCGCATTGATGAAACTTGGTATAACCCCCAGCTAAGACAACGATTAGAAAATTTAATTAATGGACAGTTTCGCGACAGTACCAGGGTTTATAAAACTAGTGGATTACTCGGATTTTATGGTAGTCAGATTAAGCAGACAAACGGACTTACTCGGTTTGGCTTAGACTCGGTATTTGCAGAAAGTGTCAAAGGTTTAGGTGGTGGAGAAGAAACGCCACAATTTGTTAATGAATTTAATCGCTACTGTGGTAACTCTGGTAAGTTATCCCCTAGTAAATTTCGCATTTCTGTCAACAGCTTTGAAACAGCAAATGAAAACTATGTGCGGATTTTAGCTGAACAGGGAATGCCTTTAATTAATCAACTAATTCAAGATAGTGGCATTGAGGAATTCCGCACGGCGATTACTCGCTATCTTACCGAAGAAAAGCGTCCGCAATTGTTTAAAAATCTTGCTGATGATTTAGAAGATATTTGTATTAAGCTGAAGAAAAATTATCAGGGTTTCCAACGAGATTTAGACAGTCAACCACGAGAAATTGAGGCAATGAAGGCGCAGGAGTTACAACGCCTCAACCAGCAACTCCAGCAAGTTGGCAAAGACTTTAGTCAGCATATCACAATGGAAGTTAACAAATTAATTAACAATACTTGTGATGAATTTGAAGCAGATTTTCGGCAATTACAATCACGGATGATTCGCCGATTGGATGAGTTGCTAGATACCTTTTCTGTGGCTGAGGCTTATCGACGTGCAACTCTCAGTCACCCTCGCAATGCTACTGCACCTTTATTGGCGATTTTAGTGGAGGCTTTTTATTACTTAGCAAATCAGTTGGAAGATATTTTGATTGACTCTACTCAGCAAGTAATTTCTAATCTATTCCAACGGCTAATTGAAAATGTTCGCCAGTCAGAATATTATCGTCAGTTATATCGCTTATTAGGTAATGATGGCGGGATAGAACAAGAGGTGAAAGCGGTAGAAAGACAGGTTTCTTATGGGTTGGTGAGTGCTGCTAGTGTAGAGTGCGATCGCTTTGTGCGGGAAAGTCCTAGATTTTATGATGAAGGTACTTTTTCTATATATCAATTTCGGCAGACTTTGCAACAAACTTCTCAAGGTTACGACGCCGAAAGTATAGTGGAAGCTGAACCGGCAATTAGACAGTTATTAAAGTTAGATTTTGAGCCGAAAGTTTCTCAAACTATTCGCAAATCTTTCCGCCAAACTATCAACCAAATTTTGAAAACTCAGTTGTTACCAATGGCGGAAAAGCAAGCTGATCATATTTTGCAGCAGTACTCCCATGCACGTGCTTATTTGGAGAAGACTCTGGAACAAGAAGCTGAGGAAAAAATTGCTAATAATCGTCGGTTGTTGAGTGTTGTGGAACAGAAGATTGAGACGTATAATTCGGCGGTTGCAAGTATTAATAGTTGTTTCCAGGCGATGCAGTTATATGAGCATTTTTTGCCGATAATTAGTGATGCTGATGTGATACTTTTGAATGAGGTACTTATTTCTGAGGAAGTAAAAGAGGTTTAGGAGTTATCGCAGGTAAACATAGACAATTATCTGTGTTTATCTGTGGTTTAATAAATATTTGTCTCACGCAGAGGCGCAGAGGCGCAGAGCAAGAAAAGAGAAGAATGAGGTTGATATGGAAGATAATTTGTCTTTAGAAAAATGTGGTGATGATGATGTTATTTCATTCAAGGATAAATTGTTTAAACTGGGTAGATTTAGAGATACTGTGAATCATGCATTTATACAGGAATTCGGACATACACTAAACGGAACATTTGAAGAAAGAAATTTGCCAGTACCTAATACTCAAGAATTATTAGGTGATGGGTTAGATTGTGAAGTTTTAAAGATTGCTTCACAAGGCTGGCAAAAAGGAAAATTGAGAATCAAAGTAACTCTAGAGTTTATTCCTGATGAACCAGAAATTGAACAAGAAACAGAAATCACTGAACCAGAATCACCACTTGACGATCTAAGGCGAATGATGAATGAGGAAGGTTAATCAACAAAAATTTACATTTTTTATTCGTGCAAAGGTGAGAGAATTTCCATAAAACTAACGCATTAATAAAAAATGACAAATAATATCATTGAGAGAATTGACGAATTTAACAAAGGACGTCACCCAGAACTGCTGAAGTTAAAATATAAGAATATGCGTTCTGATATATTTACTTTTTATCGCGGTACTTGTCATTTATTTTATGAAGACTTCCCTAAAGATTCTCCTTTAAATGCAGCGCCGCTAGCCTGGATTTGTGGCGATTTGCATTTAGAAATTTTTGGCAGTTATAAGGGTGATAACCGATTAGTTTATTTTGATATTAATGATTTTGATGAATCTTGTCTTGCACCCTGTACCTGGGATGTGGTAAGACTTCTCACGAGTATCATAGTTGGTTATCACACGCTGGGAGTCAATGAATCAGAAGCACTGCATTTAAGCAATCACTTTCTTGATGCTTATACTAATGCCTTAGTAAAAGGAAAGGCTAGGAGTGTGGAAAAGGAAACTGCTAAAGGTTTAGTTAAAGATTTATTAGAAAGTCTGAAGAAACGCGATCGCACAGAATTTTTAGATAAACACACAAAAGAAAAAAAAGGCAAGCTTCGCTTAATTATTGACAATAAACGGACTGCTGAAGCCACGGAAGAACAGCAGCACAAGGTAAAAGAACTAATCGCTGCTTGGCATAAATCTTCACAACAAGATGGAGATTTTTACCAAGTTTTGGATGTGCAACAGCGAATAGCTGGTACGGGTAGTTTAGGGTTAGAACGTTATGTAATTTTGGTGGAAGGTAAAGGTTCTCCTGACCAAAATTATCTATTAGATTTTAAGGAAACACAAAAAAGCTCATTGCAACAACATTTAACAGTCCCTCAGCCGCAGTGGGAGAGTCCAGCAGCGCGGGTAGTAGCGATTCAAAAACGGGTGCAAGGAACCTCGCCGGCGCTGTTGGAGGCGATAGTTGACGGTGATAAATCCTATGCTTTGCGGGAGTTGCAACCAACACAAGATAAGGTGAATTTGCTGGCTTGGGATGGAAAGTTGGGACGTTTAGAAAAGTTGATGCAAACAATGGGTGAGGTGACGGCTTGGGATCAATTGCGTAGTGGTGGTAGACAAGGTTCAGCTACAGCAGATGATTTAATTAATTTTGCTCACTCGTCTGATTGGCGCGATGAACTTCTGAAGTACGCCAGCAGCTATTCTCAACGTGTAAAACAAGATTATCAGGAGTTTTGTCAACAACCATGAGCAAAACCCCCCGTATTCCCATCCCGCCAGAAGTAAGGAAATATGTCTTTCAACGTGATAAATACCAATGTCAAAGCTGTGGTAAAACAACTTTAGAGGCTAGTCTTTCTATTGATCATATTATCCCTTTGGCTCGTGGTGGTCAAAATGATATTAGCAATTTACAAAGTCTCTGCTTTACCTGTAACCAAGAAAAAACGGATAAAATTGATCCCCGCTTCCGGCGACATTTTCAGGGTTAACCTTGAAGATTCCCCCTAACCCCCTTTCCGGTGGAGACGTTGTATACAACGTCTCTACATTGTGGACTACTGAAATCACAATTTGCTCAGAATCATGCTGACATCAACGGCTAACTTTTGTCCCAACTTCAGCAATTGACGAGATTGAGTAGCATCAGATCCTTTCGCTAGGGTGCTCAGACACAGTGGTAAGATTTGATTGTGTAAACGACTGAAGTAAAGTTCCTGGGATCGCTGTAAGGAGATGCCCAGATTTAGCTGATATCCAACATCAATTAGCCTTTCTAACCTGTGGATATCTGCATCAAAGCTACCGTTGGCTTCATGCAACAAATTCCAGAGCGATCGCACAATTAACTGTTCTAATATCTGCCTACCTTCGGGAATATTTAGCCGGCAACGCAGATGTTTGGCTTCGGTGGCGATCGCCTCTAGTTCTGCTATGTGATTAGAACTTAATTGCGCTTCGGTGATGTCTTGCTCTAGCGATCGCAATGTTGTCATACAGCGATAGCCTAAAGCAATCTCCGCTGCTACCTGCAATTCTTGCGGCACTTCTAGCTCATCCCGATGAAACGCCATAATCACACCGTAATTTTCACGGTATGCTTGGGTATATAGTTGGTCTAAGCGTGACAGTGTTTCCTGACTTAACAGCCGCATAATCCGGTGGCGTTCTTCCGCAAATAGATTCTGCAAACTAAAAGTTTCATCCCCAAAAACCTGCGTCATTACCAAAATGCATTGAGCCGCACTTGCCTGTTGCAACGCCCCAAACAGCTTTTCTTTCAATTGGCTGTAGTCACGCCTGCCGGTAAATTGTTGAATACAGCAATGGAAATCCCAGCCTCCTAAATGGAGTACAGCAAACACCAAATGTTCACTTTCCCAGGTAATTTCTGACACTAGCTTTAAATTACCGACAACCATAGTCAACGATCCCATGCGTTGCATTTGGTAATCTAACTCGTTGGCATTGTAGCAATAAACACGATTTTGCAAAGCATGAGGAGTTTTTTGAGCCCCATCTTGTGGCGAAGAATTTTTATGATTGGTAAATAGAGAAGTAATCGCGTAATGGGCAGCAACTTGCTTAAAACCAATTTGGGCAGTTAGCACCAGTTGACGATAAATCTCTGCACCATGCTTAAAATGTTCAACATTACTAGGAGCTAAACCTAGGCGTTTCAAAAAGCCTTTTTCTAACTGTACACCCGCCACATCTCCCGCCAGTTCTAAAGCACGGGAGGCGTAACGCAAAATTTGTGTTCCCTCTGGGCGAGAAATTTCTTCAAAAAACCAGCCGCAACTGGTGTACATCAACAAAGCATGACGTTGCATTTCCAATAGCCGCAATGCGTCTACCTGTTCGGCTGCTGTCAGTTTGTGGTTTTGATGGCGTCCGAGAAAACGGTTAACATTGGCAGGTGTGCGATCGCGCATTACGTGAATATATTCATCCCTTGCTTGCCAGGGATCACGAAATAACTGCTTACCTTGTTCCTCATACACCGCTACTAGCTGATCCCGCAGCCAATTCAGGGCATTCCGCAAAGGACGACGCCATTTTTGATGCCAAACGCCCCCTTCACCACCGCAACCGCAATCTTCTTGCCATCTGTCTACACCGTGGGCGCAACTCCAAGCCGTGATTGACTTTAACTCTACTTCCCAAGCAGGAGTATTTAAGCTCAGGTAGTGGGCAAAGTTCGTCACCGTCCAACGGTGGTTAGGAAACTCACCTGTAAAGGCATAGGCTAAAGTTTTCTCAGTCCCCTTTTTGTGATGCCCAAAGGTTTCTCCATCCGTCGCTACAGAAATTAATTGTGCTGGACGATGATCCCCACGGATTGCGGAACCGATGCGTCCAGCAAAGTGACTAGAATTATAAACAACATCACTAAAACCCATATCCCGCGATATCGGGCCATCGTAGAAGAAGATATCAATATAAGGTAATCCCTCTGTACTTTCCTGGTTTGAGGCTCTGCCGTTACTGGTAGCGCTGACATTCAGAGGTGAAGATGGACAACTGAGGCTGGGCTTCAAATAACAACGATAGGGACGGGTGGGATCAATCTGATTACCACCAACTTCATGCCATTCGGGGTGGGGATCATTCTTCGTTGCTAGGAGACGACAACGCTGTGCTTGAGATGGTGCTAACACAATAAAGCGAATCCCTTCCGCCACCAAAGCTTCTAAGGTGGCATAATCTACAGCGGTTTCAGCCAGCCACATCCCTTCGGGATCACGTCCAAAGCGGGATTTGAAGTCTTCCTTACCCCAGCGAATTTGAGTATATTTATCCCGTTCGTTCGCCAAAGGCATGATGATGTGATTATATACTTGGGCGATCGCATTCCCATGACCTTGCAAACGTAGCGAACTCGCCTCATCTGCCTCCAAAATTCGCTGATACACTTCCACATCATGGCGTTCCAACCACGACATCAGCGTTGGCCCAATATTAAAGCTCATGTACTCATAATTATTCACAATCCCCACAACCTCGCCTCGGTCATTTAACACCCTGGCAAAGGCATTGGGACGATAGCATTCCCAGTGAATGCGCTCATTCCAGTCATGGAAAGGTGTTGCACTCGGTTGGCGTTCAATCGCGTCCAGATAAGGGTTTTCTCGTGGTGGCTGGTAAAAATGACCATGAACCGTCACATAAACACCCGTAGCTGTTTTCAGGGGATCGCTATCAGGACTGTGTTGAGAATCTTGGTGAAATGTAAATGTTGAGCCAGTACTCACTGGCATTTCAGCAGCTGAAGTCATAATATATTTATCCAAAAAAAACTTGCAGTTGTGCCAAAAATATTGTATGTATACCTGTTTACAGTCTCTAGAACACAAATTCCGGTATATACAACTATGGGATACAACTAATATTTTTGCGAAAGTGGTTTTAGTCTTGCGGGAAATCTGCGTTATCGCACAGCCCGTTCCCCGGAGGTACAAAACAAACAGTAATTAAACAACAGATTTAGTTAGGGAGGGTTTTCTCGTTGGCAGCGCCAAGAAGCTATTCATTTGAATGGTCTTTTAAACTATTAAACCCCATTTTTGGCTAAAAATTCTGGCTTAAGTTCATAGTTTTGCAACAAAAGATTGCAACAGCTCAGTAAATCGCAATCCTATTTTACATATCTTCTTCCCGATTGCAAACAGTAAAAATTCTCACTGGCTCCACAGACTGTTGAGCAATGATGTCTGATCTGTTGTCGTTGCCCACGAAGATAGGGTTTACCGCTTTGGGTCGGATCTGATCTTATGCTTATGCGATCGCCAAAACTGTGAAATACTGGTTCTCAACCATCGGATACGGAACCGCCAATGAAATGAAAGCCCCGATGTCGAATGGGTTAATCCCTCAACTCAAGGTGATACATGTCAGGTAAAAGCATTATTTTATTCGTTCTGTTACTCTTTATACCAGTTTCCTTAGCTGCCCACTTTTTGCAGTGGGGTGACTTAATAGTTTTCATCACAGCAGGATTAGCAATTCTGCCCCTAGCAGCTTGGATGGGTACAGCCACAGAAGAAATTGCTGTAGTAGTAGGGCCCACCTTGGGGGGATTGTTGAACGCCACCTTTGGTAACGCTACAGAACTAATCATTGCCCTAGTTGCCCTCAACGCTGGGTTAGTAGATGTAGTCAAAGCCAGTATCACCGGTTCCATTATTGGCAACTTATTATTAGTGATGGGTCTTTCCATGCTGTTGGGCGGACTGCGCTACAAAGAACAGACATTTCAGCCAATTGTGGCGCGGGTGAATGCTGCTTCTATGAACTTAGCAGTCATAGCCATTCTGCTGCCCACAGCAATGAATTTTTCCTCTCAAGGCATTCCCGAAAAAACGCTGCAAAATCTCTCTCTTGCCGTTGCTGTAGTCTTAATTTTGGTCTACGGTCTGACCCTGCTATTTTCTATGAAAACCCACGCCTATCTCTATGAATTGGGTGTAGCAGAGATAGAAGCCGAGGGAATCCCCCATGAAAAACCCAATGTTTTGTTGTGGAGTGGTGTCTTGCTAGTATGTACCCTGCTAGTAGCAATTGAATCAGAATTACTGGTCAGTGCTTTGGAAGTAGCTACATCTCAGCTAGGTTTAACGGCATTGTTTACAGGGGTGATTCTAGTTCCCATCGTAGGTAATGCCGCTGAACACGCTACAGCAGTCACAGTAGCCATGAAAGACAAAATGGATCTTTCTGTTTCTGTAGCTGTGGGCTCGAGTATGCAGATTGCCTTATTTGTCGCTCCTGTTTTAGTTATCGCCGGGCGGGTAATTGGCCAACCTATGGACTTGGATTTCAACCCCTTTGAATTAGTAGCTGTGGCTGTGTCGGTATTGATTGCTAACACCATTAGTTCCGATGGTAGGTCAAATTGGCTGGAAGGAACTTTACTCTTGGCTACCTATACAGTCTTGGGGTTCGCCTTCTATTTCTTTCCAGTCCCTTAATCGATGGCATGGGGTAGTTATCAGGAAGGCTGGCTAAAAACCCCGGAGGAAGAGGCACTACGTGCTTTTCTTCCCTGCCAAATAGGATTACTCGGTAAGCGTAAAACGAGGGCGTCTTTAGACCTGAGAATGTCAAACTGATGCGTTCTATCCACTGAATTAGCAATTAGACGAGATGCGATCGCTTGCGGTTTGTTTAGCCCAGCGCGATCGCTTTTTCTAAATTAATAATTTATTGCTCTCAAACTGTTTCAAACAAGCACTAATATCTCTGATCCAAAAAATTGTCAATTATTTAGACAATTTGCTCTGACGGCAACAGTTAATTTAAGTGTTGTATTTTACATCCAACGCCGCAATGACAGAGAAAAATAGCCCACAATCAGCTAAAATAATGCTGATTTGACTAGGGGATAATTTCTCTAGAGGCAAACCATTACATGATTATTTTGATAATTATCAGTATCTACTATTCCGGAATAGTTCAATTTTAAATGTCAGAATAAATATTGGCTTTAGCAAAATGAACTACAATGACTGAAATTGGCTTGCTGATGACAGGCGCTTTAAATACAAAACAACCATATTTGCCAGAGCAGCGATCATTTCAGCAAGAAAATGGCGTGCAAAAGTTAACAAATAGTCAGTTACCTCACTCAGTTCCTGCTGTTCAAATCACAGCACCTGAATTCATGCAGATAAACGGAACTTCCCAAACTAGACTATCAGCACTGACACTAAAAAAGAACAAAATACTTCAGAAAATTAGTAAAAAGTATCTGTCCCCAGATTCGTCTACCTTAGCCGATGGTCAAATAGTCCAAAAGACAGACAAAGACGGTGTAAAGATCACAAAACGATCCCAAAACTTTAATAATCAACCCTTGCCAATTCTAAAATTTGGTAATTCAGGTATTTCCGTTAGAGTCTTGCAACGCTTGTTAGTATCTAACGGCTACGGAATTCGAGTTGATGGAGTTTTTGGCCCACTGACAGAGATAGCTGTGGAAGCATTTCAAAATTATCACAATTTAGGAGTAGATGGAATAGTTGGTCAAAAAACCTGGCGCAAGTTGACAATCTAAATCAAAACTACCCCTTCCCACAATTAAATTACCAAAACTCAAAAGGGTAAATTGTGACCTAGCGCTTGAGCTATTTTGCAGTGGGAAGGGATTCGCGCTGTTAACTCGGTTAATTGATTTCTGAAAAATATTATCCCACAGGATAACATTTTTGTAATATGTAATACAGGGCGAACGATGGGACTTGAACCCACGAATGGTGGTACCACAAACCACTGCCTTAACCACTTGGCTACGCTCGCCATTCACTCTTGGAGTATAGCACGTATTTGGGAAATTGATCAAGAGCTTTTTTCCAAGGAACGGACTCAGTTAATCTAGAGTCTTGGACTATAGCGGATCAAATTTGGGAAATATGAAAGCCTTAACCATTATTACATATGTGGGAGCAGCCGGACTAGCCGCCTTGGCAATAACAATGGCTCAGACAAATCCCGATCAGCCTAAATATGAAGAGTATGCAGTGCAAGGGTTGACAAAGTATTTAAAGTCTGATGTTTGTAAAAAGACACCCAACCTTTTAGAGAATTTAATCAAAATAAATTGCAATAAATTGGTTGATTCGGCTAACCCACAAATCCGGGAACTGATTGCTGCAACTACAGTAAGGCAAAATTACATGATTTTTAGCGTTTATAGTACAGACTTAAAACTCAACTCTTGGATACCTTCTTACAGATTTGAGACAGTGGGAGCATTTGGTAATTTTTATACTTATAGCTCTGAACAGCAATAAGGCCAGAAGCAGCGGGGGGAATATGGTAGTAGTTGGGAATACTTGTATATAGAAATCCCTGGAAAACCGCTCAACCAAACCTACTCAAACTTACTCAAAGTCTTAAAGTCTAGTCATTCGTAGTGGATCAACCACCACAGGGTTAAACGGCAAACCCTTTATTCCTTGGTCAAAGACATCAGGAATTACTTTTCTGATAATATTAAATGACCCATTGATATCGGCATTTAATAACCTACTATCCCCGGTTTTATACAATCCTCTCGCTATTCTCTTTCCCTGAAAAACAGGTTTTTTATCCCCATATTTAGGCAACTTATCTCCATCTAAAGCACTGGCTTGAGATGTATAGGATTCTTCCGTAATGATTACTTTGATTCCTTTTAATTGGGCTTTATACGTTAACATTTCTATTAACCTATAATGTGGAATGTTCACAAATTGTTGATTGTTTTTTCTGCCCAAATTAATTTGTTGTTTCCAAGTAACATTATGTCCAATAACCAGGATTCCTATTTGATGCTGCACACACCAATCTATTACTCTTTTACTTGCTGTATGTAGATAATTCTCTACTCGACAGTTTCGTTTATGAGTGAGATTTTTTAACCTTTGGCAATTGGTTTGATTATGTGGGATTTTTAGCTGAGATTGTAACCAGGAACGTTGTTTGTTATAAAAGGTGTTAATCGCTTTTATTGGTCTGCCTTTAATCAAAATAGGTGCTATGCCTGTTTGATTTGTAGTTACAGCCATTAAGTTATTAACTCCTAA
>NZ_JACJRJ010000042.1 GCF_014697195.1 Cylindrospermum sp. FACHB-282 | reverse complement strand
TTCATCTCACTTATTTTGCTCTCATGTCAAGTACATTTTTTATTTGCTCGCTGATGTTTATCTTGTTTTTTTTGTCAAGTTCATACTATACCAAATTAGATGAGCTTACCCTGCCTGAAGAACCAGAATCACCTTTAGATGATATTCGTAAGCTGATACAACAAGCTGAATCATAACTGTAACAACACATGAACACTATATTTCACATTACCCAACGACAACAATGGCAAGAAGCAAAAGTCCTCGAAAGTTATCGCGGTGATACGCTGGATTCTGAAGGATTTATTCACTGTTCTACAGCAGCGCAATTAGTTAAGGTTGCCAATAGATTTTTTGCTAATCAAAAGGATTTGGTAATTCTTTTTATTGACTCTGATAAGGTGCAAGCTGAAATTCGCTATGAATTGGCTGAGGTAGATGAATTATTTCCTCATATTTATGGTGCTTTAAATATTGATGCTGTGTTTCAGGTGATTGATTGTGAACCTGGGGAGGATGGTTTGTTTACGTTGCCGCAAGAGGTTGTAAATTTAATTTAATACCAATTCAGCATGATATTTAAATATGTATGATCCCCCCAGCCTCTCTTTTTAAGGGGGGCTAAGAGAAATGCTATAACGAACCGCAAAGGACGCAAAGAGCGCAAAGTGAAGAAAGGAGAAGAATAAAATGGAAAGTCGTGTTTTTGATGTGGGTGTGTATGTTGATCAAATGTCTTTGTTGTTGGGTTTAGAGTTGAGGGATGAGTATCGTGATGGGGTGGTGGCAAATTTTGAGAGAATAAATGCGATCGCAACTCTCGTTAATTCTTTCTTGTTACCAGATGAAGTTGAAGCTGCACCGATTTTTGAACCATGAATGATGCTGTATCAATAGCTGCTGCTGTGGGCGAAGGCCAAGTTAGCGCGGTGGAAGTAACTCAAGCTGCTTTAGCACGCATTGCGGCGCGGAATCATGAACTTAATTGTTTTACGGCTGTGACTGCGGAAACGGCTTTGGCTGATGCAGCACGGATTGACAGGGAAATTGCTAAAGGTAATGATCCTGGTGTGTTAGCCGGTGTACCTTTTGCTGTCAAAAATCTCTTCGATATCGCTGGTTTAACAACTTTGGCGGGGGCGAAAATTAATGCCGAAAATCCCCCAGCGACTCAAGATGCAACCGCAGTCGCCAAGCTGAAACAAGCGGGTGCTGTGTTGGTTGGCGCTTTAAATATGGATGAGTACGCCTATGGGTTTGTGACGGAAAACTCCCATTATGGCCCTACTCACAACCCCCATGATTTACAAAGGGTGGCTGGGGGTTCTTCAGGTGGTTCGGCGGCGGCGGTGGCTGCTGGGTTGGTTCCGTTGACGCTGGGTTCTGATACTAACGGTTCCATTCGGGTTCCGGCGGCTTTATGTGGTGTTTTTGGCTTTAAGCCAACTTATGGGCGGTTGTCTCGTGGTGGGGTAGCTTTATTTTCTAGCAGTTTTGACCATATTGGCCCTTTTGCTGGTTCGGTGGGAGATATTGCTACAGCTTATGATGTGCTTCAAGGGGAAGACGCACAAGATCCCATTTGTACAAAACGCCTTCCTGAACGGTGTTTACCACAACTTAATCAAGATATTTCTGGTATTAGAATTGCGATCGCAGATGACTATTTCACGAAAGGCGCTGAACCTGAAGCCTTAGCAGCGGTGCAACAGGTGGCTGAGGCGTTGGCTGTAACTGAGTATGTGACGATACCAGAGGCTAACCGCGCCCGTGCTGCGGCGTTTGTGATTACAGCTAGCGAGGGAGCAAATCTGCATTTAGATAAATTGCGATTGTGTCCTCAAGATTTTGACCCAGCAACACGCGATCGCTTTTTAGCTGGGGCGCTAATTCCCAGTAGCTGGTATCTGCAAGCCCAACGTTTTAGAAGATGGTATCGCGATCGCCTTCGAGAAGTCTTTCAAAATGTCGATATAGTTATCGCCCCTACCACACCAATTACAGCACCGTTAATTGGTCAACAAACTATGCTTTTAGAGGGTCAAGAAATTCTTGTTCGTCCTCATTTGGGATTATTTACTCAACCATTATCTTTCATCGGTTTACCCGTTTTATCAGTACCTATTCAGCGACAAAATGCCTTACCTCTGGGAGTGCAATTGATAGCTGCCCCCTACAATGAAGCGCTAATTTTGCGGGTGGCAGCGGTGTTGGAGGCAAATGGTATAGTTTCAGTTTAAAATTTGGGCATTGCTAAATAATGAAGAACTTCAAAAATTCTCATTCGCAAATAGCATTTTATCTCTTAATTCAGCAACGCCGAAATTTTAATTACTTGGATTAAACCCGATCAAAAGCTGGTGGATAAACAACCTTACCTTTGTACTTTTTCTGATAGCTTTGCAGTAGTTTGACCATGAAGAAATCCTCTGGCACCGCAAAGGGAGACTCGATTTCATAATTAACTGATGGCTCAAACCCAAAGCGATTATAGAACTGGGAATGACCCAATACAATAGCTATGGCTTCTCCTCTAGCATCCGCTGTCTTTAAACCTGCTTGTACGAGTGCGCTGCCAATTCCATGCCTCTGAAACTGGGGACGAACTGCCATAGGTGCTAAACCGAGTACCTGTAGAGTTTCTTCACCCACCAAGTCAATGTAGCTGAAGAGAATATGACCAACTACAATGCCTTCAACCTCCGCAATTAAAGAAAGTTCGGGAATATAGCGGTTAGAATAGCGAATTGCCTCGATAAGTTTAGCTTCGTTCTCCTGCCCAAACGCTAGTATATTCACCTCAGATATTGCTGGGTAGTCTAGAGGAGTTTCACAATGGATGTTCATGATTTCAGATGATATATTACTATGGGTTCTTGGCAGTTAGTTAATAAGTAATTTAAAATATAATACCTGTAAAATATAAAATTCCAAATTCTCAATGGTGGCAATTCCAGTAATTAATTTAGCTGCCTTCAGCAATGGTGATTTAGCAACTCGCCAAACCGTCATCAAACAAATTTATCAAGCCTGCCATGAAATTGGCTTTATGTACTTGCAAAATCCAGGAATATACCCAGATTTAGTTGAGCAAGCATTCACACAAAGCAAATCTTTCTTCAATTTACCTTTAGAACTGAAACAACAGCAAGCCTGGAGTGATGAATTTAGCAATATAGGTTACGTTGGTATAGAGAGAGAACGCCTTGAACCCAATAAACCAGGGGACTTAAAAGAAGCATCTAATCTAGATAAAGCCAAATCAGCCCAAAACCCGGAAATTCTCGCCTTTTATGACGCTTGCACACAACTAGCTAACAGAGTTTTAGAAGGATTTGCTTTAGCATTAGAATTACCAGCAGATTTTTTTGTCACTAGACACAATCAGCAAAATCATACCTTGCGATTGCTGCATTATCCCCCGTTGCAGACATCACCCAAACCTGGACAAGTGCGTGCTGGTGAGCATTCTGATTATGGCAGTATTACCCTACTATTCCAAGATGACATTGGAGGACTGGAAGTGCAAACCGCACTTGGAGATTGGATTCCAGCCCCGGCAATTCCTGGTACGGTAGTAGTCAATACTGGTGATTTAATGCAGCGGTGGACAAATCACGTATTTTGCTCAACTAAGCATCGGGTGATCCTTCCCAGTGACAGCAGAGTCAAGCGATCGCGATATTCTGTCGCTTTTTTCTGTCATCCTAATAATGATACAGAAATTGCTTGTCTTGAGAGTTGCCAAAAAGAGGGATGTCTAATGACAAGCCGCGTTACGTCTATACCCATTTATCCCCCCATCTTAGCAGGGGAATATCTGTTGAGCCGTTTACGAGCAACATACTCAACTCAGTGAGATTAGGCTCCTCACCTGTCTTAGCATTCAGAATGTCTAACCTAAAGCGGAATCTGAATGACGAATTCTGCACCTTTACCTGGGGAAGAAATACACTGTAATTTACCGCCATGTTTCTCAGTCACAATCTGATAACTAATCGAGAGTCCTAATCCAGTGCCCTTACCCTCTGGTTTAGTAGTAAAAAAGGCGTCAAATAGTCGCTGTCGCACTTCCTCTGGCATACCAGATCCATTATCAGTGATGCTAATCATCACTTGATCGCCCAAAGTTTCGGTGTGGATAGTGATCATATTGGGATTCTTTTCAATATCAGCAAATGGCCTGCCATTATTGGACTCTTCCAAGGCATCAATAGCATTTGCCAGCAAATTCATAAACACCTGGTTCATTTGTCCAGGATAACACCCAACTAACGATAGATTGCTATACTCTTTGACAACTTGAATAGCGGGACGGGTTGGGCTAGCTTTGAGACGATGCTGCAATATCATCAAGGTAGTTTCGATACCCTCATGAATATCAACTGCTTTTTTGTCAACACTATCAGTGCGTGAGAAGGTACGCAGAGACTGCATAATGCCGCGAATACGTTCAGTTCCTACTTTCATTGAAGAAATCATCTTAGGCAGGTCTTGTAGCAAGAACTCCAGATCAATTGCCTCAATCTCATCGGCAATTTCTGCGGGTGGGGAGGGCAAGTTTTTCTGGTAAAGATCAAGTAGATTAATCAGGTCTTCAACATACTGTGTGACGTGAGATAAATTGCCTGAAATGAAGCTTACAGGATTGTTGACTTCATGAGCTACCCCAGCGACTAATTGCCCCAGAGATGAGATTTTTTCAGTCTGCACTAATTGCGCTTGGGTTTGCTGGAGTTGTTGTAAAGATTGTTGTAACTGCTGGGATCTTTCTTGTTCACGTGAGTAGAGGCGGGCATTTTCGATGGCGATCGCCGCCTGAGAAGTCAGGAGTTTGAGGATTTCCAGGCGATTTTTCGTAAATGCTTCAGTGGCTAAGTTATTCTCCAGATAGAAAATGCCTGTAAATTTACCTTGGTAAAAGATGGGAGCGCAGACAACAGATTTCGGTTGATGTTCTTTTATATAGGGATCTTCCCTAAAAAGCAGATCAGAACTGGCATCACCTATTACGAGTGTTTGCTGAGTTCTAGCAACGTAGTTGACAAGAGTTATGGGGATATCTTGACTTGTTTCTACTGGCGTTGATTGTAGAACAACAAAAGAGGAATTTTGATCGCTGTGAATAACTTCGATGAACAGTTTCTTGTCTTTTTCTAGAATCAGACAGCCCTTTTGAGCAGCAGCATTTTCTAGGATGATGGCTAGCAATTTTCCGAGGAGTTTATCTAGAACAATTTCGCTGCTAATCGCTTGGGAAAGTTTCATCACTGTAGCCATATCTAGAATTTGACCACTGCTGGTTGTACTTCCCGTTTTTGTGGTTCTAGTATTCCTGCTAATTGTGCTGGATATATTTACATCAGACTCTGTAACCTTATCACTACGGATAATCAATTCAGGATACCGTTCCTCTAAATCGTGGACTTTAGCGATCGCACCCCAGCTGTTATAACTATAGTAAGCTTCGGTCATATAAGTTTTGGCAATTTTTTCTTTGCCTAATGCTAGGTAGAACTCTGCTGCTAGTTCATTAGCCAGTGCGACTTCTTGAATATAACCATTTTCTGCGGCTCCAGAAATTGCGCGATCGTACAAAAGCATCGCTTGCACATCTTGCCCCAAAACTCTGGCTTTTTCTGCTTCTATTAGCTCATATTTATGTCGGTAGTTACAGGGAGCGTGGTAGGCCCATTTTTTCATGTTTTTCTGATTAAGTGCCACTTGCTTGAGGTATTGCTTTTGTTCAGAAGATGAAGTGTTTTTGAACTCAGCCAACAACGCCAAAGAATAGTAGAAGTTATTGACTAAATACATTAAGAATGCTGGATTATTATCTTGGTATTTTTCTGTAGTTAGCTTGGCGCTCTGAATAGCTTTTTTATAATCCTGAAATAAATAATAAAGGATGGTTTTACAAATGTAAAGAGCGCTTAACCAAGAATAATTTCCCTCAAAAACAGATATCATCTCTGTTTCATTAAATGCATCTCCTACTAAAATAGTTTTATCTAATGAGCGTCCTAAAAAGTTTAAAGAACATTGTCGAAGGCATCTGATTGCTAAAGCTGTAGGTTCTAGTTTTAATTGCCGCATTAAATCAACAGAATCTAATAATTTGTGTTCAACTATTTCCCTATTTTCTCCGCTCGATAACAAATGAAAACTTAAAGCAGTAGTGCAATAACTGGCAAATTCTATATCTCCAGTTTCCAACCCCATCTGTATCCCTTCCTGCAAGGATATGATTGTTTCCTTCAAAGGATCTTTAAAGTGACGAATCATACTATTAAATACAAATAAGACTTTACATCTGAGCGATTTATCCTTCATCTTGTCCAGCACTGCAAGGCCTAACCAGCCAAATCTATAGCCTGCTTCTATATCTCCTAATTTGTCACACAACATAGCTCCATAAAAACTATATCCAAAAGCAGCAAAAGTTGAATTGTTATATTTCACTGATAATCTGACCATTGCCATAATAGCCAGTGGAAACTGCAAAGAACCTGATTGAGAAGCGGCAGGAGTGATCAGCATTAATATTTGCATAGCTGCCAGCTTATAGGGGTCGGTCATTTGTGGCAAAGCAGCTAAATCTTCAATTCGTTTTCCAGTTAAAGTTAACTTAGTCTTTATTACTGCTGTTAAAACATCCAACTTCTTGGGTTTTTTCGGCAGTCGCACACCGAGGACTGTTAGAACTTTAACTCCAATATCTAAGGCTTCTTGTAGTCTATTTTGTGCAGTATAAGACTGGATTTCAATTTCATATACTTTGACTTTATCTAAAATATTATTAGCTTGTTGAAGGGTGATATTCGCTATTTTTCTTGACCTCTCAAAGTTGCCGTGTAAATACTCCACTTCTGCTGTTTCTCTATGCAAATTAAGCATAAGTTCATAGTTACTCTGCCAACTATTTACTACTAAAAGATTCAACCCTAAATTCAAATACTTGATTGCTGCTTCATAAGCATTGGATGTTTTGGCTTTCTTGCCAGCCAAGAGATTAAGTTTTGCCAGTTCATTTTTTTCAGCTTGGTTTGCCAGTAAATCCACACCAATATTTAGCTGGTTGACAATATCCAAGACATTTTCCACTAGTACTTCAGGTGGTGTCTGTTTTAGAAGTAACTGACCTATTTTCAGATGAGTTATCTGTTGTTGGTTTTGAGGAATGAGTGAATAGGCAGCTTGCTGCACTCGATCATGCAAGAACTTATAACCTACCCGTTTTGTATCAAAAGTGAGGTTAACTGCTTCTTCCTGACTAAATACTAAGGGAATCCGGTAAGCCTCACTTAAGGGCAAGATTAATCCAGCTTCTAAGGCTGCATACAGTTGATTGGCAGTACTTCCAGGTGACTGCTCATTCACAATTGACAGCACATCTAGGGTAAATTTATCCCCTATACAAGCTGCTAATTTTAAAACTTCTTGTGTTTCTTCTGGAAGCCTTTGAATTCGACTGGATACCAGTTCTACTATACTCTTATCAGTTATTCCAATAGCTTGTATTTCCGCAATACTCCATTGCCATGAAGCAGTAATAAAGTCAAATTTTAGCAGTTTGTCTTGATAAAGCACCTGGAGTAATTGTGTCAAGAAAAATGGATTTCCACCTGTCTTATTAAAGATTAATTCAGCTAGTCCATAGCTTCGTTCTGTATTATCATGCAATGTTTCAGTAATTAACTGAATTACATTAGTTATTGTTAACGGTTGCAATACAATGTTATTTATAAAGATGTCTGTATTCTCAATTTCCTCGATTGTCTGTTTTAAGATATGCCCAGCCTTGACTTCATTATCCCGATATGCACCTATGACTAGCAGATATTTGCTGTCGGGGTCAGTAATTAACAGTTGCGTTAACTTCAATGTAGCGGAATCTGCCCATTGCAAGTCATCCAAAAAGATGACTAAGGGATGCTCTTTTTGGGCGAAAACTCGCGTAAATTCTGAGAAAACACGATTGAAGCGGTTTTGAGTTTCGGTTCCACCCAGTTGTGGTACTTCTGGCTGAGATCCAATGATTAATTCTACTTCAGGAATCACGTCAATAATTACTTGCCCATTTAATCCAACTGCGCTAAGTATTTGGCCTTTCCATACATCAATCTGGGCGGCACTTTCTGTAAGTAACTGCTGCATCAACGAGCTAAAAGCTTGAATCAATGATATATAGGGAATATCGCGCTTGAATTGATCAAATTTACCACTCACAAAGTAACCTTTTGAGCGGGTTATAGGTTTATTAACTTCATTGACTATAGATGATTTGCCAATCCCTGAATAACCAGAGACTAGCATTAATTCAGTGCTTCCTTGACTAACACGCTCAAAGGCTGATAAGAGTAAATGAACCTGAGTTTCTCTACCATAAAGCTTTTGCGGGATGAGCAACTGACTGAGAACATCTAAGCGTCCTGGAATAAACTCAGTAATCTCATTTAGCTTGTTCAACTGGTTTTGACAGAGTTCTAAGTCGGCTACAAGTCCTGCTGCACTTTGATATCTGTCTTCAGCGTTTTTGTGCATCAGTTTCATGACAATAGAACAGATGGCTGGTGGTACTTCTGGCTTCAATTCTTTAATTGCCAGAGGCTGTTTGGCAAGATGACAGTGAACCAATTCTAGGGGGTCATTGCTTTGAAAAGGTAATTGACCCGTTAAGATTTCATAGAAGGTGATACCTAAAGAGTAAAAATCGCTACGATAATCAACTGGGCGATTCATTCTCCCGGTTTGTTCTGGGGACATATAGGCAAGAGTGCCTTCTAGTTGATTGGGGTTAACGAGTGGCGGTGTTTCTTTATAAAGACGTGAAGAGATACTGAAGTCGGTAAGCTTAACTTGTCCTGAAAGCTGGTTGATGATGATGTTAGCGGGTTTAATATCTTTGTGAATAAGCCGGTTATTATGCAGTGACACCAAGGCTTGCGCCAGTTGCAGGGCAATACTTAAAAAGGTACTCATGTCCAATTTTTGATGGGAGAGCAGCTGCTTGAGCGACTGTCCACCAAAGTCTTCACATACAAGCACTAAACGATTTTGATGGGTTTCGAGCCTCAAAAATTTGACTATGCCCTCAATATCTAGGTTTTCCGTCATTTTGTATTCGTGCTTGAGACGGGCAATGTCATCAAGGGTGGGATAGTCAGCTTTGAGGATTTTGAGGATGACGGGTTGAGCGTTGAGTTGCGCTGTACCTCGATAGATAATAGTGTGAGCGCCCTCGTGGATGATCTCGGTCAGGTCATAACCTGTAAGTATGGGGGATGCAAGCATTGCCAAATTTTAGCGGGATAATAGTGTGCCATATTTAGAATGCCCGCTTATATTCCTTTTTAAACAAATTTAGTATAAATAAAATTTTTCGGTACAGATTAAAAATAGTTTAATACCGTTGCCCGGAAGTCAAAAGTCAAAAAGCTTACATTGTATGCTGTTCGTTGATTTTGAATGGTAGCTTTATTTCCGGCCTCGTGTACTAGATTTTAGCTTTGCTTTTTTACTCTGACCAAAGTAAAATCTCTGACCCTTGTATTGAGATAATTTTTGCCAGTTAAGGTGTTTTGTAGAATTCAAATCCGGGTGAAATTGCTCAACCCAATAAACACTCTAATTTTCAGAGCAGTCTTGATACCCAGCAGCTATGTTGCGAAGAATATATTTGCTGCCTCCATTTAGCCGCACCCAAGGGTGGGTGTCGGCTAGCGATCTTTAGTTTGCTTGGAGGTAAATTTACTGAGGAGATATGTTTGACACTTGGTTACATGATGAACCAAACTTGATTTTGCCTAATTTGTTAATCTGTATTCTTTAAAAACAAGTCTACAGCTTTGGCATTCTGTTATCTCAGTGAATACACGTTGACCTTCATAGTGAAAATCATCGTAGTATACAGGAGCTATTCCTTCTACTTCTTTAAATCCCAAACGTTTGGTATTAATTTGATGGGCAATATGTCCCGTTGATTCTCCAATGCTACCCACATAACCCTTTTTATGGGCGATGCTTTCTGCTATCTTAATTAATCTCACTGATAGACCTGCATACTCTTTGTAGACACCTACCATAAATATGTGATATAACTGACCTGATTCAACTGGATATTGTTGCTTGTATGCTTTGTCAAGACTACCTAACAGTTCAAAAATGGGTAAAAATTTAGAGGATACAGTTTTAATTCTTTCTGGTGGCTCAGTCACAAAATCTTCACCAATCAAAACACCTACTACTTTGCCATTTATTTGATCCAGAGCTACCAGTGAAAGCTGATCATTAACTGCTTTTTGTAATAAAATTTCGGCAAAATATTCAAACTCCTCTAAGGTGATTTTTAATGCTTGTGTCATGGGTTCTCTGGACTGAAAAGTGCTAGAAAGGCATTCAATGGCACTTGATAAATGTCCCTCTGTCAGAATCTGATAACTAACATTTTTGCGTGATAATTCTATTACCGTTGATGTTTGCATTTGTTTCTCCAAATATTTCTAATTCATTAAAAATCGTTGCTTTTTGCACTACCTTGCTCAGATTTAGACTTACGCATTTCCATCCAGGTATGCTATTTTGAATGGATTTTAGACACCCATAGGGGTGGTTCTCAAAGAAGAAAATCTTCAATATCCAAAAATCATCTGCATTTGGCTCATAATGATAGTTGTATAGTGGTGCGTAAGTCTTACAGATTAATTTGAGGGTGTCATCTACCATTGATACTCAACTGAAATTCTGGCCAATTGTTAAGGGGTAATTAGTCATGAATTTCCAGTAACTACCAATTAAGGATCACCCAAGTTTGAATTGTAACGACAACTTGATCATACAACCACCCAAAAGTCTTGAATTATTGCTGTTAGCTAACTAACCACTAATTGCTAATCACTATTTTTGCTGAGAATAATTTTTGTCTATCAATTTAGCAAGTTTGTTCAGTCGGCTGATTGTTTCTCGAATGTCTTCTACCGTAGTGCGAGGATTAATTGTACACATACGGATAACTTTACGTTCTTTCAAGATCGTGGTGTTGACTAATGCAAATCCCTCAGTAGCTGTATCGTCTACAATTTTCTGGTTGATGGCATTAATGTATTCACAAGACCGTCCCGCAGGAGCATACCGAAAAGTAAGTACACCTATCTGAGCCGAAGTTATTACTTCCCAATCAGGTAGATTTTGCAACAAACTTTCAGTTAATTCTGCCAGTCCGATCCCCCAGGAGATTGCCTCTCGAAATGCCTCTACTCCAAAAGTTTTCAATGACATCCATAGCTTTAAAGAGCGGAAGCTACGGGTTAATTGAATCCCATAATTATAGAAATTGACTTCTTCTTCCTGACGATTTACATCTTTGAGATATTCTGCTTGACAAGCAAAAGTTTCTTTCAACCAAGAGTTATCACGAACTAAAACACAGCCAATTTCATAAGGCTGAAATAGCCACTTGTGGGGGTCTATGGTCAACGAATCAACACGTTCGAGTCCTTTAAGCAAAAAACGACCCTGTTCAGAAAGAATTGCAGCTGCTCCATAGGCGCCATCGACATGCAACCAAAGTTCTTCCTGTTGACAAAAATCTGCTAGCTCAGAAAGTGGATCGATTGCTCCACTATTGGTTGTTCCTGCATTAGCAACTACACAAAATGGTTGTTTCCCTGCTGCACGATCAGCGATGACTGCTTGTTGCAGGTGTGGTAGAGATAAACGAAAATTATCGTCGGTAGGTAGTTTGCGAATTTGGTCTGGTTTAAACCCTAATATCTTTAGAGCTCGTAAAATTGATGAATGTGTTTGCTCTGAAAAATAAACAGTTGCATTCTCAATTTTATTATTGAGCTTTATCTGACGTGCAGTTGTTAAAGCTGTGAGGTTAGCTATCGAGCCACCGCTGACAAAAATTCCACCTGCTGTATCTGGTAACTTAAAAATTTGTCGTAACCAATCAATGGTTAATAGCTCAATTTCTGATGGACCAGATCCTACTAACCAGGCGCCGGCAAACGCATTAAACCCAGATGCCAGAGTATCAGCCATCACGCTGACAAAGTTACTCGGACCGGGAACAAAAGCAAAGTATCGTGGGTGATCTGGGTGAGCGATATTGCTGAAAACATCTTGTTGAAGCTGTTGAAGTATGTTTGCAGGATCAGTCCCCGATTGAGGAATTGGTTGATTCAGGCGATTTTCTAACTCTGCTCGGCTAGCTTTGCGCGTTACAGGCTTATTAGGTACACTTTCAAAATGTTCGACTAGCATATCAATAACTTGATATCCTAACGTCTGCATTTCTGCGCGAGTTAGCTGTAGGTTTTTTTTAGCACTCAACCCAGAAAATGACTTACTACACTCGTTTATACTGAGATTTCGACGCTTAATTTTGGCTACGCCAAACCCTGGAGTAAGTTTGTAACTAACAGGTATTTCTTGTCGTGGTTCTGTCTGAGCTTGTACTTGGTTCATTAATAGAGACACCTTAATTTACAAAAAGTGATTCGCGTTTTTTAGCGATACCCAGGTAAAATCTGCACTATCTGGTGGAAATAACTACCAATAGTGCTTGCAGAAAGAATACAAATTCTGTCTGTTGTTTAATTGCTGATGGGGATACCTAAGTGTGCTTTAGGCAGTTGCCATCTTATTGATCAAAGCCGGAATTTTAGCTTACAAGCTAGAGAATTATATTATCTCAGTATATATGCCAGTAGTCAATATATAGGAGCGAATTTCTCCCGTATTTATACTACTAGATAGCCAGGAAAAAATTAGACAAATTGATTGATACCGTTTTGCTCTCAATTAAGGTGCGGCAACAAGGGTTGTTTAATCGGCTCTGGTGTTGGTCTGGTTGGATAAATTTTTCTGCTAGCTCTAAGCTGTGCCGTTTTTTGATCATTTTTGCGGTATCTACTAAGTTAACTGGGGAACAACAAACAATACTCTACATTGAGCTACTGATATTAGCAATTCCTCTAAGCCCTATAAAAAAACTCTTCATCATCTCTTTAATAAATATCTGCATAAACACTGTCATATACTAGTCAAGTTTATATTTATTTAAAATATGTGAGGTTCCCGCATTCAGGATATTGTTACAAATTTTAATAATCAATGACGTTGATCAATATATTATTGCAAAATCAGGCGGGAGCAGAATTTAAAACTGAGGATATTTAACTCTCATAAAATAAAAATAACTTTGCTTGTCAAGCGCCTATTTATAGGTAAGCTGTTGAGAAAGCAAATCAAATTACCCACTTGCTGCAAATTCGCTATCCATGAGCAATAACGACTGAAAATCCGTTTAAATACCACTATTTGTATGGATTTATGGGTGATTATGGCTTAAGCTGGTGGATGGAGAACCCCAAGCTACAAAATAAATTAGCAAGCGCCAAAATATTTTTGTTAAGTTGGCAATGTATGCATTTGAATCTCAGGATTTAATGGCGGATCTAGATTAGAAAATGCTCTGCAATTATTGCTAGAGTATGTCAAGTCTAGGGATAAATAGAGTATTTCTATGGGATTATGGGCGTGGTAACAGTTGTATTTCTATGTGATTAATTCCTAGTCTAGTTGCTTGAATTTTAATGTATAATAGATAACAATATTAGTTAGACAAGTTATGAATTTTCCTGATGTGGAGATATTGAATAAATACATGACAAATTTAATATTTGTAGATTGAAAACGTGATTTTATAGGCAAGGTTAAAGAAAAGATCAAGCTAATGAAAGTATGGAAAAGTATGAAAACCTACGACTGGATGGTGGTTGGTGGTGGAATTACGGGTGCTGCACTTGCCTATGAATTGGTCAAAAAAGGGTTATCCGTAATTTTACTAGAGCAACAGAGAAAACCACAGAATGCAACTAGCTATAGTTATGGTGGACTTGCCTATTGGTCGGGTACAACACCAATTACACGCCAACTATGCCAAGAAGCGATCGCACGACACTACATTTTGTCTCAAGAGTTAGACGCTGAAACGGAGTTTCGTCAATTAGATTTATTACTCACTATTTCTACTGACAGTGACCCAGACGTAGCTGCTGCATCTTACGCCCATCTAGCTACTCCACCTCGGTTACTCAGTATTCAAGAAGCTTGTGAATTAGAACCATTATTAAACCAAAAGGCGATCGCAGGTGCTTTAACTGTCAAACATGGCCATATCCACGCAGAAAAAACTACTCAAGGTTACATTCAGGCTTTTCTGCGTGCTGGGGGGGAAATGGAAATCACCCAAGTACTGGAATTACAGACTAGATCACAGAAGAACCTGCTAGCCGAAAGCGAAGTCAGATTTACAGGTGTAAAGACAACCACCGCAACTTTCCACAGTGCCAATATTGTTATTTGCGCTGGTGGACTTAGCCGACAACTACTCAAATCAGCTGGTATTCCCATCAAGCTCTATTTTTCTCACGCAGAGATAATTAAAACCCCACCAGTTGAGCTGCGGTTACATACCTTGGTGATGCCAGCTAATCAGCAACGATTTCAATTAGAAGCTGAATCTACCCAAGTTGATGAATTGTGGAATCAACCGGGTAACCAACCAGTACCACCGATTTTAGATGGGGGTGCAGTGCAGTTTCTCGATGGTAGTGTGGTTTTGGGTCAAATTACCCGCACTCTCACAGATCCTGATGGGAAGGTTAACTCCGAGGAAAGTGAAAAGTGGTTGCGTCAAAGTGTCGGGAAAATTTTACCAGCTTTGGGGAAGCTACCAGGGACTTGGCATCATTGCTTAGTGGCTTTTAGTAGTGATCGTCTTCCTTTAATTGGCGCTATTCCAGGATTTGCGGGTGTTCATGTTTTTTCTGGATTCAGCAACCCCCTTGTAATTATACCACCTTTGGCAAGGCGCTTTGCTAATTTTGTAACTGGTCAGGAAGATGAAATCATTGCCCAGATGTCTCCTGGGCGTTATATCATGTCCGGCTAATTAGTTATGATTCCTACATCTATGCAAAAACAGGGTTTCCCCCTGCAAGAAAGCAAGAACTGCGGTCTTAATGATAAGTCTTTAACCGGACACGATATTAGCTGTTTAATTTCGCTCCAGGTATTTGGAACTCAATGGTATCGGCAGCAATTAAATCTGCTGCTTCTTGTAAAAGCTGATGCTGTTCCTGTTGAATTTCCTCTAAGCGACTAGAAATTTCTGCTAATCGTTGCTGTTTAGTTTGGTAAATTGTTGTATGGCTTACAGGGACTACTTCTGAGGTTTTAACGCCTGTGATTTCTTGGTCTGCATAGCTACCAACTTTTGTCAAGTACAAAAAGCTAACTGTAATCACAGCCTGAAGTAATTTTAAGGGAGCTTGCAGAATTGACCAACTAGCTGTTTCAATCAAGCGGATAATTGCCTTGATGACACTCCAGAGGAGTGCGATCGCAAATAGCAGAATAATTAAACTGATAATAGGGTGATCAGTGGCCCAACCCAGAATTTGGGCTAACCGGAAAAATACAGGGTGTTGTACCAACCAATCCCCGACAGCAGAAGTAATTGTTGTTTGAATTGCGCCTGATGCTCTACTCTTGATTTGTTCGGCAGTCTGCCAGCTATGCTCTAGTGTTGTGGTAACTGTATCAATAGCCCTATCGGTAGCTTGAGTTGCTGTTTCCTGGAAAGACCCTCTGACTTGCTGCGCTGAATTAGTCAGAGAGTTAACTTTAGCATTCACAAACTCTTTGACTATTTGCAAACTTTGAAAAATTCCGTTAGGCAAATGTCTCTCTATTTGAAGTGCCATAGAACATCTTACCGGGGCTGAAATCGAACCTTTAAACCATCTTGAGGGTGATTTGTGGGAATTGGTACCGGAGCTAAACTTTGATGGGGCAATATTTCCCAATCATAGCGGCGTAAAAGCTGGGCAGCAACAATTTTCATTTCCATCTTGGCAAAGGCAATGCCAACACAGATGCGTGGCCCGCCGCCAAAACCAATTAAACTCATAGGATATTGTCTATGTTCCTGACGTTGAGGACTAAACCGTTCTGGATCAAAACGCTCTGGTTCTGGGTAAATTTCTTCGATCTGGTGAGTCATGAGAATCGAATAGTATAATTGCCAACCTGCGGGAATGCGGTAGCCATTAAACTCAAATTCTTTAATTACACCACGAAATCCCCCACCAACTGGCGGATGTAGTCTTTCAACTTCCGATAAAACTTGCTCTAAATATGGCATTTGCCCCAAATGTTCTAAATTCAATGCACCAATACTTGCAAGCTGCAATTGTTCTTCCCTAGCCCGTTGCATTACTTCTGGGTGACGGGCTAATTCTAAACACAGCCAAGTTAACATTGAGGTTGTGGTTTCATGTCCTGCAAAAAGTAACAGCAGTGCCTGGGCGATGAGTTCTTTTTCACTCATGCAATTACCTTCTTCATCCCTAGCTTGGACTAACAAACTGAGGGCGTCGTTGGTAGGATTTAGCTGACGTTCTCTGACAACTTTAGTCAAATGTTCTAGGATTTGATTACGCGCTGCTATTGCTTGACCAAATTTAGTAAATGGTAAGGGCAAAGGGTTAATCGCCAACAAACCATTTGTCAGCCTTTGAAATAATCGACTCAATCGGGCATTTTCTGCACCGGGATTAGTACCCAGTAATAACTGACTGGCGATATCAAACGTTAGTTGTTTAAACTCTTCTAACCAGGTAAATTCCTGCTTTTGCTCCCACTTTTTGAGATAGCTATCGGTGATATCCGCCATTGTGTCTGCATAATTTGCCAATGCGGGCCCATGTAACGCTGGCATAATTAAGCGGCGATTTCGGCGGTGTTCCTCTCCATCTTGCAGAAACAGGGATTCTCCCAGCAATATCTTGAAATTATTTGGCCATCCTTCACGCCAAGAAAAAGACTCCATCTGACTAGAAAGAAAAAACTCTACCGCCTCTGGCCCTACCATGACAACTGTTGGTCTACCCAGAATGTTAGTTTTAAAGATAGAGCCATACTTTTGATAACGCTTTTTAACAAAGGTATAGGGATTAGCTATAAAGGCGAATGTCTCACCAAATAAAGGTAGACCAAAACTTCCGGGAGGATTGAGATCGTTTTTCATAAAAAATTACTTCGGAAATATTAAAAATCAGAGATGAGTCGGAACATTGACTCATCTCTAGTCAAAACTTAACGACTAATAACTAATTATCAAACAAGTCTAAATCTGTGACTGCACCGACACTGCTAGAAGATACTAATTTGGCGTATTTCGCCAGTACTCCTTTAGTGTAACGTGGTGCGGGGGGTTGCCAGTTGGCACGACGTTGGGCTAATTCTGCATCGGAGATGTTTAATTGCAAACGACGAGCAGGGGCATCAATAGTGATGCTATCACCTTCTTCTACTAGAGCGATCGCACCACCAACAGCTGCTTCTGGGGCGACGTGACCAACTACCATGCCGTAAGTACCGCCAGAAAAGCGTCCGTCGGTAATTAATCCCACTGCGTCGCCCAAACCAGCACCGATAATTGCCGATGTGGGAGCCAGCATTTCCCGCATTCCCGGCCCGCCTTTGGGGCCTTCGTAGCGGATGACGATGATATCACCAGCTTGAATTTTACCCGCCAAAATAGCATCTAAACAAGATTCTTCTGATTCAAATACCCTTGCGGGTCCTGTAATTACTGGCTTTTTAACGCCTGTAATTTTGGCAACTGCCCCTTCTGTCGCTAAATTGCCTTTGAGAATGGCTAAATGACCTTGGGCATACATCGGGTTATTCCAAGGACGGATCACATCTTGGCTGGGGGATGGTTCTGCTGGTATGTCTGCTAAGACTTCGGCAACTGTTTCACCGCTAATTGTCAGGGCATCTCCATGTAGTAAGCCATGGACTAGGAGCATTTTCATCACTTGGGGAATGCCGCCGGCTTTGTGTAAGTCTGTCGCGACATACTTACCGCTGGGTTTCAAGTCACATAAAACGGGGACACGTCCGCGAATCACTTCAAAGTCGTCTATAGTCAGTTCTACACCAGCAGCATTAGCGATCGCCAAAAAATGCAACACGGCATTTGTGGAACCACCCACGGCCATAATTACAGAAATAGCATTCTCGATAGATTTACGGGTGATAATCTGGCGGGGTAAAATTTGCTGACGAATGGCATCGACTAAGACAAAGGCTGATTTTTCTGTACTATCAGCTTTTTCTGCGTCTTCTGCTGCCATGGTTGAGGAGTAGGGTAAACTCATCCCCATTGCCTCAAAGGCTGAAGACATGGTGTTAGCTGTGAACATCCCACCGCAGGAACCAGCACCAGGACAAGCCAGACTTTCAACTGCTAATAATTCTTTTTCGTCAATTTTGCCGGCGCTGTATTGACCTACTGCTTCAAAAGAACTGACAACGGTGAGATCCCGTCCGTTGTAGTGTCCAGGTTTAATAGTGCCACCGTAAACAAAGATAGCGGGGATATTCATGCGGGCGATCGCAATCATTGCCCCTGGCATATTTTTATCACAACCGCCGATAGCGATTACACCATCCATACTCTGTCCAGTGCAGGCGGTTTCAATGGAATCGGCAATTACTTCCCGTGATACTAGGGAATATTTCATCCCTTCAGTTCCCATAGAAATGCCATCGCTGATAGTAATAGTACCGAAGATTTGCGGCATCGCTCCGGCATTTTTAATACTAATTTCTGCCCTTTGTGCCAGTTGATTTATCCCCATATTGCAGGGGGTAATAGTACTGTAACCGTTGGCAACGCCGACAATGGCTTTAGTGAAATCTTCATCCCTAAAACCAACTGCACGCAGCATTGCTCGATTTGGCGATCGCTGCACCCCTTGGGTCACAACGTGGCTTTTCAAATTGTCTGACATCTTTTTTCCTTCTGTGCGATCGTCTCATCTGATTTTCTCAAAATATGCTGCACAATTGAGCATGATTCCAGAGTCACGGGTGATTACAGCCTCACGAGTGGCGATCGCCTTTGGCGCTGCGCTCTGCGCAATCGGCAAAGTCTAAGTATGTAGATTGGTGCAAAAAATAGTTACACTATATGATATCACGTCCTAGTTGTATCGGTTGGAACTATGGAACGAGAAGCTGTAACTGTCCGCATTCCTGCCGATCTGCTTCAGCAAGCAAGGCAGTTTCGAGAAGGTAGCGAGTCTTTTAATGAGATGATTGTCGAAGCCATCGCCCGCGAGGTACGACGACGGCGATCACTGGCCGCACATCAGCGGATTGTGGCTCGTAGTGCCGAAGTAGAAGCTGCAACAGGTATTCAATCAAGCTCTGTCGAGTTGATCCGTCAGCTTCGAGCAGGTGAGGAACGGCCTAAAAGGGTAAAAACTGAAGTAAGAGTGAACTAACTCCACTCACAAAGTCAAAAAAACTGGGTTTACCAGCATTTACTTTTTCACCATAGGGTGTTTGCAGTTCTTTAACAAAAGCCTGGGCTGTTTGAATTCCTGGAGCGTTATTTTGGGATGTAAACAGTTGTTCGGCTATTTGGGCATCTTTTAAGGCACTTTGTCTATCTAAGCCTTGGTAGCTGGCAATACCACGAGATAGATAAGCCCCTGCATAGTCGGGTTTAATAGCGATCGCCTGACTAAAATAATCAATTGCTGGTTTTAGATTTCCTTTTTCTGCCTCTGCTACACCCCAAGCATAAAATTCTTCTGGTTTGGCAATTTGCAATGGTATGCCAATTGCCCCTTGTAGGTTAGTGCTGTTGAGATTAACACCAGTTAATTCTGCATTAACTAAATAGGTATTTCTCAAGTCAGCACCCACCATATTTGCCCCACTTAGTTTAGCTTCACTCAGGTTCACTCCAAATAAACTAGCACCGCTCAAGTTTGCACCCCGCAAATCAGCACTGCTCAAGTTTGCACGGCTGAGGTTAGCACCTGTGAGATTGGCTCCCCTCAAATCCGCTCCCGATAAGTCAGCCATCACCAAACCAGCTACCCTGAGATCACAATTTTGACATTTTTTGGTAGCCAATAACTGCCTGATGTCTTCGGAATTCGCCCCTTGGGCTGTTGTTGTCAGGCTAATTGTTGTTAAAAATACAGCTGTTGCTAGAATTTGGCTTTTCATACTGGGTGACGCAATATCTCTTATCGATAGCAGAGATAGATTTATACCTTAAATCCTACGAGTAATCAGAGCATATTGTCCTCCGTAGATGCTCAGATTACTTGGGAATTTCAGTGAGAGCTAAAACCTCTTGGTTGTGCAAGGACACCTTTGCTGTTCCCTGGCTAGGAGAAGACAAACTCATTTGAGCAAATAAATTAAAGCTAAATGTTAAGATAACCGCCAGTATAATTTTTTCCGACATAATAGTAACTCCTCACAACCACCAAGTATCCACCAAAAATATCTCTCCTTCAATTAGTATATTTTATTCTCCTAAATGCCAAGTGACGGCAGAATAACTTAACAGTGATTTAATAGTTAAGTTTGTGTGATCCGGGTCACATATAGAGATTTATTTGTTGGCTATCACCTTTTACTACTTAGTGATTCAAAAGTTTTTTAGGTGATTTCTTTACTGAATCCAGAAGCTTAATTGCATTATTCAGAGCCATGCACACATACTTACATTATATTCACGGAGATTATTTTGTCAATAATATATTTAAAGTCTCTTGAATAGCAGTCCTACAAAACATTTGATTTACTGAATAATTATAGTTAATGCTACTTCTGATCAATCCACTTAAGATGATAATAAACTGCTAGATAAAATTGCCATATCTAAAGAATAATTAATCTGGAAATTTTGTCTTAATTTGCTTAAAAAATCAGTTTATTCTTCAAATTTTATACATAAACCTATATCTACCTATATCTAATGACAGATAAAAAGTTACTCCAATTGATTGAGGAGAAATTAATAAAAAAATGTAGTAATAAAGTCATTGACAACAATAAAAAATTCAAAAATTAAGTGTTGTATATTTTGTTAGGAGAATATAAAGATGGTTGTAGCTGTGCGTAAGCGTGCTGTAGGTGTATTTCCTCACCGCCGGGATGCAGAAGAAGCGCTGCATGAATTAAAAAATTCCGGCTTTCCAATGGACAAAGTTTCTGTAATTGCGCGGGATGCAGAACATAAAGGCAATATTGCGGGAACCGAAGTACAGGAAAAGGTGGGCGATAAAGCTGATGAAGGTGCGAAAGTCGGGGCGCTTTCTGGCGGTGCCTTGGGAGGTTTGACTGGCTTATTAATTGGTCTTGGCACTTTAGCAATTCCCGGAATCGGCCCTGTCATGCTCGCCGGAGCTGCAGCAACCACTTTGGCGACAACTTTAGCTGGTGCTGGTATTGGTGCAGCAGCTGGTAGTTTAATTGGGGCTTTGATTGGTTTAGGAATCCCCGAAGAACGCGCTAAAGTTTACCACGAGCGAGTGGAGCGAGGAGAGTATTTAGTTATTCTTGATGGTACAGAGGCCGAAATTGCTACAGCACAAGCAATTCTCCATCAGCGGGGTATTGAAGAGTATGGCATTTATGACCACCCAGATGGTAGGCATGGGACTACCGATGTTACTCCCACTACTACCAGCCAACACGCTAGTACCAAACGGGCTATCGGCGTCTTTGCTCATCGCCGAGATGCAGAAGCAGCGCTGAGAGATTTACGAGATGCTAGTTTCCCGATGAGTCAAGTTTCTCTGATTGCTAAAGATGGAGGTAGCGATCGCGTCGGAGCAGGTAATAAAGCCGATGAGGGGGCAAAAGCCGGAGCAGCTACAGGCGGCGTATTAGGCGGTTTAGGCGGCTTATTGGTCGGTCTTGGCGCTTTAGCCATTCCTGGAGTCGGGCCCGTAATTGCCAGTGGTGCATTGGCGACTGCTTTGGCGAGTACAGCGGCTGGTGGCGCTATAGGTGCAGCAGCTGGGGGTATTACTGGCGGACTTATTGGCTTAGGAATTCCCGAAGAGCGGGTGCGAATTTATAGCGATCGCTTCCAAAGAGGTGATTACTTGGTGATTGTCGATGGCTCAGAAGCAGAAATTCACCAAGCTGAAGCAATTCTCAAACGTCGAGGAATCGAAGAATTTGCTATCTATAATGCCAGGGATGTAGGCGAACATCGCCTTAGTTCCGACCGAGTGGAACATCGTGAAACGCCAATTGTTAACAATATTCACCCCCATCACGCAGACGATCCTGCTGTATTGATTATTGATCGCCGAGATCAAAAAGTTTAAGCCAATTTTTAGGAGCCAGATTTTGAGCCTCTTGCTCCTAAAACTCCCATAAACACCATTTTGTCATTTATATCAAGAATTCAACCAATGAAAAAACTAACTCCCTTCCTAATTAGTTCTTTTTTAATCTTGGGTGCAGCGGCTTGTCAAGATACAGCCAAAACAACTGTAACTGCACCAGAACCTGGTGAAGCACCAGCAACACCAACTTCACAAGTAACCCAAGCGGCTAAAGAAGATGCCCAAAGTGAAGTCCGCAGAAGACAACTTAATGCTGATATTCGCGCCCGTGAAGAGCGGAATAATACAACTGGGGGCGATACAAATAGAGCCACAGGAGACCTTGCTAGTGAAGTTCGCTCTAAATTAGAAGCTAACATTCCCAATGGTCAACTAACAGTTAATGCTACAAAAGATGGCATTGTGACTGTAGCAGGAACGGTGAACGATCAGCAGCAATTAGCCAAAATTGAACCTTTGGCAAAAGAAATTAAAGGTGTCAAACAAGTGGTAGTCAAAGCAGCCGTTGCTCCTCCAAGTCCAAGCCGCTAAAGTGGCTAAAAGCAAATTCCAATAAATAGCTGGACATCATAAATAAATCCTAATAGTTAAGGCTCAAAAGAGATTACCCAAACTTTGTGCAGCCTTACTAACGATTGCAAGTCAGGGGCTACACAAACAAAGGTGGATTACATTTATTTGCTTGTGCCATTTTCCATCCCTGGGTATTTTTTTTAGTGATATGCTCTTGTTTTGGCTCAAGACTGTTATATTTATTTACGTCCAGTTATTGATCAAAACTGTTGTGCTTGCCCAACAAGAAACACTATGGAAACCCAACAACAGCAACCGGAATCAGTCAATACTATCTCATCACAAGGTGTACTAGCCCTTGATGGTACAAACTCTGCTAATGTGCCTAAGCTACTGCCAGCTAGGGAATCTGAAGCCCAATGGCAGCGAATTGGCAGACAAGTTTCTGAATTTTTAGCGCAATTGCCTGAATATTTAGGCAGTCTTTTTAACAAATATAAGCAGGCGCTGTTATCCCTTGCTTTAATTTTGTCGGCGGTTGTTACAGTTAAGGTAGTGCTAGCATTACTGGATGCGATTAATGATATTCCACTGCTATCGCCGACATTTGAGTTAATTGGCATTGGTTACATAACCTGGGTTATTTTCCGTTATCTTATCAAAGCTGAAACTCGGCAAGAATTAGCTGAAAAACTTGGATTCTTCAAAAAACAAATTGTCGGTAGAGAAGGTTCACAAACATTGAACTAGCTCTATAATCTAAGGTGGAAATTCTTCAGCTTACACCAGTTTTTCTCAGGTGAATGGAACACATATCTTGTAGAGACAAGGCTATTGCGTTCTAGATATAACCCGCCCAGAATTGAAGTTCAGGGCTAATAACTAAAGTTCGTTAAAATCGACTAGAAATTTCTTTTAGTCGTCTAAAGACGAATCAGTGCTATTAGACTCAGAATGAATTCTGAGGCGGGCTTCAGCCCTACTTTGTAAAGCCCTTTCTTACGGAACGCTCCGCGAATGGGCATAGCTGTGCTTACCGCCTAGCTTCGACGACAGGAGATAGAGAGGGCTAAAGCCCTTACTACCAACCTTGAATTATTTACGCCAAGCTACTTATTTAAATTTTAACCATAAATTTGTTTTGGGTAAATTAGCATTTAAAATGCATCTCTAGACACAGAAATATGGTTAATGCTTTAGTTTTATTCACTCCTCTAGATAGTATCTTTATTAAGTTCAATAGCCTAATCTAGTTTTCAAAGTTATTCTGCAAATTTTTCAGGAGGATATGATTTATGGCTAATGAAGCAGCTAATAAAGCGATAGATTCACATGAGCGAGCTGAAGTTGATACTTATGATAGGGGAATTATTCCCGCCGAAACTGCGGCTCGTATAGAAAGAGAAGGACAAAACTACAAAACCCTACCGACAGAAGAAAAGCTGTCAAATGAGCCTACCGACGACCAAACCGATAGCGAAAGCATACGTACCACTGATGGCTATACAGTGGATAATGAAGGGTTGTTGAATAACTACGCAGTTGAACCGGAAATGTATTATGAAGAACCGGGTGATGCACGCCAAAAAGCCGCACAAGAAACTGCACAAAGGGTTGAAGCACTGCGAGAAGTTAATGAAGATCAGGAAGGTAAGTTAACAGAAAAAGGTGACAGACGGGGTAAGGGAACGGGAATAATTTAGTTGTTTTCAAGATGGCATTTTGATGGTGATGATCAGGTTTGATTCTTGATCATCGCTGTTTTTCAAATAATTATTGGCTCAAGTTCTTGATTATGCCACTGCTGCTGATACCATTCGGCAACTAAAGGACGGACAATAAACTGAGGATAGCGATCGCCTTTGACATCAATGCGTAAACAAGAGTAAGGTCTTCGCTTGCGGGAACCTTGACCACTGCGACCAACAAAAAGATGCGATCGCGCTACTAAGCGATTTTCTTGTTTACCCCCATCCCCGAAACTTTCCAGCAAATCCGGCCCTTCAGTCCGCTGACGTCGGAGACTAAAGCCACTACCACCACAAACAATCCACTGGATATGAGCATCACCATGTCCTGTATCCCCTGTTTCCAGGTGTTCTAAGCAGTGTGCATGACCGTTTAACACCAAATCCACCAAAGGACGCCCTTGACTCAGGGAACCTACGGTTTTAGCTACGGCATCCAGCACACCACGTAGGCGGCTACGAATTGCCAAAGTTTGCGCCTGTTGCCATTTTGTCGCCTCTGTGACATAGGGAGGATGGTGAAAATAAATCACCCTGCCGCGAACTTCTGCCGTATTCCAAGAACCAATTAGTTTTTCCTTCAGCCATTCTAGTTGTGCAATATCAGTCTGGGTTGATTGGTCAGAATGTAGCTGTTTGTCGATATCAACAATAATTTCCTCAATTTGAGACAGCTTGGTTTGCAAGTCGTCCAATTCGTCAGCGTCCCTGGGGTTTTCGGGATTTAGCTTGGTTGAAATTTCCATAATTTGCAGCTTTTCCTGTTCTAAATCCTCTCGGCGTTGGGCCAGAAGTCTGCGGTCTGCTGCGCCTTTTTTGGTTTTCGGTAGGGGTGGCGGATCATTAAATGTATTTGAGTCCAAAGCAAAGAAGTCAAGACCACCGTAGCGAAAGGTGTAGTAACGATTGGGGAGACGGGTGAAACTTCCTGGTTGGTAGTGAAGACAGCGCCCGTTGTCTATCTCGGCAGTGTAGTATTTATCTAAGTGTTGAGCTAACTCTGCTGGCGAATTAAACCGCTGAAGGTAGTCGAGAAATGCCTTTGCATAAGCGTCACCTACTCCTGAACCATGCAACCCCACATCCAAGTCTAGACGCGATCGCCATAAATGACGGACAGGAAGTGTTGCCAGGGATATTAAACTCAAGAGAATTGGCAAATCATAATAATCGTGATTTCCCAGCACAGGCAGAATCGGCAGTTTAAAAATCATTTGGTCATAGCCGATGCGGTGGGGGTGTTCACCGCCTAAGAGAAACTCGCGGTAAGGTTGGATAAAGTTCTGCTGGTAGTATTCACTCGACCCCACTAAATAGATCACATCACCTGTGTGCAGCATAAAACGGCATTCTTGGTGATGTCTCAGCATGAGTTCCGCTACCTGGCGTTGGGGGTTGTGTCCCCGGTGAATTCCTGAACCACTGTCACCCACAACCAAAAATGAGAACTCACCGTTATTTTCTTGACCATCTTCGAGCACTAGCCGAGTTTGGTCGATGTTTCGTTCCTTAATTAACGGATCTTGCCATCGTACCCGCTGCTGCATTTTGTGAATTTTTTTAGCGATCGCCGAATCGGAAACAAGTTTCAAAGCAGCTTATTCTCCATTATCTGCCGTGTCTTTCAACTCCACAGTCAAATTAGGCAGTCCCTCTAATTTTTCCGTTAGTACCTCTTCTTCTACTGTAGGCACAAAAATCGTCAAGCCTGCGGGTACACACCTAACTTCTATAGGGGTTGTCCCGACTAACTCACCATCCACAACTACCTTTTGCGGTGGATCAGTTGTGATTTTAAATTGTTTACCTCGCAGATAGCCAATATCATTCCGTTCTACTGCTGTACCAGTAGAAGCAGTTTGAAACAGATGGAAAGTTGCGGCGATCGCACCTGCCTTACTAACCGGAGCGACAATTGTTAAATCTAGCAACCCATCATCCACAAAAATACCTGCTGGCCCTTGAGCTAAAACTGATGTGGGTGGTGCAGCATTTGCCACTGTCACCGCTGCGGCAGTAGTTTTAATGATCTTATCTTCAGTTTCAATTTCCACATTAAATGTCTGAAAGCTTCGCAGTTCTTGGAATCCCGCCAAGACATAGGCCAGCATCCCAAAGCGATTTTTAGCGTTTCTGTCTGCCCGTTCTACAGTTTCTGCCTCAAAACCAATACCTGCCAACAGCACCATCGGCTGGTCATTGCAATAACCTATATCTACCTTGCGAGTTTTACCCTGCAAAATTGTTTCACAGGCAGCTGCGATCGTATCTGGAATGCCTAAAGCGGCGGCAAAAGCATTTGCTGTTCCCCGCGAAATAATCCCAAAGGGAATATCAGTTCCCACTAAAGCCGCCGCTGCCGCTGACAATGTACCATCTCCTCCAGAAGCAATAATCGCATCTACCCCCCGTTTTACCGCTGCATCGGCCAATTCATCAGCATCGATTTCTTCGGTTGTCAAATAAATATCCAGGTCAATTTCTGGCTCTAACATTGCCCGAATTTGTCCCAGTTCTATTTCTGGATCACCCTGACCCGCAACCGGATTAAAAATAAGGCAGGCGGAACGACGCATAAAATTAAAAATAAGCTTTTAAGTAAGACTAATTATTTCATTGTAGCATTTCTATCAAATTTAAACCTCCCTCTAACGATAGGTTTAGCTATTTTTAGGGTGGATGTAATCAACAACAGTGGCAGTATTACAAAGGACATATTCCCAGAAAATATCTACTAGATCAGATCCTCAAACACTGCAAAACCAAAGGCTGGTTGAAAACAAGAGCCTCTTCATAGATGTCATAAAAAGTTTGGTAAATAAATAATAGTACCTACTTTTACCGAAGTATACTGATGTAGTAATTTGTAGCCAATAGCAGCGAGGTTAAAACCCCTGGGGATTTAAAAGTTCCTTTGGTTCGCGAAAATACTACGACAATTTGGTGAGCAGTAGGTGAATAGATATCTGATTACAGGAATGGTTGCAACTGTTTTATGGGAAGCTTTATTCTGCAAAGGTTGGGCCCAGCCACCCAATTGCATTACCAAAAACCTACCTGAAGTGACCAAATCCGCCAATAGTTTTCAGCAGAGTAATGTTATCGTTATTGGAAAAGTGCCAGACCGTCCTTATGTGGTAGTTGTTCCTGAAAAGTCAGACAAAGTGTTAAACCTTGTCAGGAGCTATATTGCCGACGCATTTCTAGCACAGCACAGGCTCGGCGGTTATGTATATGCTGGAGGATTTTCCCAGCGGGAATCGGCAGAGTGCTTGTCTAATTTGTTGAGATCCCACGGATTAGATGCCAGAGTTGTGTATTTCCACTGAAAGTGATGTTAAAAAATGCCCTGCTAACCCCTCATGGGATAGCGGTGGGAGGATGTCAATAAAAAACTATTTTGTTAATCAGTAGAGGAAATCATCTGGAGACACGTATGAAGAGTTGGTGGGCTTGTAACTTTATTTTGGTGCTAGTTGGGCTAGTTGCTACTCTTCGTGCCTCCGCCGCAGATGATCAATTACAGGTTAGTGTCAATCGCTGGATAGAAGTGCGCCGTCCAATTGGGCAAGTGCTGTATTCCCGTGGGCAGACATCCCAACCGGCTCGTAGTGGAATGCGACTCCAAGCAATTGGAGAGGGAATCAGTACCAAGAAAAGCTCCAGTGCCGTGCTGGCAATAGATATAGGCACTGGGTTCATTAATGTATCAGAAAATTCAAATATAAGTATCCAGAAACTGCTGACAGGAAAGGGAGGTGAACGGATCACCCAACTCCAGGTAAAAGCTGGACAAGTTCGTCTGCAAGTTCGTCCATTCACGAATTCAGCCTCGCGTTTAGAGATTAACACACCTGCCGGGGTTGCCGGGGTGCGGGGCACTGAGTTTGGTGTGAGCGTACAGCAGAATGGCAAAATGGGCGTAGCCACCATCAAGGGTAGCGTAGCCACCAATGCTCAAGGGCAGACCGTTCTGGTAGACGCTGGTTTCCAAAATATAACGATTCCAGGAGAGCCGCCTTCGGCACCAGTGCCCCTAAAGGAAGATACTCGGCTAAATATCCGTCAACTCGTAGCCAATGGCAGCCAAGTGCAAATTGTCGGTAGTGTTGATCCAGTGAATCTGCTGATCATCGCCAAACAGCCCCAGAACACCGACAAGAGTGGCAATTTTGAATTGACGGTTCCTTTACTCGCTAACCGCAGAGTAGAAGTTGTTGTGGTAACTCCCTTAGGTAAAAAGCAATTGTATGAACTGGCAGTTCCTTAGTTGGCTATGGTTGGGGCGTGGTCGTAATTTTTCCTTTTTACTGTTGCCTGGAGTATTGACTGGACTGTTTTCAATGGGATTATGGCAAATAGGTGGTTGGCAACCCCTAGAAGCTCTAGGATTTAATTTATTATTCTGCACGCGCAACTTTTTACCTCTACCTCATGGCAGTTGGGATTCGCGGGTTGTTGTCATTGGGATTGACGATGCTACATTGCGTCAGTATGGGCAGTTTCCCCTGTCCCGCGATCGCTATACACAGTTACTGGAAACTCTAGAAGCCTCTCCTCCAGCAGCAATCGGATTTGATATTCTGTTTACCGAGCCTAGCAGTCACGATGCAACACTGGCTGAGGCAATGGCCATCAATGGTCAGGTTGTCTTAGCGATCGCCCCCGATTTGCACAAACAGATGCTTCGTCCAGTCGCAGTTCTCGATCACGTTACTGCCAAAGGGCATATTGCCAGCAATGCCGATCTCGACGGAATAACGCGTCAATTATGGCTCTACGTCGATCAAGTTCCCTCCCTTACCATCATGTTATTGCAAGCATACAACAATAGCTTGCAGCAGACCTTTACCGCAGATTCCACTAACTCCACAAAGTCCCTCATTGCCTTACCACCTCGACCATCGGCAGAGAAAGTCCAATCAATGTGGATTAACTGGGTAGGGCCAACTAAGGGTGAGCGGGGAATCCCCACCTATTCCTTTGCCGATATTATCCAGAGAAAGGTAGATGCAGCCAAACTAAAAAACAAAATTTTGTTAGTCGGGCTGACTGCAACTGGAGCAAACGATCCCTTGAAAACTCCATTCGAGCAAATACCACCAACATCTGGTGTCTATCTGCACGCTGCTGCCATTGACAATCTACTCAACCACCGACAGCTACAACTTTTTCCCCGGCAATTTGAACTCTTGCTATTACTCGGTCTTGGCATCGGTTCCAGTCTGATACTGGCTGCTTTGAAATTTCCCCAACGAATTCTGCTTCTAGGGCTACTGCCTGTTACTTGGTTCAGTATCTCAGTTTCTGCTCTCACAATCTCCAATCTCTGGTTGCCTACTGCCGCACCCATCGGCACGATTCTCTTAGCTGGACTGAGTGTTCAGTGGCTGGAACAAAGAGAAAAACAACAATTGATGAATTTATTTGCTCGTCATGTTTCTCAAGAAACAGCAGCATTAATCTGGCAGCATCGAAACGAGATTTTCCAAAACGGTCAATTGGATGCTCAAGAAATGGTAGCAACAGTTCTGTTTACCGACATTCGCAGCTTTACCACGATTTCTGAGAGCATGAAACCACGAGAATTGCTCGACTGGTTAAACTGCTATCTGGGTGCTATGGCTGAGTGTATTCACGAGCATCAAGGAGTAGTTGATAAATACATTGGGGATGCTGTGATGGCTGTTTTTGGCATTCCCTTGCCCCACACACTCCCAGAGGAAATTCAGCAGGATGCAATTGCTGCTGTCTCGGCGGCAATTGCTATGCAGAAAAGATTAGTATTGTTAAACCAAGAATTAGAAGAGCTTGGCAAACCTACCATTGCCATCGGCATTGGCATTCATACAGGTGTAGTGGTTGCTGGCAGCATTGGCGGATCTCAACGATTGAATTATTCCGTCTTGGGAGATGCTGTGAATATTGCCGCTCGTTTGGAACAACTCAACAAAAGCACCAAAGAAGATAATCCTTATAGTATCTTAGTCAGCGAAACAACGTTTGAGCTGATCAAGCAGCATTTTCATACCCAAAAAGTACAGCAGTTGCAGCTGCGTGGACGGCAACAATCAACAATGATTTACTCTATTACGGGACGAACAGAAGTTTAGAGATTCAAAATTCAAGGTTTCCAGCCTGTGAGTAGATTCGGGTAAGCTGTTGTGGTGGGGAATATTTTCTGGAAGCCCTGCTGACGCCCTAGGGGTTTTTCTTGACTCATGTTCCAGAGAGTTTCATAAAAAAAGAAAGAGACTCCAGCAAAATTGCGATCGCGTACTTTTTGCACTTGTGTCTGAATCTGTGACATCGGCACTGACCTATTTTTTAACCCACTCAAAATACCAATACTTACAGGAATATGACTTTGAGCAGCTTTTACTTCTGGATACTCTAATTCGCTGATAAAGACATTTAGATCATTGCGGTATATCTGCAAAACCAAGTCTTCGATAATTCCCATCCGTTCCCATTTCTGCCAGTCGGCTAAAAAATATTCATAGGAAAAACGCTGGGGATTAGGTGCAACGGAAACAAGGCAATTTTTTTTATTGGCTTTGATAGCTGTGAATACCCGCTTCATAAAGCCGGTGATTTTGTTCGCTCTCCAACTTACCCATTCTGGATCTTTCGGGTTTTTAGAAGGCCCTTGACCTCGGTGTTCTTTTTTGTAGAGCGCTACTGTATAAGCATCGTAGCCTAATTCCGATGGTAAGCCAAAATGGTCGTCAAACTGAATACCGTCGATGTCGTAGTTTTTGACGATTTCCACAATTAAATCTTGGATGAATTGTTGCACATCTGGGCGAAAGGGACTCAGCCAAACCCGTTCATGTGTCCCTTCTTTAACAATCCGCGTACCGTCGCTGCGACTAGTTAGCCATTGGGGACGATTTTTGGCTAAGAGGGAATCAGCCGGTGCCATAAAGCCAAATTCAAACCAGGGAATCACCGTTAACCCTTTTTTATGCCCCTCGGTGACAATTTCTTTCAGCATATCCCGCCTTTGTAGTCCTGGTGTGGGATCGACCAATCGCCCAATCACTTTGGCTGCAACCTTGCTGGGGTAGAGTGTATAACCCCAATTCCAAACTGCGGGATATACGGTATTAAAGTTAAGTTCAGCCAAGCCTTCTAAAGACTTTTTCAGGCGATCGCGCTCAAACAGCACATCACTATCTATATTTGTTAACCACACCCCTCTTAACTCGGATGTTAGCGATCGTACCCCAGTATTTTGGGCATTCAAGGGTAAGGTTAGCATTAGGACAGTTACTATGCTCAGAGCCACCATCCCCAGCCTTCTACTTTGGCCCATATTCCAGCCAGAAACAAGGGCAAAACACCACACTACAAGTTTTTTGATCATTATTCTACAGGCGGAGTGAAATTATGGATAATGACTGGGAATAGTTCCAAATCACATAGTCAAATATAGTCAGACATCTGCAATTTAGATTTAAGCAACTCTACTTTAGGCATGGACACGCTTAAATAGTGGAGTTATCCGCCTTGGATGTACTACCAGACATCCCCTATCCCTCAGAATAGACTTGAGACAATCAAACCCTTCGGGATTACTTTTTCTGCCGATGTTCAGTCCTGCGTTGACATCGGCATGAATCTTAAAACCATCCTTGCTCACATACCACGCTCTTTTGACACGTCGTCCTGAGAAGATGTGTTTTATCTTGTTGTTAGGTTCATGGATTGGGATAATATCCCAATCAATCGCAGAAGCCTTGCTGGTATAGCTTTCTTCTGCAACCTTGACGGTGATACCGACTCTTTGTAGTTTGTAAGTCAGAATCTCGATAAATTTAGCGTGTGGTATCTGAGTAAAGTTCTGGTTTGTACGCTTTCCTAAATTAAGATGTGTTTTCCATTGCTCGTTTTTTCCTATTGAAACGTGAGTTACGCCCAGGCGCAGAAATTCATCTACAATCATTTTTGTAGATTGATGTAGATATGAATCTAGAAAATTATTCCGGTTACGAACTATATTTGCAATTCGCCGCGATTTCCCTTGTACCTTAGGTAGAACGGAGCGAAAAAACGCAACCTGCTTGTTGTAAAACTGGTTGACTGATTTTAATGGCTTGCCATTCACAATAATCGGCTGTATCTCTAGGTCGTTAAAAACAATCGTCGCTAGATTGTCTAAACCAATATCTATCGCCGCATTCAACCCAGGATTTAAGCTACAAAAGAAGTCTGATGTTTCGGGAATTTCATAAACTACTTCTATAACAAAGTATCCGGTTTTGGGAATAATTCGCACTTCACACAAGTCCTGCAACTTTAGTCCAGGTTTTACCGGAATCCTGATTGGCGACATTGATGGAACAATGCAACCCTTACCAAATTCCCTTTTACCAATTGCTTGATTATTGAACTTAACTAGGTTTTTATCGTCAACATAACTGGGTGGCTTTGGTCTACCTGTGAACTTACTTGAATCAATTTTATAGGCTGACAATGCTTTGTAGTAAGCAATCCACCCATCTGCATTCTGTTTCAAAACAAGTTGGGCGACTTTGGCAGGCATTGATTTATAGTTCTGGTTTTGTTTAAATAAAGTGTCTAAGCTCCCTTGTGTTTGAGTCCCCCATCTGTAGAAAAAACCTTGACGTTGGGTGAATTGAGCAGCGTTGTAAAGCTGTCGGGAAATAGTGGTAATGTCAGTGCAATAATCAAACCATTCATGTCTATACTTAATTATGTGCTTTTCGACTTGACGCATATTGATTAATATTGGCAAGGAAATTAGTATATCACTAAAGATATAGTCAAATATATTTGACTACAAAACGCAATTAATCTGTTGGAGAATTTAAGGCTTCCACAATTTTTTCTGTTTTACGTTTTGCCCGGCGCTGACCATATAATCGCCCTGCAAAGCTGGTAATTATCGCCACCAAGTCTTGCATCAATTCATCACGTCCATTATCGGCTAGATTAACAATCTCTAGATTTACCCCTAATCTTCTCAGTAAAATATCGATGTAATGTGTACCAAATCTCCCTAATCTATCTTTATGTTCGACTAGCAAGATATCATAATCATTTTTCAGTAAAAGCTTCTCTAATTTCTTGCGATTGTCATTTAGACCGCTCCCTATTTCCTTGATGATATAGACGATCTGATATCCTTTGGCAATTGCATATTGAGTTAATCTCTCTCCTTGCCTATCCAAGTTATCTTTATTTTCAGCACTTGATACCCTGGCATAAATCGCCACTCTAACAGCACCCCCTGGCATCTTTTTTGGGTCGTAATCAACAATTACGGTTCCTGTGGGAAGTTGCTCTGTTGGGTATGGTATTTTACCTGCTTTGTAATGTCGCCAAGCTGTAAGGTACGAAATCCCCAAGGTTTTTGCATAATCAGACAATTTCATTAGAACTCGGTTTTAGACTATATCTGAATATATTAGACTATATTTTGTTTAAAGTTTTATCATACTAATTATAAGTTGCATTGCCACCTGACACCTACCAATAGATAGATTATTTCAGCTTTCTTTAGTCACCGTGACTATATTCCTTGAGATAATTTCATCTCCAATTAACGCCAATATCGGAATTTAGGGTACAATGGGGGGTGATACCCCATACACCTACTAAATTAAACCGTGGGTAGGATTGTATTATGGTTTACAAAAAGAAGTTCATTTTTGCGCTATACCCATAGCATTTTTGAGTCAAGGCTAAGTTGAATAATTTATCGAAAATTGGTTGATAACTTCTTAAAAAGAAAAATTTAGGATTTTTCATGACTAGCTTAAGTGATTCTGAAGACAGCACAGCCAGCAACACAGTAGCCATTAAAAGGCTAGCGAGAGCCATGATGCTTGCTACAGGCGAATTTGCACTGATTTTGGCTTGTTGTAACTCAGTCACAAGTCAGGAGCAAGTAGTAAATTTGTTAAAAGAATCATCCTCAGCAGACATCCAAGAAATCTTCCTTCCAACAGGGGCCGAAACCCTTTATACCACCATCACTAGTTTACTAGGTGATGCTCAACCCGAAGTTTTGATCGTCAGGGGTTTAGAATCTGTGGAAGGGATTAATCAACTACTCATCAGTACTAATATGACGCGAAATGAGTTTCGGAAGCAGCTTAATTTCCCTCTAGTATTATGGGTAAATGATGATATTCTGTGTAAGTTAGTCTGGTTGGCACCTGATTTCAAAGACTGGGCTGCTAGCACTATTAGGTTTGATGCACCTAATAACCTGTTAATTGATCAAACAGCACTCAGCGCCTAATGTTTTGGGCTGAATCTAGATAGGTTAACTTCAGATTTTAGATGATCCCACGAATAAATTTTGAGATATTCGATTTTAGATTTTCTCTTCAATCCAAAATCTAAAATTGTCACTGTTAGGACAGTTAATTAATATATAGCAATCCTATTTGATTTGTGAACATAAAGTGAGTCAGATACCCGACTTCTTGGAGAAGTCGGGTATCTTTGTGTTCACAAATGATTTAGGACTGCTATATTTTTTGTAAAGTTTCCGGAACAAACAGTCATCACACTCGCGTCTATCTTCATATCTGCCTCTTAAAAACTAATATCAAAACATCCTCAACTATTTCAGTTTTGGGAAAATATGCAATTTTGGATATTCCTAAATCAGGCTAATGATAGGAAGAATTCCAACAAATTTATTGTGTAGTTGCATAAATTTATCAGCCCTTTCTGATAAGTTAGTAGGTATTTGCATTGAAGAGAGCAGATTTTTACATTTCTCTACACCTGCTTTTGTGATTAGTTATTAGTAATTTAATTACTAAATAATCACTACTGGGTACTGACTACTAATAAGCTATCTTGCTAAAATCACTAGGAAAAACCTCATGAAAGGAAACTTAACCAACAATCAAGAGCAATTTTTAACTGCTTTGATTTTAACTGGAATTTTGTCTGTTAGTAGCGGATTAACACCAATAAAAGATGCCTCTGCCGCTTCTACAAATCTGTCGCTAGAAACTACAAATCAAGTTTTAAAAGAGAACGCTAAACCAGACAGTATTAAACCTGTACCAATTCCCGCCAATGAGTTACCACCACCTTTAGATGAAGGTGTGGTACTTCGAGAAATCGCTAGTGGTGGCATTACTGGCAGAACCTACGAAACTGTTTTACGCAAAGATGGCATATTGATCCGTGTGCGGATAGGTGATGCTAATGATTCTGAACGTAGCGTACGCCGCGTTTCTTTGCAACAGGTGCAAAAGTTTGAACAATTACTAGATAAAAAGAGATTTAGTAAATATCAAAATCTGAGTTATCCAGCACCCAACGGTTCTGCGGATTTCATTAGCTACACCCTCACGAGCCAAGTAGGTACTTTTCAGTATAATGATATTTCTCAAGATAGCCTACCAAAGACATTACAGTCTGTTGTCGAAGCCTGGAATCAACTCAGAACTAATGCCCAATAATGTTTTGAAATTTGTTTCTGGTGGTTATTGCTGAAATTGGAGGAAGGGGAGAAGATTTACCGGCGTTGCTGAATTAGAATATGAACTTGGGAAATTCAACCTTTTTAAGCTTGATTCTTTGCGACGAAAGCGCCTTTGCGTGACACATATTCATATTTTTAATCAGCAACGCCGATTTACCTTTTCCTCTTTAATCAAGGCTTTTATAGCGGTTCTCCCTGGATCGATGGGTAATCAAAGTGGACACTCGCACCACAGTTGGGTACAATCTCATAATCCTGCACAGCTAAAGTTGAAATTGCAACAACAGCCACACCGAGAGCAAATGTTTTACTATTTTGCTTATGGATCTTGTATGTGTCCTGTGGATTTAAAGCGATCGCTTGGTGAAAACACTCACCCTTACGTCATCAGCCCAGGAATCTTAAAAAGTTATCGACTAGGATTTTATCTCTATTCTCCTAAACGCAATTGTGGGGTTTTGGATGTAGTCAAAGATCCCCAAGCTAGCGTTAAAGGGGTGCTTTATCGGCTACCTTGGCGACTGAGTGAACACTTAGATAAACGAGAAGGTGTCCTCCAAGGCGTCTATCGCCATGAGTTAGTAGATATTCACTGCCACAATCAGATATATAAAAATGTTCGCACATATACAGTAGTTAATAAGTTGCCAGAAGAAATGCCGCCAAATGATTGGTACTTTAACGTTGTGATGCGGGGTGCTATTACCTGCGGGTTACCAGAAGAATATTGTTGGCATTTGTTTAATCATATGCACCAACTACAACAGCGCCATCAAGAAGGGCAAATTAGGCGATCGCCTTAATTATCTCCCATCACAACCCAAGCAATGACAGACAGAATGTGCAAACATTCATATTAATAACCATTTATTGTACCTTGTTAAGGTGTAAAACTATGAATCATGCTTGTTGTGGCCCTGGTTATGCTTCCCCAGCAGCAGCGATGGAGGGAGAACGGGAAAAGGTGCTTTATGCGATCGCACTTTATACAGGAACAGGTATCGAAGAACCAGATTATCTCGCCACTGTAGACGTTGATCCCAATTCCCCTACTTACTCTAAAATCATACATCGCCTATCAATGCCTTACATTGGCGATGAATTGCACCATTTTGGGTGGAATGCTTGCAGTTCATGCCACGGCGACGCTAATAAATCTCGGCGGTTCTGCGTAATTCCCGGACAAAGGTCTAGTCGCATTTATATAGTTGATACAGCAGAGACGAAAGCGCCAAAACTGCACAAAGTTATTGAACCAGAAGAAATTTTAGCCAAAACCAATTTAACTGCACCCCACACAGTACATTGTTTAGCAGATGGTCATGTAATGATTTCCATGCTAGGAGAAGGGGAGGGAAATGGCCCCGGTGGCTTTTTGCTATTAGATGAGAATTTTGAGATAGCTGGACGGTGGGAAAACAAAGCTGATGGGATGCGGTTTAACTATGACTTTTGGTATCAGCCGCGCCATAATGTAATGGTCAGCAGTGAATGGGGCGCACCTAAAACCTATTACCCAGGCTTTGACCTCAAGGATGTAGCCGCTGGTAACTATGGTCATCATATCCATTTCTGGGATTGGTCAACAAGGGAGATTACCCAATCTGTTGACTTGGGGGAAGAAGGGTTAATTCCTTTAGAACTGCGCTTTCACCACAACCCCGACAGCACCCATGGATTTGTCGCTGCTGCACTTAGTAGTAATGTTTGGCATTGGCAAAAGTCTAACGAACAATGGCAAATAGAGAAAGTAATTGACATCCCATCGGTGGAGGTTGCAGGCTGGCCCATACCTGTACCATCGTTGATTACAGATATCTTAATTTCGATGTGCGATCGCTATATTTATTTCTCCAACTGGCTACATGGAGACATTCGTCAATATGATATCAGCGATCCTGCTCATCCCCAACTCACCGGTCAAGTTTGGTGCGGTGGTTTGCTGGGTAAAGGTGGTGAAGTTCAAGGTCATCAATTGGCAGGTGGGCCGCAGATGTTACAACTAAGTCTAGATGGTAAGCGGCTATATGTGACAAATTCTCTGTTTAGCACTTGGGATAATCAGTTTTATCCTGAATTATCTAAAACTGGCTCATATTTATTGCAGGTTGACTGCGATACTGAAAATGGCGGTCTGAAAATCAACGAAAATTTCTATGTTGACTTTGGTAAAGAACCAGCAGGCCCATCTCGCGCTCATGAAATGCGCTATCCTGGCGGTGATTGCACCTCTGATATTTGGATTTGACTTGGGGGCTAGAAGATTTTTGTTTTACCAGAATCTAGAAAACCTACTGGTGAACTTCTCCCCACCCCCTTTTTAGCTAGATTTCTGGATGCTAGTTGCGCGGATGGGTAGGTGTACAAATTTGATCACTGAAAAAAACGCCTGTATCTCAATGACTGTAAGCATTTCAGCCTCTTATCACCCAATTTCGATCCGCGCAAACTCTGAAAGGCTTACAATAAAAGGGTTTCCGCCTTTTTTTTCTTTGTCCCTCTTTTCAACCAACGGCTGGAATGGTATATTAATGATCGATTCGCGCAACTGCACCTTGAAAACTAAATATAGTATGGGTTCCAGACCCCCGCGGTTGCAATTCATCAAAATCCCTATTAGGGATTGAAACTATGTTAACCCCCCTACGCCATCGAAAAAATGGGGTTGCAATTCATCAAAATCCCTATTAGGGATTGAAACACGTGATAGCGGTAGTATCCGAGAAAGTGGAATCAAGTTGCAATTCATCAAAATCCCTATTAGGGATTGAAACAGGGTGCAAGGAAATAATTGATCAATTTGATCAATAGTTGCAATTCATCAAAATCCCTATTAGGGATTGAAACTTTGACGGCGATCCATCTTCTTTGCACCAAGGCGAAAATGTTGCAATTCATCAAAATCCCTATTAGGGATTGAAACAAAGGAATACCTTCGACAATATATTGGTTGGCGTAGTTGCAATTCATCAAAATCCCTATTAGGGATTGAAACGTAGATATTTACTTTAATCTCCTGACCGTTCAAAACTTTGTTGCAATTCATCAAAATCCCTATTAGGGATTGAAACGAATGTCTGCTACATAAAGATCCTGTGACTGCCTCTCGTTGCAATTCATCAAAATCCCTATTAGGGATTGAAACGATTGATAAGTAAACTTGCACAAACCTATGGTAATGTTGCAATTCATCAAAATCCCTATTAGGGATTGAAACTTCTTCCTCTTCACCCTTTAAAATTTGCTGAACTTGTGCATCGTTGCAATTCATCAAAATCCCTATTAGGGATTGAAACTAATTTATTGGGGACTGATTGCATTTTTCACACGTTGCAATTCATCAAAATCCCTATTAGGGATTGAAACTAGCTTGCACTAATTCCTTATTTGCAATCCTGGCTTGGTTGCAATTCATCAAAATCCCTATTAGGGATTGAAACTTACTTGCGTTTGACACAGTTCGGCACTCATCAAAGGGTTGCAATTCATCAAAATCCCTATTAGGGATTGAAACTTCGGGCTACATGGTATTCCATCAATAATCATTGTTGCAATTCATCAAAATCCCTATTAGGGATTGAAACCATCAAATCAAGAAATTTTCTTTACACCTCGAAGTTGCAATTCATCAAAATCCCTATTAACCCAAGTTGCGGATAATAGGTAATGGGCAATAGGTAATTGGTGATTAAATCCCAGCTTTCATCCTGTTCATCCTTTAATCCTGGACATCCTGATGCTGACAGTTTTCCTAACTAGCAACTTACGTTATTAGGGATTGAAACAAAATCTGCCGCCGTAGTTCCCCATCTGTCTACAGGGTGAAGAATTACGGCGATTGGTGAAAAAGGTTAATTTTAAACCTTAGCCGGCGCAACAGGCAAACTCACCTTCAACCGCTTCAACATCGATTCCCGCGCTTGCATTGCCAAAGTGTCATCTAACTGTGACAAAGTAATAGCCTGCTGATACTTTAGGCGCAAACCAGTTTGAATTAACCAGTCAGCGACAAAAGGATTTTTTGGTAACAATGGCCCGTGGGAATAAGTGGCGATCGCATTTTGATAAAAAGCACCCTCTGTCCCATCCTCACCATTATTCCCCAAACCATACACCACACGCCCCAAAGCTTCCACCTTCCCTAGCTTTGTACGTCCACCGTGATTTTCAAACCCCACCAAATAGGGTGTAGTTCCCGTCATCTCTTTTAAGTCCTGCGCCAACCGAGAAGCGGTAACTTCAATCACCAAATTACCAATACAGCGCTTAGTATTTTCACCAGGATGGATAGAAACTAAATCCAGAATGCCTAAACCTTCAATTCGCTGTCCTAATGCCGGTTCATAATAATGTCCCAGCAATTGGGGAGAACCACAGGTAAAAACTCCCGGTGTGCCATTTTCTATCTTCTCCCGCATAGCCTCGGCCTTTGCACCCTGCAAATCCCGCATGACTATCTCTTGCTGGCGATCTTGTGCACCACCACCGACGATCACATCTACAGACTTAATATCTGCTGCTGTAGAGTTTTGATCGAGAGGTAACACCTTTACATCATACCCCCGCCACTGAGCGCGACGTTCTATAGTAATCACATTTCCGCGATCGCCATAGGTACTCATCAGCGTCGGATATAGCCAACCAATTGTAATTTCTAACTTTCGAGAACTCATAACTTTTTACCCATAACAGCATAATTCATAATTTTTCTCCCTATGCTCGGAGAATCCGGTGCAGATCCAACACTGGGGGGTCAATTTCCGTTTGGCACAGCATATCGTGAATTTGTCCTCGATGGTGGGTTTGGTGATTAAAAAAGTGAGCCACCAACAAGTTAACCGGGTCGGTATAAATCGTACCCTTAACATTTTCGTAAGTAATTGTTCCCACCAAGAAGTCACGATCTAAACCAGCAATAAACGCTTCGATGAACTCATCTTCTAATACCCGCGCTCTACGTAGCTCATCGTAATCATCATAGAGAATAGCATCAACTCCTGCCCATGGCATCTCTTGACCGGCAAAGCGTCCCATCCAAATGCGGTCAACTATGATTAAATGATTCAGCGTTCCATGAATACTTTTAAAAAATGCTGGTCGAATCTGCTTCCGTTCTGCATCGGTTAGCAGCGCACAAACTTCATATAACCGCCGATTTGCTAGAGAATTGTAACGTGCGAGCATCTGAAAATGTAGAATGGGCATATAGCTAATTTGATGATTTCGTATTTTATGTAACAGTTTTTTGGTATCATTGTCACGATAATCACAAAATAACTAACAAAAAATTTAGCCGAAAATCTGGGTATTAGTTAAATTCTTTCTGTTTAGGGCACAGAGGGCTTCAATTTCCCTTCATAACCAGATAAATATTTTTATGGATTGCAAAACCGCCACTTTGGCTTACCAAACAGAGAATCATCTGGAAAAAAATCACAATATTTTTCTAGAAACTTAGGAGTTTTTTAAATAGCAATATTTATTTAAATTCTGTTGTGCTGTTGGTAAATTGTTAATTTAAAGTCTTAATGGAGATTGTATATGCAGCTGATTGAAGCTCCCAATTTGGCAATAATTGCTTCTGAAAATGCGGTTCCTCTTTCTCAACTACCTCTGGTGTGGCAAAATATTGCCACAGGTGCAGCCAGTGTAGGACTCGATAACCCACAGAGTTATATTGAGATGGCCCAGTTGTTCCAATACAAATTAGAACAGGGTGACGTTGACTTATTTAGCGATCGCCCAGAGCTAGCTTACCTCAAACCGGCATTCTCCCAGCTATTCGGACAACTAGCTTATGAAGCTTTGGACTTTTACGGAAATGACCTGATAATTGATAGCTATCCCAATTTTGAAAAAATTCTTCAAGATATTGAGTCAAAAGGTGCAGAATATGCTAATGAGGCAAAAGTTGCTCGCATTGGCATAGAACTTTTCGATGAGTTCGGATACGAAATGCCTGCTAGCTTCTATCACGTCCATCTAGCTCCAATTTACCGGGATCATGTGTTTGAAGAACGCGCTTTACGATTTGACAAGCGTGACATAGCACATAAGCGTTCCTGGGATGCTGTGCTACATGCGGGAAAAGTCTTCGCTATCCAAATGAAGGTACAAAGCATCGCTTCCAAGTACGGTTTTACTTATCAACACGGCTGCGGTTGCAATTCTCACCTATCTTCTATTGATGCATCTGAAGGAGTATTTGAGTATGAATTCAGTGCAGAAAAGCGTCAACGCTGGATTAGAAGTTTTATCTGGACTGCTTGGTATGAGTATGCTTTCTTTCCCATTGTGCCTAACACTAGTTATTTAGTGTGAATTTAAGATCATCCTAACTAACTAAATACAGAACAAATAACCCCTGATATTCCATAGGAGTGTAGCAACTCTACTTAATTAGGACTAAAGCTGCGTGTCATAAGCTGACAATCCTATAATGTGCATACCATCATTCAATCTAACTCTTGTGGGGTGGGCAGGAAAGCCCGCCCTTGATGTTCAAATTAAAAGCCCAACAGCTTACTCAATGTAAGATTGTCGGGTGCGTCAGATAGCGAAAATCTGTTGATTATTACCGAATTATCAAGCCTGAGGTACCCTACAAAGCCATGCCAGTTACGTAAGTCCTGTTTATTAGGGGTTTTTCCCAATTATCACATCATCACCATGTTAGCCATGAGATGATTGATGAGCTATTCAAGTTAATAGCTGGCTTAGTGCTATTCACAATGTTTCTACAGCCGTTGAAGCCTCGTAAACGGGCGAAGCTATTGAGGTAAGGGTACGATTAAGTTAGTCTTACTTTTTTTCGGATTGTAAAATCATAGGTTTGTGATAATTAGATGTATAACCAGGTAAGATTTCTACCCCAGGCTGAGTTAACCTCAGTGTTAAAGAAAGTCGGATTTTACCACTCTGATTACGTATAGAACGATGTACGAGCTTATCAGTAAATAGCACGAATTCCCCAGGACGTAACACTACAGGAATAGCTTTTTTTGCAACTTCATTAGGAATCTCAAAAAAGTGATTACCACTAAAAGGATCAGTTACTTTGATCTGACAGTTCTTAAAGCAAGCATTAGGGATATACTCAAAACCATTATACTCATTAACTTCTGTCAAAGCTATATAAGCATGAATAGTTTTACCATCTCCTTTAAGCAATTTAGGATAAGAGTCTTGATGCCAAAAAGGAATTAATTGTTGAGCCGGATAATTTACCCACAGTTCTGTCCGCCATAATACTAAATTCTCTCCTAAATGTTCAGTTAGCTTTTCTAATAAAGCCTTATTGTGACATAATTGCAAAATTATGGGTGAGTCTAAATGTCTCTCCATGTAAAAAGATTTTTTAAATAATTGAATTATTATCAGGTAAAAAGACCCCAAATCAAATTTAATCAATGCTAATAATAGTTGAGTAAATATTATCCTTTTTGGCAATCTTGGCAAAACTTTAGTTAAAACATTTTTGGTAATATCAGCCAGTTCCTTGCTGTTTAAATTGAGAGAATTTGCTCCCCAAATGCCATCAGTTCCATGATAATTAATTTCCTGCAAATTCTGCTGTTGATTGCAACCAGTCCATAATAAACTACGTTCCCATAGTTCCTGTAGTATTTCTTGATTTTGTGCTATTTTAGGTAATGGAATTTCTTTGTTAAGACTGTCTAAAAATTTTCCACTAATATTTTGATAGTCTGGGGAAGTAGTACAAACAAGCGTGCTATATGCTCCAGCTTCCGGGGAAATACCTAAACCTAAATATTTACTCAGGCGATGCCATATAGTAATATTTGATTGCACAAACCCTGGATGAATTGCGTTAACAGTAATTTGAAAATTATTTAATCGTTGAGAAAGTTCTTGAGTTAATAGCAATAAGCAGAGTTTAGAAATGGCATACAGGTTTATAAAATTAAACGGTGTTTTTTTCACTAATAAATCCCAGTTAATGCCACTTGGATACAATGCTAAATCTGACGATATCATAATAATGTGACCAGGGGCAGATTTTTGCATTTTTTCTAGTAATAAATAAGTGAGCAAGAAGTGCCCTAAATAGTTAGTTCCCCAAATTAGTTCAAACCCTTCTTTTGTTGTACCTCTGCGGTTAAATATACCTGCATTATTGACCAATATATGCAACGGTAAATTTTTGTTATTGAATAGTGTGACACAGTTACGAACTGAATCTAAAGAAGCTAAGTCAAGTGGTAAAAATGCGACATTTTGATTCCCTGTAGTTTGCCGGATGTATTCTATAGCCTTTGCTGCTTTAGTTGCTGAACGACAGGCAATAAATACATAATTACCTAATTTGGCTAAACCTACAGCCGTCATTAAACCTACACCGGAGTTACCACCTGTAACTAGACAGACTTGCATAATTGACTATCTCTCAGTATTTACTCACAATCAGTTGCTAATCTTGATCAAAATGTATTTTATTCACTTTGTAGTCATGTTTCTCAGGGAATTTACTGTTTTAATAACCGAATCTAATAATACTATCACACAGTAGCTTTTCACTCTCCCCACCTCTAAAATAAGAGTTTGCAGTCAGCAATTCCAAATTCAAATTTTGACAGGAGGTGAAGTCTACCTTGACGATAAAGGAGTATCTCTTCAAAGGCATCGAGACAGAGCCGATGACACTGAGTTTTGTGGTTTGATTAAAGTAATCCAAAATTGGCAGTTTTTGATCCAAAATCTACTCATTAACTGTTAGCTGATTTGAGACAATATATCGACTTCTAATATTCAGATTTATTCTTAAAATAAATGTGAAAAGTAAAAAAGTCATGCTGCACACAGCCATAGCTACGCGAACAGCATGACGTTTTACACTTTCCAAACATCCTCTTACAAAATTTTCCGACCAGTCAAGACTTCCCGCACTTCTAGCATGGCTGAATAGGTGGGTAGAATGTGTAACGTTTGATCTTCTGGTGTATGCTCTAAGGCAGTGGCGATCGCCTGACGCAAATCTTCTTCTACAATCAAGTTAACTGGACTCTCAACAGATGTCTGGCTATAACGCAGACGTAGAGCCATATCATAAACGCGATCGCCACTAACTACCAAAGTCCCGCCCCGTTCTACCAGTTTTTCTGTGTCTACATCCCAAATCCATGATACATCAGTACCATCAGGCGTGCGATCGTTTAAGACTAGCAGAGTAGTTTTATCAGTACTTTGAGTTACCACGCGAATAGTCTCATTCGTCCCCACGGGATTTTTTGATAACAGAATCCGTACCCGTTTACCATTAATTGTTAAATCTTCCGCCCGACCAAAAGCAGCTTGGAAATTGTTAATTGTATCTCTAATTGTCCCTTGATCAACTCCCAACTCCTGGGCGGCTGTTGCTGCCGCCAAAGTATTATATTTGTTGTATAAACCAACAAGAATCTGCGACCATTCCCTACTTTCCAAAGTCGGTTTACTCTTAGTAAAGCCGCAACTAGGACAAGTGAAATCTCCCAAATGAGATAAATAAACACCTTTGTAATCTAGAGAATGTCCACACTTAGGACAGTAGATAGAATCAACAGCGTGAGGTATGGCTTCTAGATAGTGTTCTGGTTCATTCAAGCCAAAAAATAACACCCGTTGAGATAACTGCTGACCGAGAAGTGATAAAGTCGGGTCATCAGCATTGGGAATAACCACCGTTTCCGGTGGTAGAGTAGCGATAACCTTTGTCCAACGCTTGCTAATGCTGTCTACCTCCCCGTACCTGTCGAGTTGGTCACGGAACAAGTTTAAACAAAGGATAATGCGCGGTTGCAGCGGTTTCAATACCTTGGGTACAATATTCTCGTCAACTTCCAAAATGGCATAATCTACATCCAGCGTTCCCAGCAAGTTAGTATTTTCAATCAACGCTGTCATCAAGCCATTTTCCAGATTTGCACCTGTAGAATTATGAGCGACGCGGTATCCCTTGCGTTCCAACATGGTGCATAACAGCAGCGATGTGGTAGTTTTGCCATTAGTACCAGCAATCAAAATCACCCCATTTTTGACTTGCTGACTCAATAATTCCAAAATTCGGGGTTCAATGCGACGGGCAATTGAGCCTGGTAATACACTAGCAGATCCCAAATGTAGCGATCGCACTAAAAACGTCACACTTTTTGCCACCGACACCGCGAAACCTAGTCGCAGTCTATCTATGAATTGTATTTTGTTTCCCACAGCGGTTGCTAAAAATAGCCTTTAATTGCAAATTTAATCTTGTGAGTCTAGCGAATCCTTGCCGAAAAAGCCAGACAGATTTTGGAATGTAAATACTCCTAATTAAGGTGTTTCCCCACCCATTGACAAGAAAGCATCCCACTAAGCGTTATCTTAAAAATGATGCGTGGACGTAATTGACGTAATTATATCTCCAGCCAAGTTGGCTGAGTTCAGCACAAACTTAGGGAAAATAGTAGCTTGAAAGGTTCCATTTGATGAATAGCATAAAGTGGCTTTTTTTACAAAAAAAAATAATCGCTGACTGGCACCGATTAGTATCTAAATGCTTGGTGCTGCTGGCTTGCTTGTTGATAATCAGTATGCAGCCAGCATTGGCAGGCATTAAAGACGACAGATATGACGGCAATATTTTTGTAGTTTATGCTGGTAATGGGTCACTAGTGCCTCCCAGAGAAACCCTAGCCCAGGCTTTAAAAGAACATAAACCGATAATCTTGTTATTTTATGTCGATGACAGCAGCGATTGCAAGGAATATGCGATCGTCCTTTCACAGGTGCAAGCATACTATGGACGGGCAACAGAGATTATCCCTGTAGATGTCGATATCATCCCACCCCAACAGACATACGAACCTACAGAACCAGGATACTACTACTCTGGGGGTGTTCCCCAAGTCGTAATGATTAACCAATCAGGTCAGGTAGTCTTAAATCAGAAGGGTCAAGTGCCCTATGAAGACATAGACGACAAGTTTCGGGAAATGCTGGATTTATTACCCCGCACCGAAACAACAGAGTTAAAGCGACGCGCATTCAATGAGTTTAGCAGTGAGCTAAGTAAGTGAATTATCTGACTTTTCACTGTTATTTGCAAAACCTCTCTCCTTGAAATGTAGAGACGTTAAATACAACGTCTCTAGATTGAATTTTCTCCTGAACCATTAGGGACATAGCAATGCTGTGCCCCTAGGGACTATTGCATTCAACGCAAAACCTTAATTTTAGTTTTATCTGATACTGCAATTCTATTTCTGCCAAGAGATAATGTTTAAATATCATCTCATATAGCTAGCATCTAACAAAAAGCTAGAAATTAGTCCCTAGTTAAGAACTAAGTGACTAATCACTAATGACTAACAGGTTGGTTCTGATGACAAAGGTTTACACTACCCAGCAGTTAATCCAAGTTTTGGCAGCCGAACGCCAAGCATGCCTTAAGGGAGAACGCCTAAAGTTAGAGTTAACAGTTTCTGGCAATCCTGTCTTAGACCAGTTTATCAGAACTGATGGGCTGCAACAGTTCTCCGCCTATCAAGATTTTAAAGCTGCTATTCACGACTATCAAAGAGAAAATCAAGTTTCTGGCATTATCTGGAAAGATGTGACGCTTAAAGGTCAAACCTTGCATTATCCAGAAGTCGATGCTGAATTAATTGCTTTAGCCAGTGACTTGGAAATATTAAAGGCGTCCAAAAATTCTATTTGGGAATTTTGGTTTGTAGTTACTGCGGCAATGGACTTACATTTGAGTTTTAGTAACGGCAAATTATATCAACAAGTTAGCATTATAGATGTTGAGAGAATTGCTCAAAGAACAGAGTGGGCAAGTTTGTGGAAGTATGAAAACTCTAACTTTTTAGAAATAATTTTGCAGTTGGGTTGGGGTAAACCAGAAGAAGCCAAATATAAAAGAGGAAGGCCGCATTCAGGTAGCGAATTTATTCATGCGGTTAATCCGGGTAATCAACCTATTGGCTGATAATTGGCTGTTTCAATTCTCCGTCTCCGCAAAGGGGGACTGTAAAGCACTGCCTTTTTTCTAGAAGGCGTAAAAGGCGTTAAATATACTTTACTAAAAAAGTAAGAACAATTAGGGCGCGGCAGGTGGGTTTCAAAGCACGTATTCTCCATAGCGTCCCCAATTCCACCAGTTGCACAGTCAGGGTTTGCCGACAAAACTTGGGATTTTTGAGAATGGCAGTCTCTGATTGAAAACAGGTTAAGGTAGTAACAGACTTGGCAAGAATACTAAAATATAAACTCAGTTTTTCTTACCAAGCCTGTTTGTTTGCTTGCAATATTTAAGAACCCTGTGAAGTCGGGCTTATTGACAAGAACAACCCCTATTTTGAATGGTTTATTTTTCCCTTAACGACAAGAACTATTGGGCTACAAGCACAAGTTCCCAAGCCTGTGTAGGATCAGTCCCAATAACTTCGATTGGAGCTCTTGGTACAGCAAGAATAACCGGAGTACCTAAGTCACTACTGCCGTTTAAAACCTCTAAATGGAAGCCAGTCTCCTTATTTACAATCGTGCCCTTGTCTGTAAACAGCCATTGCTGAGTAGCTGTACCTATAGGATTAGCAACAACTTGTCTATTAAGCCCTTGACTTTCAATCGCAGAACCATTGAACTTACTAACTATTAGCCCCTGCTCATTAAATTTCCATTGCTGATTAGGTGTACCTATGGCTGCGTACAAAATGATTGGTGCTCCTGGTGCGGGATCGCTTGCTGTAATGTCTAATACAAGACCATTGAGCTTGCTTTTGATAAAAAAGTGGGTGGGTATACTCATGTTTGTTCCTTAGTTGAAAAATATTTGTTGGACTATTTGATTGAGAATGTTGGAAGCTTTGATGTCTTTCCAATGGCAAATTCAGGAATATTCTTTAAAAATACCTGAGTTTTTCAATCAATAATTCAGTCAGATTAAGTCAAATTCAGTTAAATTTCAGGTAATTTCAGGTAATTTCAGGTAATTTCAGGTAATTTCAGGTAATTTCAGGTAATTTTAGGTAATTTTAGGTACTTAATCTGAATTTGGCGGAAGTTTTACTGAAGTTGAGTTAAATTCAGGACTTAAAAACAATGCTTTTTGGAACTAATATAACTATATTAATGTTTGTGGTTTTCCTTTGATTTATCTCGCTTATCTAAGTAGCAGGATTTGCTTGACTCAAGATAGTTTAATTTAATTACCAAATATGATTAGCAAATAAGATGCGTTCGCCCTGATGTCATCTGTAATTTTTAGAAAGGTAAAATAATGAGTAAACATATTGTGCTGGCTACTACTGGCTCTTATGGGGATGTATTTCCCTTTATTGCGATCGCTCGGCAGTTAAAAGCACGGGGACATCATGCCGTAATCACAACCAGCGAGATTTTTCGCCAAACTATAGAATCGGAAGGAGTGGAGTTTTGTCCAATCAGACCTGATGGGTATATCAATATAGAACAAGCGGGGCAGTTTATCCAGTTGCTGGCAGAGTCTCAACAGGTGCTTGATTATGGCATCAGCTACTTAACAATGCCCCATTTACGGGCAACATATGATGATTTGATGCAGGCTGCACAAGATGCCGACTTACTGGTGACACACCCTCTGTCCTGCGCGGCGAGCCGAGTCTATGCATCTAACGACTAGATTTTGGATAAGGCTGACCAATGAAAGGATAACTTTAATGAAACCCCACAAAATGGATAATTTATTTCTTAAAAATCCCTAACAACAAAAAAAACCCCGGCGAAACTAACCGGGGCTAAGGAAAAATTACGAATGACGATTTAGATACAGCAAATCATGGTTAAAAAAGTATTAGCTAACCCCCAAGGCGACGAGAACTAAAGCTGCGACGAATAAAATGGCTGCTGCGCCTTGGAAGACATAGCGGCTTTGTTGTTCTGGTGAGGGGTAGGTGGCGTAGTAAGCTTTTGGCTCATTAGCGTAGTTATTTAGGATGCCTTGTTCGTTAACGGTGGTGTACATAAATTAAATTCTTTTCTTTTTTTTGTTAACTTATGTAAATAAATTTAACAATATTATTACGATTTGTCAATAGGGGTTGACACAAGATGTCAGACAAATTTAATAAGAAATACTTATACTAGATCAGAGATGTCTAGCGTAGATGCTTAGTCGCCTGCTGCCAGACACCTTTGTGTGAGGGTATTTCCGGGGAATATAGAGCCAGCAATCAGCACCTTAAATTTTGTCCTGGCGGCTCTGCTGAACTCCCCCTGAACAGATAAAATTTGTATCCTGAAGTTAATAGCTCTTAATGGTTCTTTTAAAAACTTGTGCAGGAAGATTTTAGGTTAATTGTTGATTTAGTGTCAGTTCTCGCCGTCGCCGCCTGTGGTGGACTGTTGGCGTCACTGTTAAAACAACCTGTGTTATTGGGGTATCTCATCGGCGGGATGATCGTTGGCCCTACTGGGTTGGGACTCATTAAAGAAGTTGTGCAAGTAGAAACCCTGGCTCAGTTTGGGGTGGCTTTTTTGTTATTTGCCTTGGGGGTAGAATTTTCGTTTGCGGAATTGAAGAAGGTAAAAGCGATCGCACTTGGGGGCGGTGGACTGCAAATTATTCTCACCATTTTGATTACAGTTGTGGTCTGTGGCGTCACCGGAGCCTGGGGAACCTTACCCGCTAAAGGTGTATTCTTGGGGTCAATTCTCTCCTTATCTTCCACCGCAGTTGTGCTCAAGTGCTTGATGGAGAGCAACGAAACAGAAACGCCCCACGGACAAGTGATGCTGGGAATTTTGGTGGTGCAGGATTTAGCCCTGGGACTGATGATCGCCGTCTTACCCGCTCTCCACGAACCACCAGAAGTCATTGGTGTCGCGGTGCTAACAGCGCTGCTGTGGATTGCGGTATTTGCCGCTGGTGCGATCGCTGCCAGTATTTGGCTAATTCCCCCTTTATTGAGAATGCTAGCCCGCACCGAAAGCCGAGAACTATTTTTGTTAGGGGTGGTAACTCTGTGTTTGGGTATTGCCCTACTGACAGAACATCTGGGGCTATCGATTGAGATGGGAGCCTTTGTCGCCGGCTTGATGATATCTGAGGTGGAGTACGCCGACCAAACCCTAACTTATGTAGAACCCCTGCGAGATATTTTTGCTAGTTTATTTTTTGCCGCCATTGGGATGTTAATCGACCCAGTGTTTTTGTGGAATAACCTAGAATTAATTCTCGGTTTAGTGGCCCTAGTTTTCGTTGGTAAATTTTTAATTATCACCCCCTTGGTGAAACTATTCCGCTATCCCTGGAAAACAGCCTTAATTGCTGGCTTGGGACTGGCGCAGATTGGGGAATTTTCCTTTGTTCTCGCCAGTGAAGGACAGGCCCTGGGGTTAGTTTCGCGCCGCATATATTTACTGACTTTGGGAACCACAGCAGTCACACTGATGCTGACACCGTTCGTCTTGCGGTTGGTGCCATTTTTATTTAACTTAGCTGAATCAATGCCTTGGCTGAAACCCTACTTAGACGGAGAAGGTCAGCCACAGGATGCTTCGGAAGATGTGCCACTGAAAGACCATGTAGTAGTTTGCGGCTATGGGCGAGTGGGTAAGAATTTGGTGAAGTTGTTGCAGCTACATCAGATTCCTGTAGTGGTCATCGATCAATCAGAAGCTAGAATTCAGCAGTTGCGGGAGGCTGAAATAGCTTACGTTTATGGCAATGGCGTCAGTTTTCATGTTTTGGAGACTGCTGGGGTAAACCATGCTAAAGGAATGGCGATCGCACTTCCCGACCCGATGAGCATCCGTCTGTGCTTGAAACGCGCTTTAGAACTGTGCCCAGAGTTGAATTTGGTTGTTCGCGCTACCCAAGATAAAAATATTGAGGTGCTTTACCAACTGGGGGCTAGGGAAGTAGTGCAACCAGAATTTGAAGCCAGTTTAGAAATGGCAACCTATTTATTAACTGATTTAGGCTTATCTACAGAAGTGGTGCAACGAGAAATGCAGCAAATTCGCAATGACCATTATTTAGATTTGCGCCCAGAACGTTCTGCTTCCGAGGTGTCCCGCTATTTGCAGCAAGTTACCCGTGATTTAAACCGCCGTTGGTATGCCCTACCAGCTGATTCGCCTCTCATTGGCATGAGCTTAGAAGAAGCGGATATGCGCTACCTCACAGGAACCAGCTTAATGGCTATTCGCCGCGCTAATGGTGAGGAAATCGATTATCCCAACAATCAAACTAAACTAGAAGCTGGCGATCGCTTGTTGGTGGTGGGAGCAGCTGAGGAACTGGCAGCTTTAGCAGAATTCGCTCAGGGACAGGTGGCTGTTCCTGGAGAAAATAGCGCTTGTCAGTGGATTGCAGTCAAGGCTGATTGTCCCATTTTGGGTAAAATCCTCGCGGATTTGGCCATTAGCGAGCAGTATGGGGTGAAGGTGCAGGCAATGCGGCGAGATGGCAAGTTTATCCGCTTCCCTAATGGCAGTATGGACTTACGAGACGGAGATCAAGTGTTGTTATGCGGTAGCCTGGCGAGTCTGAATCAACTACAACAGTTATTTGCCGCTAGCTGTAAAGTGCCCCTTGTGATTCCCCTAGGGAAAGCTGGTGAAGCAGAAGCCCTAAAAGAGTTTCTGCCTGTGGAAAATCCCTGGGAGTAGAGTCTAACTTTTGGGCTTGATGTAAGCGATCGCCTGCTTCCAAACAGTGAGTTGCTGACTGTTTTCATCCACAATACACATACATTGTGAGTCTTGCCATAAAACTCTACCTATGATCAAATCACCAGTCAACAGTTTCAACTCAATCGTTGCGGTTTGCTTAATCAGGTTTTGCACTTGCCGAATACTAGGCAGTGAGGTATCAAATTCAGTTGTTGCCATTTTTGGTAAAGCTGTATGCACATAATTTGGTAATGGGTAATGGGTAATGGGTAATGGGTAATGGGGACTGGGGACTGGGGACTGGGGAAAAAGCGATTACCAATTACCAATTACCAATTACCCATTACCCTTCGGGTTCGCCAGTTGCTCATGGGGGAAACCCCCAAGACCGCACTGGCTCACCAATTACCAATTACCAATTACCAATTACCCAATTCTTAATCATTAATAATTCATCTGCGGGAAAATGGCAATCGAATTTACTAAGTATCACGGTCTAGGCAATGATTTCATTCTGATTGATAATCGCGCCTCATCTACACCACGACTAACGCCAGAGCAAGCTATCCAATTGTGCGATCGCCATTTTGGCATTGGTGCAAATGGTGTGATTTTTGCCTTACCTGGGGAAAAAGACACGGACTACACCATGCGGATTTTTAATTCCGATGGTTCAGAACCGGAAATGTGCGGTAATGGCATTCGCTGTTTAGCCGGGTTTTTGGCAGAGTTAGAAGGAATGTCTCGGAACAAAGACCGCTATCGCATTCATACCCTCGCTGGCGTGATTACACCCCAACTCACCGAAGATGGTCAAGTGAAGGTGGATATGGGTTTACCCCGGTTACTCCCAGGCGAAATTCCCACAACTCTGGCAGCCGCTGACGCTAAAGTAATTAATCAACCTCTAGAAGTAGCGGGACAATCTTGGGATGTCACCTGTGTCAGCATGGGTAATCCCCATTGCATTACCTTTGTGGATGATGTAGCCGCCATTCCTCTAGAAAGCATCGGCCCCCAATTTGAACATCACCCAGTTTTCCCCCAAAGAACTAATACTGAGTTTATTCAAGTAGTCAGCCGTGACTACCTGAAAATGCGAGTTTGGGAACGTGGCGCAGGTATCACCTTAGCTTGTGGCACTGGTGCTTGTGCAGCCTTGGTGGCTGGGGTATTAACGGAAAGATGCGATCGCCTTGCAACTGTAGAATTACCTGGTGGCACATTGGAAATTGAATGGTCAGAAATCGACCAACGCATTTACATGACTGGGCCAGCAGAACGGGTATTCACAGGTAAGATATAACCTTTTGCGACTGTCTAGGGCGGGCTGAAAAGCCTGCCACGCCAATAAACAAGTTAAATTTGATGTTTCTCCCAGTCAAATATTTCCTTTTGTGAACGACCAGACTGACGCCAGGTGATTTTGCCTGTCGAAGTATTTATCAATGTTTGCTCAACAACAACAGTTAAATTTTCCCACGATAAATCTTCACATTGGAGCAAGACTTTTAGTCCTTGTAAAGCGACCGACGCTGCATTTTCTTCAGCAAAGATCAGCGGATCATTAGCACGCAGCGGATCTTGCTGTACAGCGATAATTCCCTGCCGTACAGCCGTGGTAATTTTCTCATACATCTCGGTTTTGCCGCGATGCCATTGGCGCTGCCACCCTCTTTTACTAGTAGCATACAGAGCAGGCAGACGATTCAAAGCATAGGCAATCACTTCAGACGCTTTAATGTATTTGACAGTTTTAGTGGGCAATGATTGGAATTGTTTCTCCATCTCCTCTGCCACTAGCACTTCCATCACATTTCGAGAACTTTTTGCGAATAGATTCTGCTTAGAATTTTGAATTGAAGAATTGGATGATGAATCAAAGATTGGCATCTTTAGCTAATTTATTTCAATCTAAGTTAAAGTTTTTAGTTTCTACCCCTACCCTGATGCTAATTGCAGCAAAATAACGCTAAAAGCCTTGTTTTGTAAAAATTCTGGGTCGATTTGAATTGAAATAGTTACAGAAAAATACTTTCAGACGTTTTGAATCCTATTCTTTTGCATACAGGTTGCAGCACAGTCAGGTCTTATCACAAAATTCGATAAGAATATTCTTTTTTGAAAGATTTTACATTTTAATGCAAGTATCTTATCTATTTTTATTGTTGTAAATGTGGATTATACTGATTTTTATTGTGTCCAAAAAATATTTTTTATATTTACTTTTTTAAATTTCTAGCTATTAGACATCTCCGACAAAATAGAGATGTTTCAGGGAACGTCTCTACAAGGGTTTTGGATAACGCATATTTAATTTTCACTGCTATGTCTATATGAATTTCTTGATGAAATTTTTATTTTCGGTTAATCCTATTTTATTTTTATCAACAGGTAGCTACTTACCACACTGATATTTGCTAACTCACATCTTGAACAACCATAAGTTAACACAGTTGTGTTGCAAAAAAAGGTTTTGTTTTATCCAGACACCCTTGGTTAGTCACCTTAAGTCTAGCCATATTTATGCCAGTCAGTTGTGTCTTTTGGTTTATTTTGGTTTGTGCGATAGCTGCGATCGCCGTTCGCGAAGCGTCTCGTAGAGAAGGCATCGCAGACTTAAAACCAATGCTAGCAGAAAATCAAGCCCTTCACAAGTTTAGTAACCGTAGATTTACTAACAGTAAATCCTGTTCATCAGCAACTGTGGCGAGACTAGTATTAATACTGTCCTAGATCCAGGGATAACTTTTTGTTTACACTACCAATTACACTAGAGTAGCTACTGTCTACCCCAGGTTAGCCATCTCAAAATATACCATTATGGATCCAACAGCTTTAAATCTAGCCGTTAAGCTAGCAATTATAGCCCTCTCGGAAAACAGCCAATGCTCATCTAATTTTTTTATCTGATCTGGATAAAAATACACAAAATAGATGAACTTATGGTATATAGTTTTTGTGTTTCCATCATTACCGTCACCAACCCTAGCAATAGTGGTACTGGTTCATTAAGAGATGTGATCACTAAGACACAAAATATCAATCCTTCCCGTCACCAACGATAGCACTACTAGTACATTAAGAGACACGATTGTCGAAGAGCGGGCGCAAGGCGCCATTGCATAGACTCAAGCGGGTTCGACTATTGCACTAGTATCAGATTTGCCAAAGTAAACAATTATCCCCACCAAGTGGCCAAATATATAATATGACTCTGATTATCACTCAAACTGATAACGTCACCTCCGTCAGCGAAGATGGTCTGACAGACAGTTACACTATTAAACTCAACAGCCAGCCAACAGATGTTGTTACTGTTACCATCACTAGCAGCGACAGCAACCAACTCACCACCAATGTTGCAACTTTGACCTTCGACGCCAACAACTGGAATGATGAGCAAACTGTAACCCTGTCGGCAATTCATGATTCGGTAGCAGAAGGCAATAACCAATTTTCAATCATCAATACAGCTACCAGCGCCGATACAAAATATAACAACCTTAGCACTTCTGTGACTGCGAGTGTTGGCGACAACGATACCGTAGGTCTAGTTATAACTCAAACTGATAACGTCACCTACGTCAGCGAAGATGGTCTGACAGACAGTTATACTATTAAACTCAACAGCCAGCCAACAGATGTTGTTACTGTTACCATCACTAGCAGCGACAGCAACCAACTCACCACCAATGTTGCAACGTTGACCTTCGACGCCAACAACTGGAATGATGAGCAAACTGTAACCCTGTCGGCAATTCATGATTCGGTAGCAGAAGGCTATAGCCAACTTTCAGTCACAAATACAGCTACCAGCGCCGATACAAAATACAACAACCTCAGCACTTCTGTGGCTGCGGATGTTGGCGACAACGATACCGTAGGTCTGATTATCACTCAAACTGATAACATCACCTACGTCAGCGAAGATGGTCTGACAGACAGTTACACTATTAAACTCAACAGCCAGCCAACAGATGTTGTTACTGTTACCATCACTAGCAGCGACAGCAACCAACTCACCACCAATGTTGCAACTTTCACCTTCGACGCCAACAACTGGAATGATGAGCAAACTGTAACCCTGTCGGCAATTAATGATTCGCTAGTAGAAGGCAATAACCAATTTTCAATCATCAATACAGCTACCAGCGCCGATACAAAATATAACAACCTTAGTACTTCTGTGGCTGCGGGTGTTGGCGACAACGATGTCGCC
>NZ_JACJRJ010000041.1 GCF_014697195.1 Cylindrospermum sp. FACHB-282 | reverse complement strand
CTCAAGTACTGCTTTTAACTCTTCATTTGGATTAATTAAATTTTGCTGGCATCCATACATTTGTTTTGCCTCCTTACCTGTATGCTAACATAAGTGTGTCGTCATTGTGTCATATATGACAAAAAAGAATTACACATTAGAATTACTGAACGCAGAATGAATAAACTGCGGTTGTATGCTGCAAAAAAAGATAAAACTATTACCCAAGTTGTAGAGGAATTGCTTGATACTCTACCTGAAATTACAGATATATTACAGGTAGGCTAAAGCCTACCGAGTCGTTTTTCATCCCCGGTCTGAAGTACGGAGTATGGCGCTGTGCGCCTGTTCCTCCGGGGCTTTCAAACTCCCGTCTGTTTCTTGTAAATTTAAGCGAAGATATTCAGCCGTGATTCTCTCAGCCAAAAAGCTAGTAATATCTTCATGATCTCCTAACGGTTGTGCCATCTCAAAAATCACTCCGTTGTGTAATTCATACCGCTTTCCTTCTGGCTTCCATTGCACAAACTCTTCAAAAGTTACTGGTTTAGTTTTGGGTAACACTTGAATCATACTTTACTGCGTGTATTGATGGTGTTCCGAGGTATTACTAACAATAATCATAGCTTTTTTTAATGTGTACCTCACACGATAGGGAAAAGCTACAATAAGATATCAAAGCCACGAAATCAACCAATGACTGCAATCATTGACCTAAAAACATTATATGAATCCAATTACCTGCAATGGTTAGAGGAGACTATTAAATGTCTCAAATCTCGACAATTGGCAGGTATTGACTATGAAAATTTAATAGAAGAGTTGGAAGATTTGGCTAAAAACGAAAAAAGGCGAGTAAGAAGTCTGTTAGAACAGATTATTAGACATTTATTGCTTTATCAATATTGGGATTTAGAAAAGCTAAGAAATGCTAATCATTGGGCAGCAGAAATTACAGGTTTTCGTAATCAACTAAATGAAGATTTAACTGCCAATTTACGCAACCATTTAGAGGATAATTTTAGTGGAATTTATAGTAATGCTTTGGATTATGTTAAAGCTAAAACCACACTAACTAATTTACCTGAAATATGTCCTTATACCTTAGAGCAAATTTTAGATAAGAATTGGTTGCCTTAATTTTTTGTTTCGCGCAAAGACGCAAAGCCGCAAAGAAGAACGCAAAAAAGACTTTTACTGGAAAATAGGTAGATGTAATCTAGTAATCAATTTTGATTATTAATGTTATCCAGCCATCTAACTAAAGAATCGCTTTCTTCTAATTGAATAGTTTCATATTTATTTAATATTCTGTTGAGTAGCCATATCTATGGCTGCTTTTGGCATTGAAGCTGTTTGTCCTATGCTTTCTGGATGGTAGCACTCATTTGGATCTTGAATCGCTACACTACCCCCATTTTTAGCAATCTCTATTAATCCTTCTGCGCCATCCCCACCCATACCTGCTAAAATCAATCCAGCGATTTTATGAGGTCTGATAGATGATAACTCAATCATTCTTCTGTCAATACAGGGAAAATCTAAAGAGCCTATCGAGCCTATCGAGCCTATCCAATCTAAATCTTCCTGTACTACTTCTTGTATATTAGATATCTCAATTACTGGCACATCATTGACAGTTTTTATTGTTGTAGATATAAACTGATTTTCATAAATGCAATTCAAAAAATCTGGAAGTATATAAATATTCCCAGGAATAATTGGGTAATCTTGTTGCTGATATACTAAAACAGCATCTTTTTGGGGGAAATGGGATTGTAAGATAAATTTTTTTAAGTATTCTATATCTTTCTTATGGTTACAGAACTGTAAATATTGATGATTTGCAATAATTACAGCCCAATCATTTAAAAAACCATTTTTATGCAGTGCTTGATTAATCTTTTCAAAAGTACCCTGATTAACCGTAGAACCACCAATACAAAGAATTTTAGTCATTAGTTAATCCTTATTTAATAGCAAATTTTACTTTTTATTAGCTAATTCATTATTTTAGCGTTCTTCTTGGCGGCTTTGCGGCTTTGCGTGAGGTAAATTCAATCCTTCCCCAACACAGACCACCCCAAACTCGTAGGCTGTTCATAAACCCGCTTTAAAGTATTCACATCTCTAATAGAAATAGATGGCGGTGTGCGAACTTGGGAAAAATAAAGCGCATCAGTTTGTAACTGACTATGACCCCAAATTCCCAAAGCATGACCTAGTTCATGACGGGCTGCTGCTAATAAATATTCACCTGTTTGACTAGGATTTAATAGAATAGTAAAACGGTGATTTAAAATATTATTTTTAATGTAAAACTCGTAAGTAGTTAGAGCAGAACGCGCACTCTTAATTTTGCCATCGGGCGAAAACTGAAGCGGTGGGGCTTTTCGCACAATTGTAATATCAGCAAGTTCCGGCTGTTCAACTATTACTAAAGGTAAATAAATACTCCACTCCTGCACCGTTTGCAAAACGCTGTTAACCCATGCTTGGGATTGTTTCTCATTAACAGCTTTTGGTGCTTCTACCTTAACCCGCAGGGGAAATTTTGACCAAACTAAATAACCAACTTGGGTGGATGTAACTTGAGAAAAGTAATCACCACTGTTAGTTTTATCTTGCCACTGGGCCAATGTGGGCGGTAGGGGATGAGGTTTTTGTATTAATGTTTCGCCTAAACTGTAACTTGTAGAGATGTTGCTGACAACGTCTCCACATTTGTAGGATTGATTCAAAACGGCACTTGATTGGGAGTTAGTAAAAATAACTAACAGCCCTGTGCCTATAAATAAGACCAGGGCTGTTAAACACCGCTGTAAAAATAGATTTTTTTGGGTGTTAGATTTCGGGTGTTGGGTGATTTGCCCCATTTCCCTATCTCCCTATTGCCTATTTAGGCAACCAGCCGGCACTTAAAACCACTGTTAAACCTAGAAAAATCACTACTAATGCCCAAGTAACTCGGTTTAATGTATTTTCTGCACTCTTGGTGCTGCTGAACAACTGGGCTTGTCCACCAATGGAGCCAATACCATCACCTTTGGGACTATGGAGTAACACTAGGATAATTAAACCAAGGGCAGCAAATGCCCAAATACCTTGCACGACGGAACTAACTGTCATAAAAATTTGTAGGAAGTGGAGTGAGAAAACAGCTAACACTCAAAAGTTAACTGTTTTCTCTGAATCTATTCTACAGCCCTATTTGCGCGGGTGTACGAGTGCGTTGCAAGTCATATTCTGCAACTTTTAAAAGCGATCGCCCTGTCATTTCTGATGGCTGAGGCAGCTGTAAAATCTCCAGAATTGTGGGGGCAATGTCGGCTAGCTTACCATCGTTTCGCAGTTCGACGTTTGTGCCATATCCGGGGATTTTGACTTTCTCCCCTTCTACCAGGATGAAGGGAACTGGATTGGTAGTATGAGCCGTCCAGGGATTACCGTCATCATCTAGCATATACTCAGCGTTGCCGTGGTCAGCAGTAATAATTGTTGTCCCGCCGGCTTTGCCTATGGTATCAATCAGGCGACCCAAACAGCGATCTACCGTTTCAATGGCTGTAACTGTAGCTGGGATCTGTCCAGTATGCCCTACCATGTCTGGGTTGGCATAGTTCATCACCACTAGGGAGTAGATGCCCTGTTGAATAGCAGCGATCGCCACATCTGTGACAGCAGCAGCTGACATCGCTGGTTCTTTGTCGTAAGTTGCTACCATTGGACTACTGACTAGTTCCCGGTCTTCTCCAACAAAAGGTTCTTCCAAACCTCCATTAAAGAAGTAGGTAACATGGGCGTATTTCTCTGTTTCGGCGGTGCGAAACTGTTTGAGTCCATGATTGGCAATGATTTCCCCCAGAATGTTACTCAAATTCTGCGGCGCAAAAGCTACAGACACTGGTAACTCTGGATCATATTGAGTAAAGGTGACAAAGGACAGTGGGGTAATTTGCTGTCTTTCAAAACCGTTAAACTTGGGACTGACAAGCGCCTGAGTCAGTTGTCTAGAGCGGTCGGGGCGGAAATTGAAAAATATGACCCCATCCCCTGGTTCAATAGCGCCGGGGGCAATTCGTACTGGTAGAACGAACTCGTCGGTCACCCCTTCGGCGTAAGATGCTTGCAAGACTTGCACCGCCGTGAGTCCGTTACCTGCACCATCTTGTGAGATTACATCGTAGGCACGTTGGACTCGATCCCAACGGCGATCGCGATCCATTGCGTAGTAGCGACCGCTGATGGTGGCTATTTGCCCAACCCCGTTGCGGTCTATGTAGTCTTGTAGTTGACCGATTGCTTTTTTGCCCTCAGAGGGCGCAGTGTCACGACCATCGGTAATGGCGTGGATACAAACTTGTGAAAGTTGCTGATCCTTAGCTAAGTCAAGTAGTCCAAATAGATGGGTAATGTGGGAATGTACCCCTCCCTCAGAACAAAGCCCTACTAAATGCAACTTGCCATGGCGATCGCGAACTTCCTGGCAAATTTTGACAAGTGCTGGGTTTGAGGCAATAGAACCGTCTTCTACTGCATCGGAAATGCGTACCAGTTCTTGGGGTACTACACGCCCAGCGCCAATATTCAAATGACCAACTTCCGAGTTGCCCATTTGACCTTCTGGCAACCCTACGGCTTTTCCTGATGTGCAGATGAGGGTGTGGGGATAAGCCGCCCATAAACTTTCCACGATTGGAGTTTTAGCAGCGACAATGGCGTTTCCTCGTGTCTCCTCACAGTAGCCCCATCCATCTAAAATGACTAGCACCACAGGAGCAACAGGTGCTTTGGTCATAGTAAAATTGCCCTTTACTTTTTGTAATATCCGCATGATACCACTGCTAATCACAGCTGCAAGTTAATTTCTGCTGATTAACTTCTTTTATTAATGACTTGCAGTTGTTTAGATATCTTTAAATATCGCTAACTTTTGCGAGTTTTATGCAATAGCCGGCAATTAGTGATTACTTTGGTAGTAGCACTCAAGCGCTACTACCAAGCCCTTACCCAGTGCCTCATTTACCTTTCGTAGTAGATTTAGCAGCTTTTGCCGCTTTTTTGGCAGCTTTTTCGGCAGCTATTGCTGCTAACTTTGCCTGTTCTTTTTCTTCGGCAATTTTCTGGAGATAGTAATGATAATCTCCTAAGTAAACTCGGAATTCACCATCACGAATTTCCACAATTTTATTAGCTACTTGAGAGATAAAATAGCGGTCGTGGGAAACTACAATTGCCGTGCCATCATAGTTTTGTAGTGCTTCTTCCAACATCTCTTTAGCTGGAATATCTAAGTGATTGGTCGGCTCATCGAGAATTAGTAAATTCGCTGGACGCAAGAGCATTTTTGCCAATGCCAAACGAGCTTTTTCTCCCCCACTCAATGCCGCAACTTGCTTAAATACAGTGTCACCAGCAAACAAAAAGCGTCCCAAGAGTGTGCGGACTTCTTCATTTTTCCAGTCGGGAACTTCATCATGGATAGTTTCCATGACAGTTTTCTTTAAGTCCAAAGCTTCCGCCTGATTTTGCTCAAAGTAACCGGGGATGACGTTGTGATCACCTAATTGAACGCTGCCTTCTGTAGGTGGTTCCATACCCATAATCACGCGCAACAGCGTAGATTTGCCGGCACCGTTGGGGCCTAAGAAAGCAATGCGATCGCCTCTTTCAATCAAGAGATTCGTTGCCAAAAACAGGATTTTATCATCATAGATATGGGTTAAATCCTTAATTTCCACCACTTCCCGTCCGCTGCGGGGTGCGGGAGGAAAGCGGAAGTGTAGGGTTCTGACACCCGCAATCGGTGCTTCAATGCGCTCAATTTTGTCTAGTTGTTTTTCCCGGCTTTTCGCTTGGGTACTGCGGGTAGCACTGGCGCGGAATCTGTCTACAAAGGTTTGCTGCTTTTCTAGTTCTTTCTGCTGGCGTTCGTAGGCGCTAAGTTGTGCTGATTGATTTTCGGCTTTTTGTTGTAGGTATGCTGAGTAATTGCCGAGGTAACAAGCAGAAACGCCACGTTCAGTTTCCACAATTTGGTTGCAGAGACGGTCAAGGAACTCTCGGTCATGGGAAACTATCACCATTGGGGTAATTAGCCCTCTGAGGTAATTTTCCAGCCACTCAATGGTTTCTAAGTCTAGATGGTTTGTCGGTTCATCCAGCAGCAATAAGTCGGGTTTTTGCAGGAGGATCTTACCCAAACTCATCCGCATTTGCCAACCGCCGCTAAAAGCACTGACGAGGCGATCGCCATCTTCTAACTGAAAACCCATTTCTGGTAAAATTTTTCCAATCCGTGAGTCTAAGTTGTAGCCGTCCAAAGCTTCAAACTGCCGCTGTAAGCGGTCCAATTTATGGATTAGTTCATCCAGTTCTTCTGGATTAGCCGCTTCCATCTCTTGCGGTATATGAGCTAAAGCCATCTGGACTTCGTTGGCTTCTTTGAAAACAGTCCAAAATTCTTCTCTTACCGTGCGGGTGGGGTCAACCTCAAACTCTTGGTTGAGGTAAGCTATGTGTAAGCTAGAAGGGCGAATGATTTCGCCAGCAGTGGGTTCCATTTCCCCAGAAATAATTTTCAGTTGAGTGGATTTTCCCGCACCGTTGACGCCGACTAAGCCAATGCGATCGCCTGGTTTAACTTCCCAGTTAATATCTTTGAGAACTTCGCCTGTAGGATAAATTTTACTTATATGTTCTAGTCTTAGCATGAAGTATGTCTCAGGTAGGTGATAAGTTGGGGAGGAGTGCTAACGCTTTGTCCAAATCTTAACAAAATTTAACTACAAATACTCCCTTGATTATTTCACAGCAGCAATTAGGCATAAATCCTATTGCATCCCTCTCAAGACACATTTTTTGCCACTTCCCTCACTTTTTTTACACTGAAATCTAAACCCTCAGCAAGTTGTTCGCTTTAACTATCACTTGAAGAATGCTGCCTCCGCAACGCTCTGCCTCGCCTTTGCGTGAGACTAAATTCATCCTGTTAATCAGCAACGCCAAAAAGGGAGTAGGGACTTTCAGTTAATTTACCAATACTGCTGTCTCCCCAAAGCTTGAATTTCCTCTTGCAGGTTTCGCCAGTCTACTTCCAGAACTAGCCTCTGCTCTAAAGCTTTAGCCAGCTGCTGTGTCCTTCCCTAGAAGTTTTGGTCATACAAAAAAGGTTTGTCCATATCCATAGAGTTGAATCTTTGCAACAAAGGACATCACATTTAACATAGAGAGAACCGCATCGCTAAATTTGTAACTATTAATTTAAATAAATTTAACTAGTTTTTGCCCCATCTACAGACGCCTCAGCAGCAGCAGCCAATCTATCCATTACAGCTCTACCAATTATTGCTACTTCACTTAATGGCATAGACCTGATGTGCTTTACCATCTGGTTTACATCTGAGGATTCTGATGTAGGTTTAAGACCAAGATAGTTAAGCAGTTCTTCCATTGTGTAGCCTGCTCTATCTGCGATGTTAGCTAAATTATGTGTATCTGGAATCGAATCTCCCTTTTCCCATAGCTGCACCGCAGTAGCAGAAACGCCCAGAAGTTTCCCAAAGCCCCTCTGACTCATGGAGCCACGAGCAAGTTTCACTACTTCAATCAGTTTATTCCTAGCTTCTAAATCCACAACTGTAATATTTCTTCCACTGTACTTACTAGGGTTTTTCTCGACTATAAATATTTTATTTAGGTATTTACAACTTGGCTTGCCAATGCTAAACTAAATCTAGAATTGTAAGTTGCAAGTTTAAGTGCAGGTTTATCCAGAAAAACAGTCAGACTAACTTATTTTATCGTGGAACGTTCTAGCAGCCAGCTTTTAGTCAAATCTTAGGAAAAGGGTTATGTTCGGTGCATCATATCATGTTCAGTAATTATTTAACTAGCTTTTGTCCCATCTCCCAAAGACTCAGCGACAACAGCAAATCGTTCCGCAGCAGCTTGAGCAATCTGAGCTACTTGGTTTAGAGGCATATGCTGGATTTGTCTCAAAATTAGACTCAAATCGGAGGCTTCTTGTATTGGCTTACCATCCAAGCAGCTAAGTAATTCATCGAGTGTATAACCAGCTCTGGCTGCGATTTTCACCAAATATTCTGTGTCTGGCACGTTCACGCCCTTTTCCCACAACTGAACAGCAGTAGCAGAAACCCCCAAAAGCTTGCCAAACCCGCGCTGACTCATGGAACCACGAGCTAGTTTGATGATTTCAACCAGTTTTTCTCTGCTTTCAATGTTCACTGCTTATGTAGCTACTCAACTGCATTTACAAGTCTAGTGAGCCAACACTACAACTTTAGTTTATTATTGACATTTTTTGTTGTAGTTGGTATCCTAAAATGAAAGTTGTCGATATAAAAGTTTTAATTTAATTATTAGCTAACACTAGTAATACTTTGGGCCTTACTGCCAATAATTTCAACGGTGAATCATGTTTCGTAAGCCACGCACAACTAACCAATATCGCCGCAAAGGTAAAAACTTAATAACCGCTAATAAGATTAAACCAGAACAGTGGCAAATTTCCAATAACGAGGCCAAAGAAGCTCTAAAAGCCAAAGGCTACAAAGTTAAGCAAATCAAGAAAATCCACTGCCTAAAGCATCAAGTGTCTATTTCCTTCTGGGATACAAAAGGTAACATTTGCAGCAGCTTTTTCAGCTACCGGATTTTTGCTCGTTGGCAAAAAGAAGCAGAAAAGTTAATTTACCACTGCTCAAACCTAAAGGAGTGGACGAAATTAAATCACATCATGCAGTACGAATTTGCTTATTATAGTTATCCCAGTGAAATAGAAGATACACTTAGCACGGCATTAGAAAACCGCCTATATGTGTTAAAAGCAACTTTTCAACAAGCGGTTTTCCACGTTATTTAACAGCGGTAATTAGCTAGCAGTACCGGAAACGGCTAACTCTGCCAAACGTTCCTGCTGGTCTAGAGATATACAAGATTGGATAACAGTCTCTATATCGCCTTCTAGCACAGGGTTTAGGGAATAGTTTTGACCTAAACGGTGGTCAGTAACTCGGCTGTCTTTATAGTTGTAGGTACGAATTTTTTCTGAGCGTGATCCTGTTCCAACTTGCGATCGCCTCATAGAAGTTACAGCTTCTTGTTGTTCGCGTAACTTGATTTCGTACAGTTTCGCCCGGAGAATTTGCATCGCCCGTTCTTTGTTTTGCAACTGGCTGCGCTCTTCTGTACAGAAAATACGGATACCAGTAGGTTTGTGGAACAAATCAGCAGCGGTTTCCACCTTGTTGACGTTTTGTCCACCAGCGCCACCAGAGCGAGCTGTGCTCATTTCAATATCCTTCGGGTCAATATGGATTTCTACTTCATCCACCTCCGGCATAATTGCCACAGTGGCTGTAGAAGTGTGTACCCTTCCGCCAGCTTCAGTTGCAGGCACCCGCTGCACACGATGCACTCCAGCTTCAAACTTCAGCTTGCTGTAAACGCTATCACCTTGAATTTCTAGAATTGCCTCTTTAACGCCGCCCATTTCCCCCTCAGACTCGCTTACCAACTTGACTCGCCAATTTTGGGTTTGGGCATAGCGCGTGTACATTCGGACTAAATCCCCAGCCCAGATACTGGCTTCATCGCCACCAGTGCCAGCGCGAATTTCCAACATGATATTTTTATCATCATTAGGGTCACGGGGCAGCAGCAAGATTTTCAAGCGGCTTTCTAGGTATTCCAGCTTTTGACCCAGTTCCTCTACTTCCAGGGCTGCCATTTCTTGCCACTCTGGATCGCCATTGGCCTCTTTGAGTACCTGACGCGCTCCGGCCAAGTCTTCTTGGACAGTTCTCCAAGTCTCATAGGTATTTACTACCTCTTCCAAGGAAGAACGAGACTTGGCAATTTTTTGATATTCATCAGGGTTTTTGGCAGTATCGGGGTCAGCAAGGCGACGTGTTAATTCATTGAAGGTTTGTTCAACGGATTTTAGTTTCTCCAGCAGGTATGTTTCAGCCATAACGAGTGCGTTCACCTAGTGTGTGCGGAGCACATTCGCTCCTTAAAATAACAAGTTGGCTTGAGCATTAAATGACAATCGACCCAGCAGATGCAGGGCCGTCGTTAACAGCTACAGCCAACCGGCTACTTTTTATCTGTGTCCTCAGCGCTTTGAGTGCTGCTCATGCCATATTTACGGAGGAAGCGCTCCACTCGACCCTCGGTGTCAATAATCTTCTGAGTACCAGTGTAAAATGGGTGGTTCCCAGACCAAACGTCTACGTGCAGTTCTGGCTTTGTAGAACCAATGGTCATTACAACTTGACCGTTGCAGTAAACTTTAGCGTCTGGATACCATTTGGGATGAATATCAGATTTAGCCATTGTCTTTTTTGTGGTGAATCTATATCAATTATAACTTTCCGTCTTTGGGCGCTTGTATAACTTCAGATTTTAGATTGTTAGATGAATCCAAAATCTAAAATCCAAAATTGATTAGCGCTTGGAGTACTGAGGTGCTTTTCGGGCTTTGTGCAAACCGTATTTTTTCCGTTCTTTTGCCCGAGGATCACGAGTCAAGTAGCCTTCAGTTTTCAAAGGTGAGCGGTTATCTGGGTCTAGTTGGCACAGAGCGCGAGCAACACCCAGACGAATGGAATCTGCTTGTCCGGTCAAGCCACCACCTTCTGCTTTCACCAAAATGTCATATTCATTTTCTAGTCCCAAAGTCTCTAAGGGCGCTTTGATGACTCCCAGGTAATTAGCGTTGAATTGGAAGTACAATACTCCATCCTTGCCATTGACAACTAGCTTACCTTCACCGGGAACCAGGCGTACCCGTGCTACTGAGCACTTACGACGACCAGTCCCCCAGTACACAGCGCGACCGCTAGTAGTTTCTACTGCTACCATTAATTTTCTTCTCCAGGAATTGTATTAATGTTTAATTCTTTGGGTTGTTGAGCCTCGTGGGGATGAGTGGGGCCAGCGTAGACTTTTAGTTTGGTAAACAACCGCTTACCCAGGCTATTTTTGGGCAGCATCCCTTTGACAGCATGTTCTAAAATCCTTTCAGGTAGGCGCTGTTGCAGCTTGGCGAAAGTTTCCGTCTTCATCCCACCGGGACGACCAGAATGGCGATGGTATATCTTTTGGGTGCGCTTTTTGCCCGTGACTGCTACTTTTTCGGCATTGATCACAACGACGAAATCACCTGTGTCTAGGTGGGGAGTATATTCGGCCTTCTTTTTCCCTCTCAGGATCATGGCGATTTCGCTGGCCAGGCGACCGAGGCGTTTATCAGTAGCGTCTACTACGTACCACTCACGCTCAAGGGAATCTTGAGAAGGAAGGTATGTTTTGTTCATTAGGGTTGTAATTTTCTTGCTTGTGTGGAATTAAGATAAACGGTTTGGGTAGGGGAAGATGTACCCCAATCCTCCAGGGAATGTTCTCCTGGAATATTTATAGGACAGACGAACTGTGGCAGGGTGTCATACCAAATCTCTCTGTTCAAGGGAAAATCTGGATAGCCAACTCGCAATAAGCATAGTCCTTGGGGAGGTGCGGCATATTTCACTTCTTCCCGGCGTTGTTCTTTCCAGAGTTCGGTGAAGCTAGCCAGCGTGCGTTGCCCAGAACCTACTTGTACCAGCATCCCTACCAACAGACGCACCATCCCATACAAAAATCCATCTGCCTGAATTTCAATATGGAGAAATGGCCCACTGCGACGGCACTCTGCTGCTTGCACCTCTACCCAAGAATGCGATCGCTTCGACCCTGCACGGTGAAAAGCAGCCAAATGATGCTTTCCCATCAGAGGTTTTAGTGCAGATTGGATTAAGGATTCATCTAGAGGTGCATGATAATAATGCCAACTGAATGGTCTCACGAACAAGTTCGGTAGATTTTCAGTATAGAGTGTATAGCGATACCGTCGATAGGCTGCACTAAAGCGAGCGTGCCAACGGTCATCTACACTAGCTGAACCCCTGATTAATATATCGTGGGGCAGATAGCCGTTAAGTATTGTTGCCCACTTATGAGCAGGAATTAAACTTGTAGCTTCAAAATGGGCTACCTGAGCTGCTGCATGAACTCCGGCATCAGTTCGCCCAGCGCCATGTAAAGTCACATGATGGCCCAGAACAGTAGCTATAGCTGTTTCTATCTCTTCCTGAACTGTTCGCTGTGCTTTTTGCCTTTGCCAACCGTGAAAACGAGTGCCTAGGTATTGTATTACCAAGGCTACTCTGTAACTCGGTATAGACTGACAGCTTTCTAACATACAGGTTTTGTCTTTTGTCATTTACAGCGTATTTCAGGTAACTGTGGTACACCAATTTTTATCAGCAGTTGCATAGTTATTTTTTGAGGCAATTTGTGAGTCATCTGTTGGTGTACTTCATTTACCTGCAAAGCGCTGCATCATTTGTCCACGATTCTTGATCAATGACTAATGACTAAAATCTGATTAGACCAGTTCAATTATTGCCATCTCAGCATGATCGCCCCGACGCGGCACGGTATGCAGAATGCGAGTATAACCGCCTTGGCGGCTACCATACCGAGTGGGAGCTTGCTCAAACAGAGCATGAACCAGTTGTTTATCGTAGATGTAGCCTAGGGCTTCCCGGCGTGCTGTTAAGGAGCCATTTTTGGCTAGGGTGATCATTTTGTCCACTTCACTTCGCAATACTTTAGCTCGGATTAAAGTAGTGGTGATCCGACCATGACGGATTAGTTCGGTGGTCAGTGCCCGCAACAGAGCGCGGCGCTGGTCAGCTGGTTTACTGAGTTTTTTGACCCGACAACGGTGACGCATAATAATGCACTATGAATTATTAACGGTTTTGTCTTAGCTGTGTTTAGAGCTTCTTTCTTGGGGCAGGGTAATACCTAAGCGTCGCTGTAAAGCTTCAACTACCTCTTCGGCTGACTTCTGACCAAAGTTTTTAATTTCCAGGAGGTCTTCTTGGGTGTAATCCAACAAGTCTGCCACAGAGTTAACTTGTGCTCGTTTCAGGCAGTTATATGCCCGTACAGAAAGTTGTAACTCTTCAATGGGAATCTGGGCAGTTGGGTCATCTGGTATCTCAGAACCCGTGTCTGTTGGTTCAAGGGAAATATCTTTCAACGGGTTGAATAAATCTACCAAGATACCAGCTGCTGAGGATAACGCCTCTTGAGGCGAGATACTGCCATTTGTCCAAACTTCCAACAGCAGGCGGTCTTTAGTGATCGAGTCATCCCCACGGGCTTCTTCGACGCTATAGTTGACTTTTCGCACGGGCATAAAGACTGAGTCGATTTGTAGAAAGTCCAAAGATGTGGCTTCCTCACGCCCTCGCTCTACGGTGCGATAACCTTTACCTCTCTCGATCCGAAATTCCATTTCCAGCTTGCCGCCATCAGCTAGGGTGGCTACATACTGGGTTGGATCTATGACTTCTACTTCACTTGGCAAATCAAAATGTGCCGCAGTAATTGTTGCTGGACCGTTAACGAGTAACCGACCAATTTGGGGTTGAGAAGAATAGCTTTTGAGTATGACTTCCTTCATTTTCATGAGGATTTCCAACACATCTTCCCGCACGCCCGGAACTGTGGCAAACTCGTGGGAAACGCCGGCTATCCTTACTGCTGTAACTGCTGTACCCTCTAGATTGGAGAGTAAAACCCGCCGCAGTGCGTTACCAACCGTTGTTCCTTGACCACGCTCCAGAGGTTCCAGAACAAATTTACTGTAATGGCTTCGACTTTCCTCAGTATTAGACTCTACACATTCAATTTGAAACTGCGCCACGGAGTAGCCTCCCTTTTAAGGTGCTGCTAGCAGGCAAATCAATTGCCTCTCGAATTTACTTCATACCCTGAGCTTCTGCCGAAGTCTATCAAATGGCCAACATTCAATGCTGGTTGAATTTGACGCCCCTATTTAGCTCACAGGTGGTGATATTATTTTGGGTTGTCCGAAGTTTAGCAGCCCTCCCTGCGGGAAGATCTGATGCGCTTTTGGTTACCCAAGCCGTCTGAAGTTCTTTAGTATTCACCCTGCGAAAGCAGTTTATACGTTAAACGCCCAAGCAGCTATTGCAGGTGACTTACCTTAGCTTTAACTTCTTGCCTTCAGTACCTAATAGGTTTTGTTTAAACTCGACGGCGTTTGGGCGGACGGCAACCATTATGGGGAATAGGGGTAATATCCCGAATGAGTGTAATTTCCAGTCCTGCACCTTGGAGCGCCCGGATAGCGGTTTCTCTACCTGCTCCTGGTCCACTGACCATTACCTCAATTTGACGCATCCCTTGATCGATAGCTCGACGTGCTGCACTTTCAGCGGCGGTTTGTGCGGCGAAGGGAGTTCCCTTTTTAGCTCCCTTAAATCCACTAGAACCAGCACTTGCCCAGGAGATGACATCTCCATTTTGATCAGTAATGGTGACAATGCTATTGTTGAAAGTAGACTGGATGTAGCCAATGCCGTTGGGCACATTCCGTTTTTGCTTTTTGCTCCCAGATTTTTTAGTTGGTTGTCTTGCCATATTTGTTTCGTGAATTTAGGAGGGTACAACTTGCTCTCATTTGCAAGCGGGAAAAAATTATTTACCAGGGGCCTTCTTCTTACCAGCCACTGTCTGCCTTCTCCCACGTCGGGTTCTGGCATTGGTACGGGTTCTTTGTCCTCTTACTGGTAAGCCCATGCGATGACGACGGCCCCTATAAGAGCCAATGTCAATTAAGCGCTTGATGCTCATTGCTTCCAAGCGCCGCAGATCCCCTTCAACTTGATAGGTTTCTATCTCCCCACGCAGAGCCGCTACATCGGCATCAGTTAAGTCTTTAATGCGGGTATCTGGGTTTACTTTGGTTGCTGCAAGAATTTTTTGCGACCTTGATAACCCAATTCCGTAAATGTAAGTTAGACCTATCTCGACGCGCTTATCGCGTGGAAGGTCTACTCCGGAAATCCGTGCCACAATGAATATCTCCCTCTTGTTCTCGTAATTACAGTTAACAAAACGTGATTAATCGCGTCTTTTCGTTTTCATGGTGATTTTAGGCTGCACCTCACTCTGGTAGTCAGATCGCTATCCTTGACGTTGCTTGTGTTTAGGATTAACACATATCACCATGACGCGACCACGGCGCCGAATCACGTTACACTTTTCACAAATTTTCTTGACTGAGGCTCTGACTTTCATGCCTTTTGTACTTGACTCCAAATAGTAAATTATAGCATTTTTAGGGAAAATAGTTCAGTTAGGAAAAGGCGGGTTTATGGTAAAATTATTTGCATAAATTTACTTTTTCCTTAGTCTATAGGTAATTCTGCCTTTTGTCAGGTCGTAGGGAGTTAACTCCACTTTGACGCGATCTCCCGGTAAAATCTTGATGTAATTGCGGCGAATTTTTCCAGAAATGTGTGCCAGGACGTTAAAGCCATTGTCCAAGTCAACGCGAAACATTGCATTGGGCAATGACTCAGTGACAGTGCCTTCCATTTCAATCAGATCTTGCTTAGACAATTTGTTTTTTCCTCAACTCAACAGTCTCCTGTTCTGTAGCAGTACCTTCGTCTGCACAAGAACACAATTTGAGAAATATATCAACGGTTTATTAATATATCTTAGCTAAAATTGACCAGCTTCTTGCCTAAAGATGGAAGCATGGGGGCTGTGGGGGAGTGAGAAAAATTTTGAATTTTGAATTTTACATTCCCCCTTCTGCCTTTATCTTGTTTTGCTAGGCAGATATTACCTGTTTCAGTGCGTTAGTGACTTCTTCTTGGGACTGATTGCCGTTGACAGTCAGGAGCTTTTGGCGATCGCCGTAATAGTCAATCAAGGGTGCAGTCTCAGCGCGGTACACTTCTAAACGACGACAAATCACTTCTTCGCTATCATCTTTTCGTCCCCGACCTAGCAACCGGGCGATGACCACTTCATCTGGTACATCCAAGTTGACTACTCTTTCGTCACCTTGACTGATTTGATCCAGCAGTTCCCCCAAAAAAATAGCTTGTGTCACTTTGCGGGGAAAGCCATCAAGAATCCAACCCGATTTGGCATCTGGTTGATTGAGGCGCTCCTGTACCAAATCCTGTACTAGCTGGTCAGGAACTAACTCACCGCTATCAACATAACTAGCAGCCCTGATTCCTAAAGGGGTTTGCTCAATCATTGCTTGCCGTAATATTTCACCCGTAGAGATGTGGGGAATATTCCAGAATTCAGCCAATGTTTGAGCTTGAGTTCCTTTTCCAGCTCCAGGTGGTCCCAAGAAGATTAATCGCGTCACTATTGTTTCACCATTCCTTCATAGCGCTGAGAGATTACGTAAGTTTGTATTTGCCTTGCTGTGTCAATTGCCACACCAACCAGTATTAATAAAGAGGTGGCACCCAAACCCCTAAATGTTGGTACACCTAAAGCTCTTTCCACTGCAGTGGGGATTATCGCCACCAAGCCTAAAAATACCGCACCCAAAAAAGTGAGTCTGTTGGCTACGCGCTCAATATACTCACTTGTCGCTTTACCTGGACGAATGCCAGGAATACTAGAACCCATTTTCTTCAGGTTCTGCGCCACATCTACTGGGTTGAGAATCAACGACGAATAGAAGTAGCTGAAAAAAACTATGGAAATCATGTATACCAGGGCATAGACCCAAGAGCCAGTGCCACTTGGACTCAGATAAGTGTTAACGATATTCGCCAATTCGGCATTTTTGGTAAAATTGGCTATCAGCAGTGGCAAACTCAGGATGGCAGCGGCAAAAATGATTGGCATTACGCCGCCTTGATTAAGCCGTAGAGGTAAGAAACTACGCTGCTCTGCCAAAACTCGCCGACCTACTTGGCGTCGAGCAGAAATAATCGGGATGCGACGCATTCCTTCCTGCACAAACACAATACCGATAATTGTTGCTAGGAAGACTAAGACTAGTACAATGACGCGACCCACTATTTCCCGACCCCCGACTTGTACCAAGTCGATAGTGTCACCCAAGGATTTTGGTAGTGAAGCGACAATATTCACAAAAATCAACAAAGATGCACCATTGCCAATACCGCGTTCTGTAATCAGTTCCGAGGCCCACATGACGAACATAGAACCAGCAGTAAGAGCGATCGCGGTTTCAGCTACGAATATTGGTCCTGGGTTTAAGGCAAATTGCTGGAGGAATAATGCCGAAAAAGCCACACTTTGAACAATCGCCCAACCTACAGTGACATAACGTGTAATCTGCGATATTTTCCGCCGACCTGCTTCACCTTCATTTTTCTGTAGATTTTCTAAAGAGGGAATGGCAGCGGTGAGCAATTGGATGATAATGGAGGCATTAATAAAGGGCAAAATCCCCAAGGCAAAAACTCCCAAAGTAGAAAGCCCCCGCCCAGAAAATATATCCAATAAACCGAATATTGAATTGTTGCCCGATATTGCTTCGGCAAACCTCTGGCGATTAATTCCTGGAACTGGTAAGAAGATACCTAGGCGAACCAAAATTAAAATACCGACGGTGACAAGCAGCCTCCCTCTCAGTCCAGCTGCTTGCGCCATCTGCATAAAAGTTTCTTGAGCCGTTGGGGCTTTATCTCGACTGATCATAGAGTTCTACCTTTATAGTGAACTAGGCGCTGGAAGCAAGTTAGCTGGAATGAAAGTACGCTGTTCTGGAAACTGCTCTAAGACTTCACCACTTCACAACTCCCACCAGCAGCCTCAATTTTGCTACGAGCTTGGCCCGTAAAAGCTGCCGCTTGCACCTTGAGCGGGACGCCCAATTCTCCATTACCTAAAACTTTCAATGGCCCCTTGACAGCAGTGAGAATACCAGCAGCTTTTAAGGAGATCAAAGTTACTTCTGTATTGGCAGGCAGGGTGGCTAGCTTCTCTACATTAATCGTAGTGTAAATTTTCCGATTAATAATTGGAAAGCCTTTCAACTTAGGTAAGCGGCGGTACAATGGCTGTTGACCACCTTCAAAACCAGGTCGAGTGCCGCTACCAGACCGGGATTTTTGACCCCGCATACCTAGACCAGCACTAGCACCTTGACCTGCTGAAATACCTCTACCTACACGCTTACGGCGTTTTTTTGAGCCTTTTTGAGGCTTAACATCGTTGAGTCTCATGATGTAATTAGTAATTATTTACACTAATACTTTGCGAGATAGCCCCTACTAGATGTAGAGATTTTCAATGGGAACGCCTCGATCTTCAGCGACTTCGGCAAAGGTACGCAGTGTAGATAGGGCGTTAACGGCAGCTCTTGCATTATTCAGGGGATTATTAGAGCCGAGTTGCTTGGCAAGAATATTCCGAACTCCTGCCAATTCTAATACAGTCCGAACAGCACCACCAGCAATTACCCCAGTACCTGGTGCTGCTGGTCGCATCATCACCTTAGCGCCACCGCCAGTACCATTAATGGGATGAGGGATAGAGTTGGATTTGGTGATGGGGATATCTATTAGATGTTTTTTACCATCGGCAACGCCTTTTTTCACAGCACCAATTACATCTGAGGCTTTGCCTACTCCCACACCAACTTGACCACGTTCGTTACCGACGACGACGATCGCGCGGAAGCTGAGTTTCTTACCGCCTTTGACCACCTTACTCACCCGTCGGATTTGGATAACTCGCTCTTGCCAAGTGGTTTCTTCTTTTTTGGCACGCTTTGTTCTAGTTTTACGCTCTGTTGCCATAATTAATGCTCTCTAATTAGTCATTAGTCATTAGTCATTGGTCATTAGTCATTAGTCATTTGCTTTTTTACCAAGGACAAATGACACAGGACAAATGACTTTAGAAATCTAACCCAGCTTCGCGTGCTGCATCAGCTAGAGCTTTGATGCGACCGTGATAGAGGTTGCCACCACGATCAAATACGACTTTGGTGATGCCTTTTTCTAGCGATCTCGCTGCTATCAGTTTGCCAACTTGTACAGATGCTTCGCGGTTAGAGCCTGAACCTAAACTAGATTTCAACTCTGGTTCGATGGTCGAAGCTGCTACTAGGGTATGGTGCTGAGTATCATCTATTACTTGAGCATAGATATGCTCATTAGAGCGAAATACGGCTAACCGTGGACGTTCTGAGGAACCACTAACTTTACCACGGACGCGTCGATGGCGACGCTCTTTTGATTCTCTACGAGTAAGTTTCATTTTTATTTCTTACCACTCTTACCAGTCTTACCAGCTTTACGTCTTACCACTTCACCCGCATAGCGAATGCCTTTACCTTTATAAGGTTCTGGTGGACGAACGGCACGAATTTTTGCTGCTGTGTTGCCTACTATTTCTTTGTCATAGCCGCTGACGATGACGTTAGTAGTCCCTTCTACTGCAAACTGAATTCCTTCTGGTGGAACAATTTGTACTTGATGGCTGTAACCCATATTCAACAATAGGTTACTGCCTTGAAGTTGTGCCCGGTAGCCAACTCCTTGAATTTCCAAACGACGCTGAAAACCACTAGAAACTCCTTCAACCATGTTGGCAACTAAAGTGCGGCTTAAACCGTGCAGTTGCCTGGAGGTACGGGTTTCATCCCGACGTGTTACCAGCAATGTTTCCCCATCTTGGGAGCAGGTGACATTGACAGGAAGATTGCGTGAAAGCTCTCCTTTTGGCCCTTTCACTACAACCTTTGTGCCATCAATCGCCACTTGTACCTTAGCGGGAATAGTAATTGGACGCTTACCAATACGAGACATGACTTTTTGTCCTTTGTCCTTTATCCTTTGTCAGTTGTCAGTTGTCAGTTGATTGGATCTGGACTACTGACGATTGACGTACTTGACGACTACCAAATATAGCAAAGTACTTCACCACCCAAGTTCTGACGCCGTGCTTCGCGGTCGGTCATGATCCCACTGGATGTAGAAATAATGGCAATGCCGATGCCACCTAGTACCCTTGGTAATTCTTTTCTATTGGAGTAAACACGCAAACCTGGCTTACTCACCCGCTTTAAAGCGGTGATTAGGGGCTGACGATTTTTACCCTTGTATTTCAGGGAAATCACCAGATTGCGCTTTACCCCTTCTTCCGCTTCTACAAATTCAGCAATAAAGCCTTCGTTCTGCAACACTTTGGCAATATTACGAGTCATTTTTGTGGCTGGCACTTGTGTAGTTTGATGCCTTGCCAGATTGGCATTGCGGATGCGCGTCAGCATATCTGCAATTGTGTCGTTAGCCGCCATCGTTCCCTCTTTAGATGAACTTATTGATCGCGAAAGGGCATTCCCATTTCTTTAAGTAAGGCGCGGCCCTCTTCGTCATTTTTCGCTGTGGTAATAATGGAAATATCCATACCACGGATTTGATCGATGCTGTCGTACTCGACTTCTGGAAAAATTAGCTGTTCTCTCACACCCAGAGTATAGTTACCGCGACCGTCAAAGCTTTTAGGGCTGACGCCGCGAAAATCCCGAATTCTGGGCAATGCTAGGCTAACAAGTCGGTCGAGAAAGGCATACATCCGTTCGCCTCTCAGGGTCACCATGATACCAACAGGCATGCCTTGACGAATTTTGAAGCCGGCGATCGCCTTTTTTGCCCGCGTTACCACTGGTTTTTGACCAGTGATCAGCGCAATTTCGTTTAAAGACGCTTCTAGTGACTTAGCATTTTGAGCCGCTTCTCCCAAACCTCTGTTAACAGTTATTTTCACTACCTTCGGTACTTGATGCACGTTGGTGTATTGAAACTGATTGGTCAGTTTGGGGATAATTGTCTCTTGGTATAAGCTTTTGAGTCTTGTTGCCGCCATATTTTTTCGTCCTGATTATCCCTGGGCTTTGTCAGGGAAAGTTCTGTGTCTTTTGTGTGCTGCTATTGACTATTTATCAAGTAGCTCGCCGGTTTTCTTCAGCTTCCGTACTTTCTTGCCTTCTGGGGTGAAAGTGTAACAGACGCGACTAGCGACGTTTTGCTTGGTGGAATAAAGCATCACGTTAGAGCTATGGATGGGGAATTCCTGGGTGACAATCCGCCCTGATTCTCCTTCTTGCTGGGGTTTAACGTGCTTAGTTTTAATATTGACACCTTTAACAAGGACTTTGCTGAGTTGGGGGAGGGCTTTGAGCACTTCTCCAACTTTACCTTTGTCTTTGCCAGCAATTACTTGCACGGTGTCCCCAGCTTTGACGTGCATTTTATAAAAAACTTTGGGTTGCGGCTGTTTTGGCATTACAGCACCTCCGGAGCCAGAGAAACAATTTTGGTGAAGTTTTTGTCACGCAGTTCCCGTGCAACTGGTCCAAAGACCCGTGTACCTCTGGGATTACCATCTTTGTTGATGATTACTGCGGCGTTATCGTCAAAGCGAATACACATACCGCTGTCACGATTTATAGCTTTGCGAGTACGAACGATTACAGCTTCCACAACATCAGACTTTTTTACAGCCATGTTGGGTTGGGCATCTTTAACAACGGCGATAATTTTATCACCCACGCCGCCATAACGACGGTTGCCGCCCCCTAAGATGCGGATGCACATTAGTTTGCGGGCACCGCTATTGTCTGCGACATTCAGGTAAGTCTGGGGTTGAATCACAATTGGTCTCCCTTGGGTCGTTGTTAGTTTTGTAACAACTATTTATGTTGTAGCTTTGGCGTTGAGGATTTCTGTGACTTGCCAGCGCTTAGTTTTACTCAGGGGTCTGGTTTCCTGAATCCGAACGCGATCGCCTACTTTGCACTTATTATCTTCGTCGTGGACTTTATAGCGCTGGGTTTGAACTACAATCTTGCCGTACTTGGGATGGGGAGCTCGGTTTTCGATAGCGACTACCACCGTTTTTTGCATTTTGTCGCTCACTACCAAGCCAACTCGTTCTTTGACTGCCATAATCTCCTACTTTTCTGCTTTAGCCGATTCACTTGCTGCCCGTTTACGTTCTTCCTCTACCGTCAGCAATTGGGCTAGGCGATGTCGGGCGTGTTTGAACTGGTGGGGCTTTTCTAGTTGTCTGGTTGCTTTTTGCAAGCGCAACTGAAATAGTTTTCTTTTAACTGCGAGAATTTCCTCAGACAGCTTATCGTCACTTAATTCTCTAGCTTCTGAAATTTTGGGAAGCGGCATAACCTACTCCTGCTCCTGTGGTTGAGAGCGGACAAGAAACTTAGTTTTTATAGGCAGCTTATGCGAAGCCAAACGCATAGCTTCACGGGCGATTTCTTCGGTAACACCACCGATTTCAAATAAAATTCGCCCAGGCTTAACTACGGCTACCCAAAACTCTGGTGAACCCTTACCGGAACCCATCCGAGTTTCTGCGGGACGCATGGTTACAGGTTTATCGGGGAAAATCCGAATCCAGATTTGTCCACCCCTGCGGATATAACGGGTCATAGCCCGACGAGAAGCTTCAATTTGCCGGGAGGTAATCCAAGCCGGTTCTTGAGCTTGGAGTGCAAAATCACCAAAATTGAAGGTGCTACCACGGCTGGCGAGACCCTCCATCCGTCCGCGTTGTTGTTTGCGGAATTTAGTTCTTCTAGGACTTAACATGACTTGCTAATTGGTAATCGGTAATTGGGAAAAAGGTAATGGGGAAAAAGGTAATTAGTTCTTTGATTTCCTATTACCTATTACCCATGACCTATTACCCCTCATTGGAGCGGTCTTCAAATTGCTGGCGACGGCGTTGTTGTTGACGACGACGAGGTTCGCGATCGCGATCTCGATCACGGGTTGTGGGTGGTGGTGGAGTTTCTTCCTGTCCAGGGATAATTTCTCCTTTAAACACCCAAACTTTGATGCCGAGAATGCCGTAAACCGTTTTGGCTGTGCAATAAGAGTAGTCAATGTCAGCCCGTAAGGTGTGTAGAGGAACTCTACCTTCACGAGTCCACTCTGTCCGGGCAATTTCTGCACCGTTGAGCCGACCGCTAACTTGAACTTTAATCCCTTGAACACCAGCCCTTTGAGCACGTTGAATGGCTTGCCGTACAACCCGCCGGAAGGAAACACGGCGCTCCAATTGTTGAGCGATGTATTCCGCAATCAGGTAGGCATCAGCATCAACTCGTTGTACTTCTACTACGTTAATGCGAATTTGGCGATTGCTACCCAACAGTTCTTGGAGTCCCGTGCGCAATGCTTCGATACCTTGACCACCACGACCAACTACCACACCTGGTCTGGCTGTGCGTACTTCTAGATCGATTTGGTCAGCCTTGCGCTCAATTCTCACCTCGGAAATCCCGGCGTTGTTTTGCGCGAGTCTGCCCAGTTTTTGTTCTATGTATTGACGAAGTTTGTAGTCTTCTTGTAGAAGTTCTGGATAACGGTCAGGAACGGCAAACCAACGGGATTGGTGCTCTTGGGTAATACCCAGGCGAAAACCAACTGGATGTATCTTCTGTCCCACAAATGCTTCCTCTAAAATTTCTTACTTTACGCAATTTTTCGTGTAAGCGTGCTTATTGGGCTGCGGCACCAACAGCAACAGTGATATGACACGTGGGCTTGCGAATTTGGTAAGCTCGTCCCTGAGCTCTGGGCTGGAACCGCTTCAGAACCGGGCCTTGGTCGGCATAAGCCTGGGTAATTACTAGGTTGCTTCGATCTAGCCCAGAGTTATGCTCGGCATTAGCGGCGGCGCTTCTGAGAACCTTTAATACTGGTTCACAGGCACGATAGGGCATGAATTCTAGGATGATTAACGCTTCTCTATATGATCGCCCCCGAATTTGATCGAGTACGCGACGCACTTTGTAGGGAGAAATGCGTATATAACGGGCGATCGCCTTTGCTTCAGTAGTATCAGTAGCCATAATTTTCTCCATTTGTCAATAGTCATTAGTCACTAGTCATTAGTTAAGGACTAAGGACTAAGAACTATTGACTACCTGCCTGCTTTTTTGTCACTTTTCCCATGACCCCTGTAGGTACGAGTTGGGGCAAATTCCCCCAACTTATGCCCTACCATTTGCTCATTTACAAAAACTGGGACGTGTTGGCGACCATTGTGAACCGCTATGGTATGACCTACCATCAGGGGTAAAATTGTCGAAGCTCTCGACCAAGTTTTAATAACTTGTTTTTCGTTTTTAGCGTTCAGCTTTTCAATCTTACTGAGCAGATGATCAGCGACGAAAGGACCTTTTTTTAGAGAACGACCCATAGTTAGATTTTGGATTTTGGATTTTGGTGATGCAGCGCTGTCTTGGGTATCTCCATGCCACTTGCTTTAAGCCAGGGAACCCTTCCAACGCAATGGCTCCCTATGAGCGACTGCGGAACCTGGAGGAATTTTGGATTGAGAATTTCGGATTTTGGATAATTAGGCTGCTGATCAGAGTTCGCAAATTTTGAATACTTAAAAGTAAACCCAATCTAAAATCCCAAATTTCAAATCTAAAATTCTAAGACTGACGACCACCACGACCGCGTTTAGAAGATTTGCGGCGACGACGCACAATCAATTTGCTGCTGAGTTTCTTCCGGTTCCGTGTCTTAGCACCCAAGGTAGGTTTACCCCAAGGTGTCACAGGGCCTGGTCTACCGATAGGCGCCCTACCTTCACCACCGCCATGTGGGTGGTCAACTGGGTTCATGACGCTACCTCTGACCTTAGGACGGCGACCTTTCCAACGGTTTCGCCCTGCTTTACCTGCACTCAGGTTTCTGGCGTCGGTGTTGCCTACTTGTCCGATGGTGGCGTAACACTCACGCCGAATCAAGCGAACTTCTCCTGAAGGCAACTTGAGAGTTACATAATTACCTTCTTTTGCCACTACTTGGGCGGTAGCACCAGCAGCACGCACGATTTGACCGCCTTTACCAGGAGTCATTTCTACGTTGTGAACGCTAGTACCCAAGGGTATGTTTGAGAGGGGCAAAGCATTGCCATCCTCAAAGGGTGCATCAGAGCCAGCAATCACGGTTTTACCCACAGTCAACCCGTTAGGTTGGAGGATATAGCGTTTTTCGCCATCTGCATAAAGCAGCAAGGCAATCCGCGCGTTCCGGTTGGGATCGTATTCAATTGCCGTAACTGTAGCCGGAATATTCCGCTTATCTCGTTTAAAGTCAATAATGCGGTAAAGCTGTTTGTGTCCGCCACCCCGGCGACGGCTGGTTATCCGCCCTTGATTATTCCGACCTTTGGGACGATGTACCGATTCAGTTAGTGATTTTTCTGGCTCGGATTTCGTGATTTCCGCAAAGTCGGAGATTGTAACTTGGCGAGTACTGGGGGTATAAGGGCGATAAGAACGAGTACCCATAAACGATTTTTGATTTCAGATTTTGGATTTTGGATTATCCGCTGGTCTGTTGTTAATTTTGGATTTTGGATTTTGGATTAAATAAATCTAAAAACTAAAATCTAAAATTTTAGACCTCTGGGAATAGAACCTGTCTAATCTTTTCTTCGTCCCCAGGTGCGACGGTGACAATAGCTCGCTTGTATTGGGGCTTGAAACCAACGAATTTGCCAACGCGCCGTTTTTTACGCGGTGGCATATGAGTATTAACTTTGACAACCTTAACTTGAAACAAGTCTTCAATTGCTGCTCTAATTTCCAGCTTGGTTGCTTTGGGAATTACTTCAAAAGTGTATTTATTTTGCTCCATTTGGATGGTCGCCTTTTCGGTGACAATGGGGCGACGCACTAAATCGGCAAGGTCACGGGGGTCAAACTTAGCCACTGTAGACCTCCTGAATTTTTTCTAGGGCTGATGCTGTAACTACAACCTTGTCAGCGTGCAGCAAATCATAAACATTTAGCTGGTCAGCGGCAATTAGCTTTAAATTTTCTATATTGCGGGCTGATAAACGGATGTTTTCGGCAATTTCCGGCAAAATTAACAGCGCCTTCATTTCTGGTGCTGCTCCCCAACGTGCCAATGCTGCTACCAATTCCTTGGTTTTGGGGCGTTGTAGCTCGGCGCTAAATTCTTCTACCACAATCAAGTCTTCGATGCGGCTTACTAAGGCTGTCCGCAGTGCTAAACGCCGCTCTTTGCGGTTTAACTTTAGGTCAAAATCTCTGGGTTTGGGCCCAAAAATTACACCACCACCACGCCAGAGGGGTGAACGAATAGAACCTGCACGAGCACGACCGGTACCTTTTTGTCGCCAAGGTTTGCGACCGCCGCCTCTGACTTCAGAACGAGTTTTTGTACTGGCGGTTCCTTGGCGAGCATTGTTCAATTGTCTGACTAATGCTCTGTGTACAATATGAGATGCGGTTTCTGGTTTGGCAACCCGCAACTCGAAGCTTGTCTCTCCGACTTGCTCTCCTTGCCAATTTTTAATTACACTCTCAACCATTTTGCCATTTGTCCTTTGTTAGTTGTCAGTTGTCAGTTGTCAGTTGTGAGTCAGTGCGGTCTTGGGGTTCTCCCTCATGAACAACTGACGTTCCCTGAAGGGTCAATTGTCAGTTTTCCTGAGTTTTGCTGCTGACGCTGACAGCTAACAGCTATTTTGCTCTACCTACTAGGGTTGCAGGCACGATACTTACTAGAGCACCTGGTTTACCAGGAATTGCTCCCTTAATTAGTAATAAGTTGCGTTCCGTATCTACTCGCACCACAGTCAGCTTGCTAATTGTGACGCGTTTACCACCCAAACGCCCTGCCATCCGCTTACCTGGATAGACACGACCTGGTGTAGTACCAGCACCGATGGAACCTGGCGCTCTGTGATTTTTGGAACCATGTGACATGGGCCCGCGACCAAAGTTGTTACGCTTTTGGTTGCCTGCGAAACCACGTCCGATGCTTGTGCCGACTACATCGACAATTTGACCTGCACTAAAAATATCTGCTTTAATCTCTTGACCTAAGGCGTAGTCGCTGGAGCTATCGGTGCGATATTCGTTCAAGTGACGCAATGCTGGGGCAGATGATTTGGCCAAATGTCCTAGCAGGGGTCTGTTTAATGCCTTTGGTTTAACTTCGCCGTAACCAACTTGGATGGCGGAGTAACCGTCGGTTTGTTTCGTTTTAACTTGTGTAACAGTGCATGGCCCGGCTTGAATAATCGTGACAGGAATAGCTCTTCCTGCCTCGTCAAAGATTTGAGTCATGCCCAGCTTGGTGCCGAGAATACCTACAGACACAGTAACTGGTTCTCCTTTCTAGTTGCTGACCTTGGAATCGGACTTTAGAGGACACACTTTTTCAGCGTCAGCTGAGGGTGGACGAGCCTCTGGGATTTGCACTAGCTGATACTAGTTCAAATTCTTTGTGACGCAACAAACCTTGTCCCTACTGTTTGGTGAATCTGTCTACTTTTACTCTCTTGGTCACCAGAACAGCCATAGGTGTCTTCCCAATCCTTGGGAAGGAATTACTTCTGGAATCAATGCAAGGCGCTACTGCTTTACGCTTTGTGCAGCAATGCTTTCGTCCAAGCAATTACTCTGGCACTCTGGAGGTTTTAGTTGGACTTAAGCGGCTGATTTCCGCTCAGTATCCTTTTCGTGAGGCTGATGCAATGCGATTAAACCAACATTGCTGCTCATTTTCTACTTCACTAATTACTTTAAACTATTGTTTAAGGTTTTGCCTGTTTTTTTTTCAGGGGCTTCAGGTGTGAATGTAGTCTGGATCTGAGGTTTAGCTGTGGTTTTTTTATCCGCCAGATCCTCAATTGACCGGAAAGCTTTATTTAGTTTACCAGTCTGCTTCGTAAAGCTTAGACAAGTCTAGACATTTACTTCTTTCTTCAATGGGAGCATGGGAGCAGTTATCCCTCCGAAAGCTTACACGCTTCAGCCAAGCGTGATCAACTGATTGCTCTTACCGATATAAGCTAGCTCATTCCCTAGGGAATTGATTCATCAGCCCTTGATGCTAACACTAGCTCAGAATTGCGAATAAGAGTACACTCTATTTTTACTGTTTGGTCACAATCTCAAAATATAAATCATTTCTTTACTTTTGTCCAGTATTTTGCCAGGGATTTTTTGGCTTGGGCTAAGGGAGAGAGACGTAAGTTCTGTCTTTAAAACCATTTTGCTTAAATTATGTCACTTAATCTAACTTAATCTATTGGCAAACGGTAAATAATAGAGATATCTAAGTGGAATAAGACGAAAATCTATGGCACTACTTACCACTGGCAATGCGTTAATTCGGGATCTGGAAAAATTTGGCGCTCTTGGGGTGTATGTTCCTCTGGAAGGGGGTTATGAGGGTCGATATCGCCGCCGACTACGTGCGGCTGGCTATGCTAACCTCCACATTACGGCTAGGGGACTGGGGGATGTGGCTGCTTATCTGACGAGGGTTCATGGTGTCAGACCACCGCATCTTGGTAAAAAAAGTACTGGTAGTGGTGCGGCTGTGGGTGAGGTATACTATCTACCCCCGATTCTCAGTTATCAGCTAGAACAGTTACCACCCAAGTCTAAGGGGTTGGTATTGTGGATTATTGAGGGTCATGTTCTGTCTGATCAGGAAATTGAGTATTTAGCGACTTTGCCTAGTTTGGAACCACGGGTGAAGGTGGTTATTGAGCGGGGTGGCGATCGCTATTTCCGTTGGACGCCTCTGGAAAAAACACTGGTAGCAGCTTAGGCATTGCGAGGGCGGGGTTTCCCCGCCCCTAGGTTTTTTTGTTTCGTGCGATCGCCATTAGGGGTTGAATTTTGAGTAATTTGAGGGTTGACAAAGGTAGGTAAGTTATGAGCCAAGCTTTACCAAAACCAGTAACTTTTGCAGATTTTGTCGAATGGAAGCCAGAAGAGAAGCGTTATGAACTGCATAATGGGGTAATTGTCGAAGTGAATCAGCCTATAGGAGAACATGAAGATATTAAAGGGTTTTTGATTGTCGAGTTAGGTTTTGAATGTAAACGATTAAATCTTCCTTACGGCATACCTAATCAAGTACTAGTCAAGCCGCCTGAGGGTGAATCATGCTATTTACCAGATGTAGTGGTACTAAATCGCTCTAATTTAGTAAATGAGCCGTTATGGAAAAAAGAATCTACTGTTACTCAAGGTGCATCAATTCCATTAGTAATAGAAGTTGTTAGTACTAACTGGCGAATTGATTATTTAACTAAAGCTAGGGATTATGAAGAGATTGGTATTCAAGAATATTGGATTGTTGATTATTTAGCTTTGGGTGGGACTCCCTACATAGGGAATCCGAAACAACCAACTATTTCTATTTATGAATTGATTGATGGTGAGTATCAGGTTAGTCGATTTAGAAATGATGAGCGGATAGTTTCACCATCTTTCCCGGAGTTGAATTTGACTGTTGAACAGATTTTTCAAGCTGGTAGTATTTTGGGTTAGCGCTTTTTTGTTTCACGCAGAGGCGCAGAGGCGCAGAGAGGAAGGTGAGAATAAGGGAGGATTGGGATATCAAAAAATAAGTTATGCAATTTTGTGTGATGGGCATTTTACCTGCCTAACTCTCGCTAAGAATGGTAATTATCCCGCAATAATTGCAGATTTTTACGAGTTTTGATTGTGTTGGGATGATTTACGCCTAAGCTGAGTTCAGCAATTGCCAAAGCTTTAAGGTACAAAGGTTCAGCTTCTGTGTATCTGCCTTGGTCATAGTAAAGTTTAGCCAAGTTGTTAAAACTAGAGGCGATATAGGGATGCTCATCTCCTAACAGCCTTTCCCTGAGTTTCAAAGCTTTAAGAAAAAGACATTCAGCTTCTTTGTACCTGCCTTGGAAATTGTAAAAATTAGCTAAGTTATCACAACCAGTGGCAAAATCGGGATGCTCATCTCCCAGCAGCTTTTGCCATATTTTTAAAGCTTTGAGGAAAAGAGCTTCTGCTTCTGTGTATTTACCTTGAGAATTGTAGAGTAAAGCCAAGTTGTTGAAACTTTCAGCAACATGGAGATGCTTCTCTCCCAACAGTTTTTGTCTGAGTTCTAAAGCTTCGAGGTGAAGAGATTCAGCTTCCGTGTACCTGCCTTGGAGATAGTAAATATAAGCCAAGTTGCTGAAACTAGACGCGACATCGGGATGCTCATCTCCCAAAAGTCGTTGTCTGAGCTTCAAAGATTTGAGGTAAAGATGTTCGGCTTCTGTATACTTGCCTTGAGAGTCGTAAAGATAAGCCAAATTGTTGTAACTGGATGCGACATCGGGATGTTCTTCCCCCAGTAGGCGTTGGCTGAGTTCTAAAGCTTTGAGGTAAAGATGTTCAGCTTCTTTATACCTGCCTTGAAATTCGTAGAGTGCCGCCAAGTTGTTGAAACTGGCTGCGACATAAGAATGCTCTTCTCCTAAGCGGGATTTTACTACTGATACAGATTGCTCACGCCAAGATTCTGCAAGCTGATACAATCCCTGTGCTTCATAAAATTTCCCTAAACCAACAAAAGGCAAAATTAAAGTTTCATCACTAATAGCAGCAGTCATATTTTGGGCTACCTCTGCTAAATGAGGGATAGCATTTTTTACTGATTTAATAAACTCTTGGGTTGGTGATTCGGGTATTTCTTTAGCAATGTCCACAAAAACAGATGCAAAAGCCTGTTTCAATTCTTCCGCTTGCGGTGATGCTGTGAGTTTGGTTTGCAGAAATTCCCGAATTAAGGGGTGAATTTTATAGCCATCTGCGGTATCTTCGACAAACTGAATTAAATGGCGTTCATAAAGTTTGTCGTTTGCGGTTTCTACATCAGCAGTATTCCAGTTGAGTAAATTAGTTGCAGACTCTACCCATTCCCAAACAAAGATATCTGGTGCAAACAAGCTTAAGAACTCAGCAATACTCTGTGTCATGGGTTCGAGTTCTAGCCAACTTAACTCAAATGCGGCTTTTAGTCCTCGTTGTGCTGTACTCAGAGTTTTGTGCAATTCCGGGTTGATGGCTTCATCTTCTAGTCGCTGTGCTTTTAGCCGTTGCAACATTTTGGCTAATGTCCAATGAGGCGGTTTTTTTGCTAAATACCGTCCGACTAACTCTAAACCCAATGGCAGATATCCCAACCAAGCACACAATTCTTTTGCTGTTTCTGGTTCTTTTTTTACCCGCTTTTCACCAGCTATGGCTGTGAACAACTGCAAAGCTTCAGTCGATGACAACACATCTAGCAGTATTTCCTGAATATTGGCGTCTAGGTTCCGCAATCTGGTTGTCATCAAAAGGCGGAAACGGTTGGTTTTGGGGAGGAAATCTCGACAATTCCCTAAGTCTGTTACATCATCTAAAACGACCAATACCAGCCCTTCTGGGGGTTGCCAGTGCTGCCAATGGCTCCATTTCACAGCTCTTTTAGCAGCATTCAGGATATTTACTTAGTATTTCATTGTTTTTGCTGACTGTCTTGTTATACAAGAGACAACATAGTGGTTCTCGTTTGGATGCAAGACGGGTGGGGACACAGCATTGCTGTGTCCCTACGAATGGTGTGTATTGCAAACGGTAGCAAAGGCCGAATGGGTGAGACAAAAAATTAAATTGGTATTATTGAAAGTGCGATGGTGTGAAACGCCCGCACTAAGAGCGATCGCTATTCCTCGTAAGATCAGCACGATATACTGGGAAAAAGAAAGCGGGTAATTACTCTCCAAACTCGGCATACTAAATGAGGGAGAGAAGTTGAGACCACTCTCTACCAATTCGGCGCGAAGGTGAACAAGCAAAAATGAGACGTAAATCAACTGGTAGATCGGCTACTACTTCTAAACCCCCTGCTTTCCAATCCCCAGTACTTAATTTCACCATGATCGCCATTTTGGGAGGGGTGTTAATTCTGGGAATTGGTATTGGCATTGCTTTTAGTTCTACAACCACGTTAACTCCATCAAATGTGGCTTCTCGTGAATTTATTGACACCAAAGCTCCAAATCCTGATCTTTGCGTACAGTATGGAGCCAGCGCTATGGTAATGGATGCCAGACTGTTTGTGACTCTCAACCCGTTTAATGTCTATGTTGCTCAACCGAGTATGCGTCCTGGATGCGTTCTGCGTCAAAATAACTGGGCACTTTTAGAACAGAAAAAGCTGATAACTTCTGATCAAGTAAGAGAATGTAAGAATCGTCTGAATACCTTTGGTTTTACGGGTAATTTAGACAGTGAGAAACCTGATATTCGATGCATATATCAGAATGAATCTGCTCAAAATTTCTTTTTATCTCAACCTGGTGCTGTCGGAACGCCTCAGGATACGGAGAGATTTTAGTTTTGGTTTTGGGGTGATGGCGATCGCTTATTTGCTTTGGGAAGCGGTTGACCAAACTCAATCACTTTGATATCAGGAACATTGGCTGGATAGTTCCCAGAATTAGGAACACTAGGCACATAGTTGGGGACTGTAACGCGATTAAGGTTACCAGATTGATTGGGGAAAGTAGCTGGAGGGAGAGTAGTGTCGGGTAGTTGAGAGGGGTTGTTAGGAGTTAAGGGCGGTACAGTAACAAAGGGTTGCTGTTGGTAGTTATTTGGTGAAGAAGTGCTATCATTAGCAATGACAGAGCTTAATATCCAGCGCGTGGGGTTCTGTCGGGAAACAGGTTGTAGTTGCACCTGATTTTGATCTAAAACAATCCCTGGTGCTAAATCCAAAACAATGCGAGTAACACTAGCGTTTAGTTGGGAAACTCGAACACTTTGGATGGCTCCAGAATAATTTTCTTGGGTAAGAACACGTCCCAATTTAGTATTCGGTATATCGACGACAAGACGCGGGGGTTGAGCAAGATAGAAGTAGCTGGGAGTGGTACCTGCGGAGAGGGTAATTTCTAGTTGCAGTTTATCTGGGTTAAAGCGCCAATTATCTAGGCTGGCTGGGGGTGCGGCGATACTGCTGCTAGTTTCAAAGGCAATCGCAGTGTACAAGCTAAATAAGGTAATGCCAAATATCTGTTGATATGACGGAGAAAATTGCTTATTTCTAAGTAACTGATTCATTTTTTAATCTCTTATGTAAATAATGGGTAATGGGTAATGGGTAATAGTAAAACTCTTCCCAATGCCCAATGCCCATTTTTAATGGCTGGTTGACTTCGGAGATTTTTCCTTATTTGTTTGTGGTACAGCGGTGAATTCCAGAGGTTTGGAAATGCCATTAACAGTTAATTGACCGAGAATACTAACTTTATCTACTAGTGGTATTTGAATTGTGATTGAGTTAATCGGCTCTTGTTGAGATTGAGGATCGTTACAAAGAATGGATTTGTCAACCTTGCCAGATAAGCTTAACTGCTGATCGCGCAGAAGTCCTGAAAGAGGAAGTTTTTGTTCAGTATCTGCGTTGGTGTTTGCTGGTAATAGAGAGGCATTCAAGTAAATACCTGATTGTTGAATATTTAACGTTAGGGCGTTAGATTTCTCACAGTTCGGCAGGTTCTCAGTGAGTGTCAGACGATAGCGACTGTTAATTGAAGTAGCGGTCTTGAGATTATTTTCTCCATAGGCGGTGACAGCTTTAAATAAGATGAGAACTGAACTGATTGCTACTCCATAAAAGGCTAAGGATTTGAAATTGAAATGAGTCATTTTTTTACCTATCTAATGGCTGGACTTTGAGGGTTAACTTCAGAAAGTACAGAAGCAAGATGAGAGGTAACTTGACTGTAGCGGCGGGTAATCAGCAGTGAAGAGCGACATTGGATGGCGAGTTCGTCTGTGTATCGTCCCAGGGTTTGACGCTCGATACCCCAAGCGCGGCTAGTACCTGCAATAGTGAGGTCAACCTTTTCTGAAGCGGCGACTACGGCTTGAATTGGCTCTGGGGCTTCAATGGTCTTGATCTCGATGCGATCGCTTACACTTTTGGGCAATTGCCCCATCATCGTGTGCAGTTCATAACTCAATTCGTCTTTGACTTGGTTTTCTGACACCACCTGTAAAATCTGCAACATACAAGTATCACGATTGATCAGCAGTCTCAGAGCCAGAATTAGCGCCAAATCATCATGAATATTTGCAGAGTAGGGAACCAACAAGTTTTCTAATCGCTCTCCTCCTCTGTCAACAAACACCGCCACATCCACTGGTGCAGTAGAGAGAATTTGACCGACTCTTCCACCTAAGCGATTAGTACTAAAAGCTGGACGGTGCCATCCCACTAAAATTAAATCAGCTTGCTCATCTTTGGCTATCTGTGCTGTTTCCCTAGCGACATTGCTCGATATCCGCACGATAGGATGCACATGAGAGCGTGTTGTTGGTGGTTCTAAAGTATTAATCACTTCTTCAAGCTGTTGGTGACGCTGGGTAATTAATCGGTCAACCTCAATGGGGGTACTCTCAAAGCCATAGTCTTCTTCAAATTCAATCAGGCTGAGAGGATTAACAATGGTGGGTTGTCGGTAGTTGAGAGAGATAGCTACTGCCAACTGTAGCAACCCTTTTTGCGTACTGGGATTAGCAACTGGTACTAAAATCCGGTAAGGACAAACGTAAGATTCACCACCAGCAGTGACCTCTGTAACCGTTTCTGCTTCCAAATCTGGTTCTACTACATCTAACCTGATCAGCTTTTTCGGATATGTCCATTCCAGCAGTGGTGAGGTCATAAATGTGGTGACTAATGCCATGATTACCAGCATGGTAAACAGTAAGGGTGAAATTACTCCTAACTCCAAACCAATATTGAGTACGATCAACTCAGTCAAACCACGAGTATTCATTAACCAACCGAGTGCAGAGGCTTCCCGTTTATTAACGCCACCAACACGTGCTGCTACATAAGTACCAATATACTTGCCTGCGATCGCCACTCCCAACACCAATGCACACAACAGCCATAACTCAGGACGGTTCAGCAAGCCGATTTGCGTCCGCAATCCACTGTAGGCAAAGAAGATGGGTAGCAGAAATATCAGGACAAAATCTTCAGTTTTGATCGCCAATTCCCTCACTAAATCTGCGTTCTTGGGCATAGCTGCGCCCAGTAAAAATGCCCCAAAAATTAGGTGAATGCCAATTAGTTCGGTGATTAAGGCAGAAGCAACCACTGCCATATAAATAAGAGCAAGAACAAATTGGCTCAAGCGTCCAGTGCGACGGTAGTAGGTAGCAAGACGTTTGAGGAACCAGCGCCCTACAGTGAACATAAAGCCGATATAGACCAAGCTTTCGAGAATGGTGAGGATAGCTTGTTGATCGATGCTACCATTCCGAGCTACAGCGATCGCAATTGCTAACAAGCACCAAGCCGTGACATCATCTACAGCTGCACAAGTTAACGCCAATGTCCCCAAGCGTGTCCCTTGCAAATTATTTTCCGTAATAATTCTTGCTAGCACCGGAAAAGCTGTAATCGACATCGCCGCCCCCAAAAATAGGGCAAAGGCGGTAAACGAGACAGTACCGTTAGAAACCAGAGGATAAAGCACTACCGCTAGCAGCGTTCCTAAGGAAAAGGGCACCAAAATACTGACGTGAGAAGTCAAAATTGCTATTTCTAACTGCCCACCGAGATATTTTGGATTTAGCTCTAGCCCAATGAGAAACATGAAAAATATCAGTCCCACCTGAGACAAAACATTGAGATAAGGAATAGTTTCTGGTGGAAACAGGGTAACTGCGGCATGGGGAGCAATTAAACCAAATAAAGATGGGCCAAGCATAATCCCGGCAACAATCTCACCAATTACCAATGGTTGCTTAATTGAGCGGAATGCTAGCCCTACTAGCCGTGACAGTCCAATAACAATCAGCACCTCAACCAGGACAAGAATAACTATGTGCATGGTTTCCTCTAAAGCGACTACCCAGGTTATCTAAGATGATCCTTTAAATAACTGGAAAATATTAAGTTTGTTAAACACACCCTAGGTTCATTTGCACTCCGTTGTGATGTTAATTGTTGTTAGGTCTAATATCAACAGTAAAAAATTAATTGTTATTAATTTAATAGCTTACGGTAAAAGAAGTTAAAAACTAGCAATCTCAAGTAATCTCAAGATAAACAGACGATAAGTCTTAAATTTTAGATTTGTAGTAGTGGCGTTTAAACGATAATACAAGTAAATTGTTAACAAAAACAAAACTCTAAGTATATTGTTCTGCCAAAATGCTAGGTAATGAGCAGCAAACGATTAACAACTCAATCATCTGATTAAATTTGCTTAGAGGATGTTTTAAAAGTATTGGGCGAATATAATTCGCTACTACACAAACGAAGTCCACCTCCGTGGACTAATGAAAAATTAAGGGTTTTTAACCCACGTTCGCGTAGCGTTCCGCAGGAAAGGTGGGTTTTGTCTGTGTAGCCGCGATTTCTAATCGCCCTGGGGAGTATGAATTTAGACTTTTAAAACATCCTCTTAAGCAGAAAATTTTGCGTAACTTGTACCTTGTAACAATAAGGCAACTAGCGGTGATGCCATGAGTGTAGTAATGATGGCCATAATAACCATGATAGTGAATAAAGTTGGAGTAATTATACCTTGTTCAAGACCAATATTGAGGATGATTAACTCCATCAAACCACGAGCATTCATCAAAGCGCCAATAGTTGCAGATTCACGCCAATTTTCCCCCGCAAATTTTGCTGCCAACATACAAGCGATACCTTTACCGAAAATTGCGATCGCTACAATTAAGATAGTAATTCTCCACAAAGTCGGTGTGTTGACCAATCCAATTTGAGTATTGAGTCCAGAGAACACAAAAAATATTGGTAGTAAAAATGCAGTAGTTAAATACTCAGTGCGTTCCTGTATTTGTTGGGCAAATTCACCCCGTGGCATTGCTGTACCTAAAATAAACGCCCCAAACACTGCATAGATGCCTATTGCATCAGTAAGCCAAGAACCCAACATCAAAACAATCAAAACTAAAGTTAGGGTTTGAACTGTTACACCACCGTCACGATTTGTTATTCGAGTGAAGATAGTAAGGGCAGGACGTCTATTCACATTTTATTTAAGATCGCTATAGTAATTTTAAGTCAAGAGAACACAAAAGAATAATAAGAATAGCTAAAATTATACAATTGGGAAATTTAACACCTAAAATTTTACTAGAATGTTCAAAATATATAAAGACAAATTAATGCTTTTAGACTTTTTATTAGCAAAGAAAGAGTCAAATACTGATTCCTCTACAATCGGGGTTGAAATCCCAGTCAAAAAAGTCTTCAATTTTTAATTGTTTAACAGTTCAATTAAGGCTAATATATTGACCATGAATATTAAGGAGATAGGGGATTATTTGACAGTCCTAACTCTAAAATGAGGGTGAGTTCATGCTTCCACGCTTTTGACGCTGACTTACTGCCGAAAATGATTTTAGCTAGGGTTACTATTGAGTTTCTAGTTTTAGGTATTACAACCACTCACCACCCCGAAAACGCCAACGGGGAAATATAATTCGCATGAGACTTTGTGAAGTGATAAAAACTGCTAGCCAGACGACGCTGTAGTGCAGCATAAAAGCTCCTAGTGAGAGTTCATCTTTGGGTACAGGTATTGGTAAAAAGCCAAAAAGTTTGATGCCGCAAAAGATAAATACTAATTCCCAAATGCCAGCAAACAGTTGATAAACTGCGGGCCAGTCTCTGTCCCAGCGGAATTTTTGCAGATAGTCATAAAGCGCATCCCAGCCCAAACCAAAGATGGCGACATAAGCAAGTATCCAAAAATAAACTGAGTTAGCACCAGGGCCAATCAAACCAGTTGCAAAGGGTAAAGATACTAATACACCGACAGTTGCAAGTAGTAATAATCGAGTTTGCCAGCGACCAAATAAAGTTGGAGTCATGGGAGTGCTGAGTAAATAACAAGAGCGGAATTAGAATTTCTATCAAGGAGGTGTCGAGCTTAGAGGATGTTTTAAAAGTCTTGGGCGAATATAATAGAGCCTCCGGCTCCCGTCAGGGATACGCTACTACACTGGCATTGTCCACCGACTTGGTCTAAGGAAAAATCAACATTTTTAACCCGCGCAGGCGGACTTCTCCTCCGGGAAGACGCAAAGCGTCTTGTCTGTGTAGCCGCGACTTCTAGTCGCTAGGGCTTAAGAATCTGATGACTTAGCACTATGGTTTTAGCTGGTAATCAAATTTAGCATGGTAGGTGGCGATCGCTTGCCAATTGATTACGTCCTCGAACAAAGCTTGATAGCCTAGGGTATTGGGGTGAAGACCATCATCGCTCAAACGTTTGCGCTGCCAAGCTTGACCGCGTTTCATCCATTGATCGAAAATATCCAGATAGGGTATCTGCCTTTTGTTGCAAGCAATTCGAGTTGCTTCTTTGTAGCGGTACTGATCAGCATGATTGAAGTGGAAGCAATCGAGAAAAGGCATTTTAGCTTCATCTACGGGTACCATGCCTACAAATAGCACGGGACAGAGTTGCTGCGCTTGTTCTAGTAGAGAAGCCATTTCTGATTCAAACATAGCAAAATCGGTGTGGTTTCTGCCATTTCCACGAGCTAACCGGGCTGAATCATTAACGCCGACTGACAAAATAATCAAGTCAGGGACACGGTTTCGCAGTTCACCCCGATGGCGAAATTCTACCTCTAGCCTTTGAGCGACTTGCTGGGTGCGATCGCCCCGCACTCCTAGATTATAAAGCACATGACCGGAACTATCCGGCAACATCCACCACCGTCGCAATTGCTCAACCCAGCCCCCTTTTTCAGGGTCGCCAAATCCATATACTAAGCTATCTCCCAGGGCAATAATTTTCAAAGGCTGACATTGGTTTGGTCGTATAGACAGCTGCATTGAGGAAGAAGCTAAGAAAGTTTGCATTTTATAAAGACTATATTTTATATCTTTACAATATTCTATACATTTCTATACCATAGTTTTTATGTAATTTCCAGCCTACCTAATAATAGTTCTTCCTCAAATAGCATTGCTCTCAGCAACTGGCAGAAAACAGAATTGGTGTTGACGACTGATTCAGAAATTTTCTGGCAGTTTCAGAGTAACTAACTCTATCTTCCACCATTTACTGGAGAATTTTTTATTTAGTCTTGTGGGAAGATGCTGCTAAATAATTCATTTTCTGTTTGAACAAAACCATTTTAAAAAACCAGTTTTACTCCATCGAATTCAATCCTAAATGGGCACGAATTTCCACAACTTTTACGTCCCACATTTTATCCCATTTTTGAGCTATAAATTTACCTGGAGTATGAGAACCCAGTCGATAACCACGAGCTATTTCATGCATTAAATCCTGGAATTTAGTCGGTTGATAAAGACTAACTATCACCATGCCAAAACTCACAAGCATGACACTAATAGGAATTGGAGTTTGAGCCAAGAAAAAAGCTTGTAACCCAATTTCACCAATTGCATTAGTATCAAATCCAGCGACGACATGGTAAATGTCATGGGTGGATCTCCAAAGCATTTTGAGATAAGAAATGTCATCAACGACAGGAACTTTTTTGTAGAAGTAGGGATCGAAGCCTCTAGCTTTCATTTCCCTGGCATAAACATTACCTAAAGTTCCCTCTGGAAGCTTGCCTAAATCATCAAGATTGAAAGCAGCAGGGAGCCAGCGTTCTGTAAATAAGGCGTTGACTTCAGGAATTTTTTTCAACGCATCAACAGCTAGCTGCGCCATCTCTGTTTGATCAAGTGCATCCTCGAAATCAAAGACTGGATCAGTATTACCTTCTCCAAGTTTCAGTGCCCTAGATACCAGAAACTGAATATAAGCGAGGAGTCCTTTATCGTTGTTGTAATTAATTACGTTGTTCATAGTGATTTTCTCTTTTAAAAGATAGATCATTAATTCAAATGTCGAGACATTAAAACTCTTGCAAGAATACTATTTAGCCTAAGCTGCTAGTTATGTAGATGTAGAGTCTCTAAATTTCCCTGATTTACTACACTAAAATCGCCATTCCAGAGGGAGGTAAATCAATTCTCACAGATGCCCGACTATCATTGTGATGTTGCACAGATACAATTTGATTTTCTGGTGGATAACGTAATTCTGTATGATTCCAATCACCTTTGTACAAAAAAGTCATTGTTGAGCCGTTGGGATGGATGAAAGTATCTACTGTCACTTCTGCACCCCGGTTTTCTAAGCCGTGAGTGTTGAGTACCATTAAAACTTCTGTATCAAATAAAATCTGTGACCAAGCAACCAATTCTCCTTGTCCGGGAATCGAGAATGGGTAGTTACAAAAGGATGTTTCGCGCAGGTAGTGATGTCCACGGCGCAGAGCTTTGCCAATTTTATCTTGATTGTTGCGAAGACGAGCGATCGCAGAAATCCGCAAATAGGTAGGATGATCTGGATTGAAAAAATGACAGCCTGCCGTTTGAAAGGCACCAAAAGCGCCGCCGAACATAGCTTCTCTGATGTATCTATCTACAGCAAAACGACCACCTTCTACGTTGTAGTCGTGATTACCTTCATTGCCATCAAAAGCCTGTTCTGTCCCATAATATATAGCAGGAATTCCCGGCATAGTTAATTGCACGCCGACAACATGGGCGACCTGTTGATAGAGGTTAGGGACATTGCTATGGGCGGCAAACCGCTGCTTGCTGGGACGGGATATCATATCATGGTCATCCAAAACGGAGACATGATACAGCCCTATTTGCCGATATTGGCCTGCAAGATTATTTTCGCCATACAAATCGAAAAACTCTTTGGGATGTACTAATCCCTTCACCATTGCCCCCAATTTATTAGGAGCATGCATAATGTCTAGTATGGCGCTAAGGTTACGACCAATAATGTCAATGTATGGGCCCGCCATGCTATCGGAAGTTATCTCTCCTGTCAGTAAGAAATTTTCCTTCCCGATAGATTGGGCATATTCGCGAATTGCAGTACAGAATTGACGGGAATCTTGAGGAGAAACCTGCTTTATTGCATCCATCCCCAAGCCATCGCAGTCAGAGAGAGCAATCCAATACTGATAAACTTTTGCTAAAGCTGCAATTACTTCATTTTTATCTAGGTTCAGGTCTTTGAGATCATAGAAGTCGCCACGCCGAAATTCTGCATAGGCGCTGAGAACATCTTCCCAATATGAAAATTCCCAGCTGGCAATTTCTCCAGAACGGGAGTACCAGTTGAGATTTTGAAATTCCTCTGGCCAAACGCCATCGACGAGAGTGGTGATTTCGGGGATGCTTTCGCCTGTGCTAGAACGCCAACCATGAACAGGATAGGGAGGCCATTGGCGGTAAGGCATGGTGTCTCTGGGACTGCCATTGTTTTCGTCCCTGTAGAACCAGTTATTGCCACTACGGTTGTAGACTACACCTAAGATGACATACATGCTGCGATCGTGGGCAGCATCGATCAAATCTCTTAAATCTTGGCGAGTCCCAAAACGGGGGTCAATATCCAAAAAATTTTGAATGCCGTAGCCGTGGTAAGTTTCTAGTTCCGGGCGTTGTCGCCAAGGTGGGTTAATCGAGAGTGTTGTTACTCCCAGGCGGTGCAAGTAGTCCAGTTTACTTTTAATTCCCCTGAGAGTGCCACCTACAAACTTTGTGCCTGCTGCCATCCAGTCAGCTTTGTCTTTAACCTTGTATCTTAAAGGGTTGGTGGGGTCAAAGAGTTCCCGTTCAGCTTCATTACCGTCACTAAATCTATCCGGTATTAGCTGGTACAAAAATTGATCTCGCCAACTGACAGGACTCAGTTGAACTCTCCCTCGCGGTTTTAGGTCTGCTTCGGAGAGTTTTTCAGGTGCAAATTCTTCAACTTTAGCCATGAGGATTTATGCACTGATGAAAAAACTAGAATATGCTCTATTTTTGAAGCAACTAATTCCTATTTTCATGAATCCGCAGAGGGATTTAGTTAAACAACCTGACAGACAGAAGAGGCAGGGGGCAGGGGGAGGATTCATGAGATTCCCCTACCAAAAGGGTTTCAATCGCCTAAATTTATTTATGGGGTTTTCCCCCCTGCTAAGAGATCCCTGCCCCTTTTCCTCTTCGCTAACAGGCTTTCGGGCCTCTTCTACGGGATGATTTATAGCGATTTTCTAGGGGTTCCGAGAGTATGGCAATGAAGCGAGAAGCGCTATATTTTTTGGAGTTCTCTAGGGTGACTGATTTAACGCCCACTTCAACCACTGCCTAAAGGAACTTATAGCACTCAAACGCTGAACTCCTGGCGCACGGGCGGTGGCGAGTCCATCGACGGCGACTAGGGCGGCGTACTGCAAGCCGAGGAAACTATCAACGGCTGCATAGGGGCCACCGAGGGTAATTGCCCCAGCTGCGTACATCTGCCCTTTGCCACTACGCATTTCTACCAGTTCAAAATTGTTCGCTACTACTAACCGCCCTAGATAATTCAGCGGTAGGCTGTAATGCTTGACTAAGTCTTCTAGTAGGGGACTGGCATTTACTTTGGCATCTAGTCCGGTGGCGTCAATAATAAAGTCAGCGGCTAGCTTCATTTCCCCAAAGCCTTTTTCTTGGATACTGGTAATTGTGCGGTTTTGGCCATCTTGTTCTACGTCTAACACTTCACCAAAGGCAATTTGATACCAGCCTTCTTTTAAACCTTGTTCGGTGATGCGCTGCCAGTCTTGACGATCTGCTGTGGTTGTACCGCCCCAGTCTGCTAGTAAGCTTTTGCGTTCTTCGGGAGTTGCTTTTTCTAACATAGCCCGGAGTTCACCACCCCAACAGGCTTTTGGCCAGTTAAAGGGTTGAAATTCGTAATGATTTTTGACTAGACGTGTTGCTGTTTGAAATTTGTTGCCTTGGGGTTTAGGCGATCGCATTAAATGCAAAACTGTAATCTGGCGATTTTGCTGTCTGGCCTGATAAATCCGCTGAAAAATCCGCGAAGCCACAATTCCCCGGCCCCGAATCAATACAGTTCCACCCTGTTGCTCCAACTGTTGATAAACATGATCGTGTGCTTCATAAGCATTGACGACAGACTTAAAATCTTGATATTTTTCGCGATAAGCCTGCAAATCTGGAAGAAATTGAATTGCTGGATACCCAGGAGACAAATGTAAATAACGAGTAACAACAAAAGCATGATTTCCGCCTCCTTGACGAGAATAGGCTACACAATACCTACCATCATCAGTTTTGCGAATTGACCTAACTCGCCCATAACGATAAATTTGATTCCAGCCAATGCGCTGGGCCTCTCGATCTAAAGAATCAAAGACGTTAGCCGCACGGGGTGTATAAGTTTCTATAAAAGTTGGTTCAGAAAATACTTGCCACAAATACTTAGATGCTGAGTTTATCTGACCTTTGGTGAAATCACGCCAAGATTCCCGCAAGGCATAGCTAGGCCAGCCCCAAATATTATCAGGACAAGAGTCAGAATTAGAGCGCAATCTTTCCTGTAAGGGAATTTGCGAATTTAGACAAAGGCGTTTATAACGTGCGTAGGGTTCCGCTTCTAATCCCAAAGCCAAAATTTTGTCAGGACGGACGCCACTAATTCGCAGCAAATCAACCCAGACAAAACTACCAAGTCCCGCCCCAATTGCTAGATAATCAAATTCATCAACTGGTAAGCCTGTAGCATGAAGCGCTTGTACAGAGACATTTTCCGCCTGAAATGCTGGTGGGGGAAAATTGCTACCTAGAGGCGTTACCGGACGGGCTAGCGGTAAACTGGGGTCTGGGAGATTAGTATTTGGGTTAAACTGAATTTCTGAACGGTTGCTGATGATTTGGGCGGTGACGTTGATACCAAAGGTCACCGTGATTATGTAGGGGCCAATTTGTAACGTATCGCCATTAGCTAAAATACTGCGCGTTTGCCGTTGACCATTGACAATTACACCATTAACGCTAGCTTGGTCAATCACTACCGGTTGGTTTTGTTCCCAGTCAATTAAGGCATGATAGCGAGAGACTTCGTTACTATTCAGCAGCATCCGCGAAACACGCTGCCCCCTGAGTTCAGCAGGTAATCGGGCGAATTCTCGACCAAATGCGATCGGTACGCTCAAATTTGGTTCTCGCCGTTCTCCGGTTGCTGGATCTTCCCAACTTAATTTAATTTGGTTAGTCATTCGCTGCGCTCTAATTCAAAATTCAAAATTCAAAATTCAAAATGAAGAATCCAATTTTTGACTTTTACATTTTGAATTTTGAATTGATTTGTTTTCCCATGTCCCTAATTACTGGGTGCTACCAGTACACTTACTGCTGCTGCTAAAGATGTACCACACCAAGGACAGCCTACTTGCAGATTTTCAGCGGGGGAAACTTTATGGCATCGAGGACACTCTAATCCATAAACGCCTCGCGGATGTGTTGGGGATGACTGTTGATGGTGGTGATGTCCTAAATTTGCCTGTGGTTTGGGCTGTGCAACGGGTAGTGGCAATGGTGCCAAAATTGTTGCCGGAATGCTGTTGATGATCACAGTAGTAACATAGAGTTTCATTTGTCCCAAATAGATCATGCTGCCCTCAGTCAAAGGCATTTCACCTTGGACTAGTTGCTTTCCATCTACAAGGGGGGGATTTGGCGATCGCAAATTTCTAATATAAAAGCGTTGCTGCTGGCTGTGAAAAAAAATTTCCACGTGCAGACCCGATACAGTTGGATTAGTCACAACAATATCGCACTGTCGTGGATCACGACCAATACGCACAGTACCAGGATTTTTACTTGGCTGTTGTTCGTAAATATTCTGTGTTTTATTTTGACCTGCATCTTGCCACTGTAAAGTTAGTGCGTTCATTGTTCTAACTTAGGTAAATCGTATTTAGCTACTTCAACTCCTTTCTGTGCGATTCCTAACACGATTGAGTTGTAGCAAGCAAGTCTTGAGAAGAAACTTCAATAAATCATTATCTCGCCGAGGCTAATTTATCAGCAATACGCGTAGTTTCTGGCAGGCGATATTTTAGTGTGCAGCGCAATACGTAATCAATCGCCGTCGGTAAGCTGATTCGATGACCACTGGAGACATACACAGGTTTAACCCCCGTCCGCGTCCGTAGAACTGCCCCTATCTTTTCACCGTGATGTATCAATGGCTGCCAACTACCTTTCTTGTCTGGTAATTCCTCATGCTTGCCAATGAGCAACGATTTTGCTACGCCAATGGTCGGCATATCCAGCAGCAATCCTAAATGGCAAGCTATCCCAAATCTCCGGGGGTGAGCGATTCCCTGACCATCACACAGGATGATATTTGGTGTAATTTTAATCTTTTCTAGGGCATCGAGAACAGCGGGGATTTCCCGAAAAGAGAGGAAACCAGGAATGTAAGGAAAAGTTGTGGGACGATATGCTAGGCTTGTCTCCACCAACTGCAAATCGGGAAAACTCAGCACCGCTACAGCAGCACGGCTAATCGTACCATCTTCGAGAAAACCCATATCCACACCCGCAACATACTGGACAGGTTCTTTTAGTTGGTCTGTAGTGATTACCTGTGTTTGCAGGCTTTCTTGGATAGCTATGGCTTCCTCTAGTGTCGAGGGCCAAGCATGATGCTGATAAATTTTCATGTTTAAAGCAGGAATTAAAAAATTTTCGGTTCCGAAATCGGTTCTAGTAACGGTGTAGCTACAGATATCTTTAATTCTAAAGATAATGTAACCCTTTGCTAACAGGCAAATGCCAAATTTATTGATAATTTGCCCAACATTAGCAATCAGTTAACCACAACTTACTTACAAAAACATAAATATGCGTAACAGTAATCCTGAAAATTTAGCCAGTGCCGAAAAGAAAAACTACTTTTTGGTAACGTACAATGGGCGATACTTTTCAATTTACCCCTGCTAAAGCAGTCCTAAATTAATTGTAAATATTCTTCTTTCTTCTCTCTGTGTACTCTGCGGTTCCTTAACCAAGCAATTTCCCTGAATGAAAATATGATTATTATATATGATATGTGAACAGTTCAGTAATTTTACTTACTTGTTTCAAACTTGTAATTATATTTTAAATAAATCACCTAAAAAATTATCGAAATATTACTTAGTGCTTTAAGAGGACAATTCTGAGAATATAAGACTTAGTTCTCAGTTTTTATCTTTCACTGATTATGACCAAGCCAAATAGTTTGGAAGCTACTAAGCAAAAAATACAAAAGTTCCATTGGCCTGCATGGTTCCCATACCCTAGTTCTTGGTTTAGGGCAGCTATCCTAATTCCTTTAGCCTTTCCAGGTGCGGGTTTGATATTCTTTGGATTTACAGGAGTCATTGTATCAGCTATCGCAAATAGCCCTTTATTATTAATATTTTCTATTCTATTTGGCTTATTAATACCAACAATTTTCTTGTCATTTATTTACCATATTTTCTGGTTTATTTGGAAGAAAAACGAATCAAATAAACGTTTATGTTTGCCCAAATGGATACCCCATTCAAGTAGCTTATGGGAAGGGTTTTATGCCACAGTTGTCATAGGATTGTCCTTTATATTAATCCTAACTATTTTTTCGGAATTAGCATTTGTAGATTGCAAATCACTCTATCAAACAGGAGATGTAATAAGTGGATGTGCTGGACGCATGACTGGACGTGCTGCAAAGGTGGTTTTTAGTAGCATTGAAAATAATGATTTCGTAAACAGACCTTGGTTTATAATTTGGACTATTATTACTGTATATCTTTATCAGGGTGAATATATTTTTAGGAAAAAACTTATACCAAAGCTGAAATTGATGCTTCAAAAATATCAAGGTAAACATAAAATTTATATTAGTAATGCCACAGATTTAGAACTTGATCAATTGCGTGCTGATATGGGTTTAACTCAAATCAAAAAGGGAAAATCGCAGTTAACAGAACTGGTAGCGGTATCTGAGCAAAATTCACGAAATTATCTTAAGATTAAGTTAAATAAAAAATTGCTCCTCATCCTTGTAACTCCCTTAGTTGCTGTCGGCATCTACTTGTTTTCGCAATTACTAAATATTCAAAAAAATATACCTCTTGCTGTCATTTCTCAGCCTCAATCAGCACCTTCTACATTAACGCAAACTGATAATTTTCGAGAGGCTGTGAATCAAGCAATCATTGCAGCGAACCTCACCCAATCAGCAAAATCTAAAACTGAATGGAATAATATTGTCAATGGGTGGAAAAGAGCCATTGAACTAATGAAAAATGTACCAGCTTCTAGTTCTAATTATGCACTAGCCCAACAAAAAATTCTAGAGTATCAGCGAAATCTCAGCTATGCTGAGAAAAATGCCCTAGTATGGAAATAATCTAGCTTCTAGGGGGCTTTGCATCATCTTAACCCACCACTAAACGAGAAAAAAATGTGCTATTTCTTGATGAAATATGCTCACTCTGCATAATCTTGTTGTCATGGGGTGATAAATAAATTATGGATGCCCTCGTTGAAAGAAGTGGATACCCCCTAACAACAGGGGGTTTTTACTAAAAACAGGCAAATTTTATAAAAACAAAGAATTCAAGCTAATTTTCTATTCATAATTTCTATAATTTTTTAAATCTGCTTCAGAAATTTGCTCTGCTGGAACCAGGTTAAAATGTTTCTCTTGCACAATTTTTACTTCACCTTCTTCTATTGCTAATTCAAACATAGCAATTAGATTTTTTTCCATAAATTGTGCTGATATGGAACGACAAATTAGATCAGGAAATTTTTCAGTACAGTAACCAATATCTTGTTTTGTCTGAACAACACCAATTTGATCATTACCTGCTTTAGCTTGAACAGGGATTATAAATTGCACACCATTACTATTTATGGCTACATAAATTTCATCTATTTCTATTTGACCAACTCCTGTCACTGTAGTTCTTAAGTGATTTTGTAAAGAGTATGCTGTAATGCCTAAAAATATATCAATTAATCTGTTGTAACGTATTTTAGTTAAAAGTGCCTGTTCATCACCTGACATATACTTATCAATTATTTCAGGACTTGCATCAGGAATTTTAATTTTTATTAGATTTTTATTAGGGATAATTCGATTCATTTGTACCAGCCGAAAACTATAATTACTACTACCTTTTGACTCTATAATCCATTCCATGCCTTCAGGTACTTTATCTGTTATAGCTTTAGGTAGTGGTCTTCTATAACGAAAACAATAGAGAAGATCACCAAGGTTTTTAGGGGGTTGAATACCTAGCTGATTAGCTATTTCTGGAAGCTCATCGCGGTTAAATTCAAAGTTATCCAAATTAGGTTGATAATAACGGTTGAAAATTCCAGTGATAATTGCGTTATATATTCCTTCTTTACTCATTAATGCTTACCTGTTGATGCTGATGGTTTTGTTTAATACTTGGCTGTCTTATTCGGGGTGCAATTACATGGGGATTTACACCAAAACATTTAGCTGCTTCTGACATACCAAATTTCAGAAAACTACTATTTCCTAAATCTTGTGTAGCTATAGGTTTATGTGGAATAATATCTAGAGATTTGAGAATCTCTGATGCTACTGCTTTAGCTAAAAGGGGTGGAACAGAGTTTCCTATTTGGCGGAAACCATGCCATTTTGTTACATGGAATCTGAACCAGTCAGGATAAGAATGTAAGCGTGCAGCTTCCCTGACGGTGATACATCTTGGTGTATGTGGATGTATTGGTCTAGGAGAAGTGTATGCTCCTCTATTACTAGCAGTTCCCGCTCTTAGTGTATTGCATATACCTTCAGGGTCAAGTTTATAGAAACGACTTATTGATTCTGTTTTACCATGTGGGGTAGACTCGAACCTTTTGACGGATTCTAGAGAATGTTTTGTTCTTAAACTTGATGTGAGCATTGTAGAATCATATCTACGTTGATATGAATAGTTATTGTCTGTAGTGCAAAAATCACGGAGCTTTTTGGCGTAATCACTGGGTTTTCCAAAATCTGCAAATACCCAATCTTGTTTATAGAGTTCTAGATAATCTTCTACTTCAGGAAGGTCTTTAATAGCATCCCAGACTGTGGGAGTTGATGGAAGTTGATTAGGCGTAAATGATTTATTTGATTTTGCTATTTTCGTTATAGGATTTGGATAATTTGATAGTTGCTGATCATGGCGGCAACCGATTAAAAATAATCTCTCACGATTCTGTGGAACTCCATATTCAGCAGCATTTAACACCTGATAAGTGCTATGTGATTTATAACCATTTTGCTCAAAGATATTGAGGATTTCTGCTATAAATGCTTTATGCTTTCCTATGGTCATTCCTTTGACATTTTCCAAAACAAATGTCTTTGGTTGTAATTCCAAAACTAACCTAATAAAATGAAAAACTAGAGAGTTTCTGGGGTCATCAAAAGAGCGTTTACCTATTAATGAAAAACCTTGGCATGGTGGGCCACCAAATACTACATCAATGTCACTATTACCAATCTTAGACTTATTCCTAATTTCTACCCCTGTTGTCTCCTCAACGCTTTTACACAAAACTGTCCAAAAGGGAAAATTAAATTCGTGAATTGCACAATGAATTGGATCTATTTCTACAGATGCAAGCACATCAAAACCGGCTTGTTCAAAGCCCAGGGTCATTCCACCTGCACCCGCGAACAAATCAACTGCAATCGGCCGTTGTTTTTTCATATTTCTAAACTAATTCTCAATTGTAACGAATCACCCGCAACTGCAAAGTTGAAACTTCTAAACTGGTAGCATTTGCAGAATTTCTTGGGCGGCGCGATCGCATACTCCTACTTCTCCCAAACACTGCCGCATTTCCTGATAATCTGCCAAAGTTTGCGCTCTACGACTGGGATTGAGTAACAATTCCATCACCGCTTGGGTAATATTTTCTGGTGTGGCTTGCTCTTGTAAGAACTCTGGCACAATCGGCTTCATCAGTACTAAATTGGGTGGTGAGGCGAAGGGAATAGAACCTTTGAGAATTTTACGGGCAAGCCAAGCAGTAATTGGGCTGAGGCGGTAAACAACAACTTGGGGCACATTGAACAGAGCTAGTTCTAAGTTAACAGTACCAGATTTAGTAATGGCGAAATCAACGGCGGCAAAAACTTCTTGTTGTTGAGCTAATATCACAGTAGCTCGTAGGCCGTAATGCTTGATTGCCGCTTCAATTGGCTGTCTGTAGATTTCTAAAGATAGAGGAATCCAAAAATGAACTTCAGGTAATTTACTTTGAATAGTTTGGGCGGCTTGGAAAATTACTGGTAATAAATATTTTATTTCTTGGTGGCGAGAAGCGGGCAAAAGTGCGATCGCCATTTGGTCTGGCTCAATTCCCAATTTAGCGCGGGCGGATGTACGACTGGGAGCCTTCTCCATCCGGTCTACAAGAGGATGTCCCACCCAACTAACTTTAGCGCCATTTTTTTGATAATAACGGGCTTCTTCCGGAAAGATGGCCAACAGCTTGTCGGTAAAATTGACAATCCGCGTGGTGTTATCCACATTCATCGACCACACCCACTCTTGGGGAGCGATGTAATAAACTACAGGCACTTGGGGCAAATGCCGGCGCATATAGTTACCAATACCGATATTTGGCCCCATATAGTCAATTAGTACCACCAAATCAGGGGGATTTTGCTTCAGGGATGCGATCGCCACTCGTTGTACCTGGAGAGTCGGCAAAACATAAGGTAGGGATTCAATCAGACCCATTGAACCAATACCACTAGTATGGCCCAGAATAGTTGCCCCGGCCTCTGCCATTTTGTCACCACCCAGAGCCACAATTTCTAACTCCAATCCAGCAACTACAGCTTGACGCTGTAGTGCTGTAATTAGTAGCGACCCTTGCAAATCGCCAGAAACTTCGCCAGTACTGATAAATATCCGCATTTACTCACAGAAAATAGGGCATAAGAACTAGGTAACGACGAATGAAGAATCGCAAATTAATTCATCATTCATCAGTCAAGATTCATAACTTACACCCTTTTTCCCCTTTCCGGGAACCAAACCACGCCTTCCTGGCATTTGAGAAAGTAGCAAAAAGCGACGTAGATGCTGCAATTCTGCGGTATCCCCTAGCTGTTCCAGTTCTTCCAAGGCTTCCTTAAAAGTTAAGTTAGAGCGGTAGAGGATGCGGAAAGCTTTTTTCAGGATTTGGAAGTCTCCTGAGTTCATACCAGAGCGTTTGAGTCCCACTAAGTTGAGGGTTCGTATCAGCGCTGGATTTCCCTCCACTAGCATATATGGGGGTACATCTCGGTCAATGCGAGCCATACCTCCCACCATTGCCATACCACCGATATGCACAAATTGATGCACACCTAAAACCCCACTCAGCCTAGCGCGTGACTCTATGTGAACATGACCCGCCAACGCCACAGAGTTGGCAATCACCACAGAGTCCTCAATCACACAGTTATGACCCACATGGACATAAGCCATCAGCAAGTTACCATTACCAATTACAGTCGCTTCACCGCCCCCGGTGGCGCGGTTAATGGTAACGTACTCACGAATCAAATTATTGTTACCAATTTTGACCCAGGTTGGTTCTCCCACATATTTTAGATCCTGGGGTTCCATGCCGATAGCTGCTCCCGGAAAAATCTGATTTCGCGCCCCAATCTCACACGGTCCTTCTAGCACGACATGGGCACCAATTACAGTTTCAGAGCCGACTTTGACATGCGCTCCAATCACAGCATAGGCACCGATTTGCACTGTTGGGTGGACTTCCGAGTTAGGATGAATTACAGCAGTTGGATGAATAAGCGTCTTCAAGGGTGAATCTCCAGAACTGTCTTGAGGAACCAGCGCCGCCCTCATGGCGTGAGTTAAGGCAACTGGCGTTGCTGTGTATTAAATATTCAGTGTCCGAAAGTGTCGGGCAAAGTAAGTGAGCGTGTGAGGGCGTCGAAAATCAATAAATTATCAAATGCTACTATGGCTTGTTGATTTTGCTGCCAGCTTTTGGCAAAAATCAGTTAGGGCACTTCACGGTTATGCCCACACCATGCAAGCAAATTATTAGCTAACTAGAGAAAACATGAGTTCGCCTTCAGCAGCTAGTTGACCATCAACTTCTGCCATAGCTCGAATTTTACTGAAACGACGTTGTTTTATCCACAACAGTTCCACGGTCATCACTAGCTGATCTCCTGGTACTACTTGGCGACGGAAACGGACTTTATCGATCCCAGCAAAAACGAATAGTCCGCTTTCAGCAGTGGGTATTTGTTTCATGACAATACCCCCGACTTGTGCCATCGCTTCGACAATTAGCACTCCTGGCATTAATGGGCGTCCTGGAAAATGCCCTTGAAAATGGGGTTCATTGAATGTAACATTTTTAATGCCCACTGCTCGTTTACCGGGTACGTAGTCAATAACTCGGTCTACAAGTAAAAAAGGGTAACGGTGGGGTAAGATCTGCTGAATTTCTTCAGATGTAAAAGTCGTTTTAATCTCAGATATAGGCGTATTTTCATTATTTTCCTGAAGTGTCGTAGATGCTGGTATGGTCTCGTCGATGGAATTAGCAGTGGAAATTGACATTGGTAGTGTAGTTGATTTGCAATCTGGAAATTAAGTAGGCTGGCAGTTGCCATATTGAATTCGAGGTTTTAGATTGGGATCTACAATCTCAAATCTAAAATTTTCTTGGCTAGTTGAATGTGTAAATTGTGACTAGCCTTATACATGATGAAATGAGCTAGGGGAAAATTTCCCAATAAACTCAAATCTCCTACTAAATCCAAGATTTTATGACGTACTGGCTCATTTGCAAATCTTAATGGCGGATTTAACCAACCTTCAGTTCCACAAATGAGTGCATTATCCAAGCTGCCACCTTTAATTAATCCTGATTGTTGCAGATATTCAATTTGGTGCAGCAACCCAAAAGTACGGGCGGGAGCAATTTCCGCAGCAAAGCTAGTAGAGGTATTTTCTAAATCCCTAGCTATTGACCAACTATGCCATTGATTACCAATAGCGGATAACTCAAAGTCAATGCCATAGCTAAAGCGGGTTTCTGGTGCTGGGAGGGCGCAGGCAAAAGCATCACCTTGATAAACCCATAAGGGCTGCTCAATAGCCAGAGGTACCTTGTTGGCAGTAACTGGTTGTGATACTAAGCCAACTTGGGCGATGCTGACTGTCCACACCATTGCCGAACCATCTAAAAGCGGCACTTCTGGCCCATCGATTTCAATGCGGGCGTTATCTACACCCATCCCCACCAGGGCCGCCAATAAATGCTCCACCGTACGAACGCATATCTCACCTTCACCCAACTGAGTTGATAGAACAGTCTGACTAACCGCCGCGACTTGGGCGGGAATAATTGGCAAGTCTGGCAAATCCACCCGCACAAAGTAGCGTCCACTTCCCACCTCAGCGGGTAGTATCCTTACGTGGGTACTCACACCGCTATGCAGTCCCACGCCTGTTTGGGTGATTTCCCCAGCTAGGGTGTGCTGTTGCATAGGTGGAAATTCAAGATATTCAGGTTAGTATTGTTCATGTTCAGTTTTTGGTAAAAACCCTGATCTACCCCTAAAAATGTCACTAATCCCTTTATGGGTATAGTATTAGGGCAAAAGTAAAAATTAGCAAGCCAATAGGAAAATAGATTCATCAAAAGTCAAGAGTACTTAGCTTAGGGGACTCTTTACTGGGGACAAGGATGATCATGGAGAATTATTGATCTCCAATCACTAATGCCTAAGCCTCAATCCCTAGTACCACGGGTATGGCTAGAGCTTTGGCGGAGCGTCTCGTTCGCGGAGCGTCTCGTTGGCGGAGCGTCTCGTTCGCGGAGCGTCTCGAAGAGAAGAGAAGAGAAGAGAAGAGAAGCGCTCTAACTTATCACTAACTTAAAACCTTTCACCAATACCAAAATTAATGCGGCTGTCGCCATCGTCGTTGAGTCCATAGTCTATGCGAATTGGCCCAAGTGGGGACTGTATACGCACACCTAAACCATAGCCGTAGCCACTGCCGCTTTTGTTCAGCACCTGGGCTGTTTTGGTAGTGGTTCCCAGGTCACTACCAAAATCAAAAAACAGTGCGCCGCTGACTACGGAGAAGACAGGGAAGCGATACTCAACAGATGCTTGGACATAACTGCGTCCACTGCCTAATCCTCCTTCTTCATAGCCCCGGACAGAATTGCTACCACCAATAGTGAAGGCTTCGTAGGGAGGTAAATCACCGAGGACAGTGCCCCCTTGCAAGTTAAATGCTAGGGTTTGTGGTTTTTTGCCGAGAAATTTTACGGGGAAATATTGGCTGTAGTTACCCCGTAATCTAGTGAGGAGAATATTACCTGTTCCTATGGGCACGGACTGATCGACTCCCAAGCGGAGGTAAGAACCGCCGGTTGGTTGCAAGGGGTTGTTACGGCGATCGCGCTGTGCGCCAAATTGGAATAGTAGCAAATCATCTTCACCTTTTCCCGATTGGCTCAGGGGAATGAGTTCTCCAGGTACTCCATTTGTGAAGACTGTCCCATCTTTTCTGATATTGCCATCGGCATCACGGGTTGAAACTCGTTGATACTGCAAGCCTGCTGAAGCTGTCCATTCAGATTCTTTGTAGGGATTGGCGGAAAGGGGACGGGTAAAGGTGATACCACCACCGAGCCGGGTAATACGGGGGCGATCGCCTTCGGTTTCACCTACTTTATAAGTCTCAATGTCATTATCTTTACCATCAAAAATCAAAGAAATTGAACGGCGGCGGAAAACATTGGCTGTATAAGAAGTCCGGTATGGGTCTCCCGCTATCCATGGATCTGTAAACCGGAGGTCAAACAGTAGTTCCCGTTGTCCCACTTGTACCTCGGCTCCCAGTTTTTGGTTTCTTCCCCCTAAGTTTTGCTGCTGATAGCTCACAGTACCAAACAGTCCACTAGAAGAACTAATCCCTGCCCCTGCGGCGATAGAGCCGCTGCTGCGTTCAGCCACATTCACTACTACATCCACCTTGCTGGGGTCAGTACCAGGATCGAGAGAGACATTCACATCTTCAAACAGTCCTAGTCCAAATACCCGCTGTAAGTCTTTTTGTACTAGGTTGCGGTTGAATACTTGTCCTGGTTTTAACTCCAATTCACGCTTAATAATATACTCCCGCGTCTGACCACGAATCGCTTGTCCCTTGTCGTCTGTCTCCTGACCTTCTTTATTGCGGAACCGGACTTTAATGTTCTCCACTACCCCTTCTGCTACTTTGAGGGTAACAACTCCATTCTCTGCGACTTGCGGTGCGCCAATCACGTTGGCCAGCACATAACCTTGGTCTTGATACCGTTTGGTTAACTGCTTGACCCCTTCCTGCAAGTCACGCAAGTTGAGGATTTTGCCATACTGCTCGCGAAAGATTTCATCTACAGTATTGGCAGGGAGTACGGAGGTAACGCCAGTGCCTGGATTTGCCTGCACCTCTACCTTTGTGAGTACTGGGTTAGGCTGTACAACAAAGCTCACCCGCACGCCCAAGGGAGTATCTTCTGGCACTGCTTGGACGTTGGCAAAAAAGCCTGTACCAAAGATGGCATTAATATCTTCTTGTAGTTGAGAGCGAGTTGTCGTCTGTCCTGGTTGGGTACGAATTACTTTGTAGACTTGGTCTTCAAGTTCCGTTGGGATTTGCCCAGTTTCGGATTTGACTAATACTTCCGACACCAGTACGCGGGGTTCAGCTGCTTCGGGAGTCCCTGGGAAGACAGGTTGAGCTGTTGGTGGATTGATTTCCTCTGGAGTGGGATTGGTTTGAGACTCTGGGGGAGGCGTTGGTTGAGGGGTGGAGTTTGGGGTGCTTTGTGGAATTTGTGCAGTTTTTGCCGCGATTACATCCTTTGGGGTGATGGGGGCGATCGCATTTGGGAGGATGACATCTGCTGTTGTTAATACTGCGGCCTTGGCATTTGGGGTGATGGGGGCGATCGCATTTGGGAGGATGACATCTGCTGTTGTTAATACTGCGGCCTTGGCATTTGGGGTGATGGGGGCGATCGCATTTGGGAGGATGACATCTGCTGTTGTTAGTGCTGCGGCCTTGGCTGTTAAGACTTGGACTACTGGGGACTGGTGAGGCTGTGTCTCCAGAAGTACTTCAGTTGGCTTGGGGTGAGATTCTCCACTTTCACTAGAGTCTCTTTGAGCAATATCTGTTTCCTGCTGCTGATTTATTCCTAATGTCAAAACCTCTTTTGTCTGCTTTACACTGTTAGCGGTTTGTGCATTTGCGCTCAGAGAGCCGCCCAAAGGGGTTGCAATGGCTACCGCTACTATCCATCCGGGAGATAAACGCATTTTATTTATATTCCTCTTCACTACCACACACCATTACAAGGCAATCATGCTCTCAGGCAAAAGATAAAAGTAAACACATAGTTTCTTACTTTTGCCTTTTTACTTTACAAGGCGTCAGCCAAAAGGCAAAATTCACAAGAAATCCTTTTTACTTTTTATAGTTTTTACCTGTTTAATTTGTAGCTTCTACTACTTTTAACACTCGTTGTAATACCTCCTGGTAGGCATTCTCTACATTGCCTAGATCACGGCGGAATCGGTCTTTGTCCATTACCCGGCGGTTAGGGTCTTCTTCGGCTATGTCCCATAGACGGCAAGTGTCGGGGCTAATTTCATCTGCTAACAGCACCTGTTGTTGTGAGTCCACACCAAATTCTAGTTTGAAGTCTACTAGGGTAATGCCGCACTGCTGCCAAAAGCCGATGAGAAAATCGTTGATTTGCAATGCAAGATGGGTAATGGTGTCAACTTGTTCCGCAGTGGCTAGTGCCATCAGCAGCAGGCGATCGCGTGTCAGTAGAGGATCTCCCAAGAGATCGTTTTTGTAATAAAACTCTACTAAAGGCGGTTGGAGCAGGGTACCCAGTGGCAGCCCTGTCTGCTGACAGAGACTACCAGCGGCAATATTTCTGACAACCACTTCTAACGGCAAAATCTTCACCGCCCTCACCCGCATTTGATTTGGGGCTGGGCTATCAATAAAGTGAGTCTTGATGCCGTGAGCTTCTAACTGTTGAAACAGCTTGCTGGAAATGCTACAGTTGATAATGCCCTTTTCCTTGATACTGCCACGTTTTTGGGCGTTAAATGCAGTGGCATCGTCTTTGAAATCAGCCAACAAGACTTCGGGATCGTCCGTTGTGTAGAGAATTTTCGCTTTGCCTTCGTATAGCTTGGAATTAACAGACATGGTGACTGGTATTGTCCTAGTCGATGGGCAGATTTTGTCGTTTCCGGCTTAACCATTTTATAAGAGATGGCGGGAAGTGCAAAATCCTTAAATAACTAGCCTCGTATCTGCCGCGTTTTATTAGTAATAATTAATACTAATTAAACATTTAGCAGCGGTCAAGGGTGATGTTCTTTGCCGCTGGTTAAATTTTGCATAAAACTACATTTTTTCACAGTTAATTTTGTCAAGGTTTGATCGGCATCAAATTTTTATTCCGAAAAAGGTATCTATTAATACTTTTTAGCTGGCGTTATCAGGTGAAGTTGATTAAAATCCAAATTTCCTCAATCATGGAATAAGATCAAATATGTTGGTAACTTAGATAATAGTGAAGTAACATATTTTGTAAATTTGGCATAAACTTTCTTTGCAAAGCTTGCTGTTCAATAATTTTAAGCTTTATTATCTTTTGCCAAAATCAGAATCAACCTAATTACCCCATCACCAAGTCGCCAAGGGAGTGGAACCGCTTGATTAATCCTGATCTGACAAAAAAGCGATGACGGACAATCAACAGTAATTGATCGAGGTTTAAATGCCTCTATCAATTTGAGCCAGTGTGTTGCTCTGGTTTCCAGAGTTGTAGCAACTAGTCTGCAACAGGCGGTAATTTCTACCGTGTCACGCTGTGGAATGGATAGCGCCGACGCTTCCAGCTTTAAGCAAGAAAAAAATGTTAGCTCTGGATAGCATTTTTGGAATGGTTGAATAAATGGAGAAAAAATGGTGAGCAAAGACGATTTTCTCTATCCTCGTGGTCGCTACTATGGTCATATAAAGCCAGAGAACTTGGTTTTTAATGCCAATCTACAGGAATTCGCCCAGCGAGTCAGCTACATCTGCAATTTAGAAACGGGTGGAAAACTGCCGCCAGATCAAGCTTATAAAGAAATAAAAGCCCTATGGAAGCAATTAAAACGCACGAAAAAGCAACTTAAAATTGGTGAAGACCCCTTTCAAGCTGATACCCCTGAGGCTGAAGGCTGAAGTGGGAAAAGCTAGGGTTAATTAACAAAAGAATTACCAACTCGAAAATAAATCAATTTGAATTTTACCTTTTAACGTAACGCGAAAGTCCCCACCTTGCGAGTACGCTCTTATGTGGGGATGAATAGCGGGAAATTGCGAAAACCTCTCAAATGTTTTTGAACGTAGTTCAAACAGTGCGGA
>NZ_JACJRJ010000040.1 GCF_014697195.1 Cylindrospermum sp. FACHB-282 | reverse complement strand
AACATTCTCTCATTTAAAATGGATGTTTGAATGGTTTATCCGACACACTACCTTTGATTTTCCCACCCTTCAGATGTACGGAGCTTTTTCAAAAATCAAATATTAGTCCTATATATAAAATCTTTATCTAGTCCTAATTTTCCTAATATCCCAATTATTGAATTAGTTAATGAGTATGTACAGCAGTGTTTAACCATTGGTAGAAGTCAAGGAATTCGGAATTTTAGAAATTGGCTTAAGGATAATTTATAATTAAATTTGTGTGAAAAAATAATCATTATTTTGAATAGAGGTTTCCAACATGGATGTGATTAATGTCAACGACGCACAACAGCACCTTGATGCTGTCATTAATGAAAGTGTAGAATCTCACACACCAGTAATAATAACTGGTAATCAAAACCAAGCAGTACTGATTGCGCTTGAGGATTGGAACGCGATTCAAGAAACGTTGCACATACTGCAAATACCTGGCTTACGTGAGGATATCTTGGAAGGAATGCGTACCCCTGTTGAGGAATGTGTTACCAAAAAGGAGCTAGATTGGTAGTGTGGGAATTACGCTTTACCAAAAAAGCGCAAAAAGATGCAAAAAAGATTTCTCCCGCTGGACTCAAACCGAAAGTAGAAGTGCTTCTGGCAATTTTAGAACAGAATCCTTATGAAAATCCTCCTCCATACGAAAAGTTAAAAGGAGATTTACAAGGGGCGTATTCTCGAAGAATTAACATCCAGCATCGGCTTGTATATGAAGTGCTGGAAGAAGAACAAATAGTGAAGGTCTTGAGTATGTGGACTCATTATGAATAAAATTTTATTTCCAAGTCTAGCTACTGCTGAAGTTCTTTAATTTTTTCTATAGCAATCCTATTTGATTTGTGAACATAAAGTGAGTCAGATACCCGACTTCTCTAAGAAGTCGGGTATCTTTGTGTTCACAAATGATTTAGGACTGCTATATAGCGTTTCCTAGTCTGCTGAGGTACAAATCTCTGCGTACCTCTGCGCTTTACTTTGCGTCCCTTTGCGTTTCAAAATATTATCTGTACCTCACGTAACTCTTAATCGCTATAATGCATCTTGGGAATATTTTGTATTTCCCTCTTTTTGATCAAGGTCTGCTGCTTTCTTAAAATTCTTAATTGCTAACTGATTATCACTTGAAGAACGGATAAGACCCCGATTGTAATAAGCAGCATAGTTGGGATCAAAGAATGTAGAAACGTTCTGTGGAAAGTCTCTACAATGCTTTTTGATAAATGTTTTTACCGCACAACTAACTCGAAGCGCTAGTATAAAACCGCAGCGCAAACCGCCAAAACCAAGTGGAAACGAAAAACAGAATTACAGCTAACAATCCTGCACCTAGTAACCAGGTAATTTGAACTCTACCTAGCATCGCTTCTGCTGGAATAGTGGTTAAAAAAGCCACTGGCACGACAAAGGTGAAGAAAAAGCGGTAAGCGGCAGGATAAGCCACAATTGGATATCTTCCAGCTTCTAATAAACCCCGTAAAACTTCGGTAACGTTTTGGATTTTGACGAACCAAATGCTAGTTGACCCCAGCATAAACCACAGGCTGTAGAGAATGACTAAGCCACAAAATAATGGTATTATACCTAATAAGTAGTCACCGATTTTTAAGCCAAGGCTGTTACCGGCATAGCCAATGATGATGCTACCAAAGACTAAATCTGGCAGTCCCCAAGGTGAAAGGGTATGGGTGGAAAGCCAAAATTGACTGCGGATGGGTTTGAGGAGGACAAAATCTAAAGTGCCTTCCTGGACATGGCGGACGATGCGGTTTAGATTGGGAGCGAGGAAAGTGGCAGAAAAACCTTGCAGTAAGGTAAATATCCCCAAGACTACTAAAGCTGCTGGCCATGACCAGCCGGCAAAAGTGTAACCTGTGCGGTAAAACAGAAATAGTCCAAAGAGGCTGCCCGCTAGATTTCCCACGCTGCTGAGGGTAGCTAAGAGAAAGTTTAACCGATACTCTAACTCAGATGCGATCGCCGCACTCCAAAAGAGACCTAGTATTTTCCAATATTTTTGCATTTTGCGCCCTTAATCCAATACTCACCGCAGATAACGGAACTTTACCTAAAATTAATCTTATTTTTCATTCAGAAAAATTGCTGAACGTTAAGATGTTGGATGCTACTTCTTGACAATGAGAGATTTTATGCATTTTATAGGCTTAATTATAGTTGTTTCTTTACTGCCATCGATTATTCATCTAATTCAAGAAAATAGAGCAAAAAAATGATGCAATTCCCTACATACCTCCTAGGCAGGACTCTGGAACTAGGAGAAAGTGCCAAAATTAATCTTCCAAACCAAAGCGTCAAGGCACGGTGATCATGTCCCTTAACACCAACCTCTACTTGTTCCTAGAAAACTTTTTGTTTTTTGCCCTGGCTACATCTTTGATTGTAGTTTTGGGTTGGGCTTGGAGAGACGCTAAACCATTTAGCCTTCCTGAAGCGTTACCAGGGTGGTTTAAAATCTGGTTGGGTTCGGTGCAAGTCTTAGGACTCCTGCTACCACTGCTGGTAATGCTGTTGTGGGGCGTCTGGTGGGGCTACACTTCTGTGTTAACTGTCCTTGGCTGGTACTTTGTGATGTTAGGTTTGCAAATCTTATCAGAGATTGTGACCCTAAGGCAGTATCACACTGTAGTCTGGGTAATGGTGCCTTATTTATATCTGCCTTATCGCTTCTGGCAGTTGTATGAGGGTTGGACGTTGTTGGGTTCAGAAACTAATTTATTGTGGGTAAGAAATTTATTAATTTTGGAATTGGTAGTGTGGATTGTCAACTATGCCTTAGATGTGTCGCAATTGCCTAGGCTGTTGCGTTGGGAATTAAAATCAAACTCCGATATCAGCAGCACTTAACGTTTCAGAAACTCTGCAAAAGCTGATAACGTCAAACAAAGGAAAATATTTTTGTGGATGTTATAGATTGAAAACGCGTTCTAATTATTGGCAACTGTTACCTTATGTACGACCCCAATGGACAACTATCATCAAGGGATTAGTTGGCATTTTTGGGTACGTGCTGGCGACTTTAACATTAATCAATCTTGCGGGTAAATTGGCAATTCCCTTTGGACAAGGTAATGTAGTGGCGATCGCCCAATTGACGGGAGTTTGTGCTTTGGTCTTTCTGGTGCGCGGCTTTTTTCAGTCTGTGCAAGATTTATACATGGCGAGGGCTGCTTTAAGAATTGCCTTTAATCTCCGTCAGCAGGTCTACGCGCACCTGCAAAAGCTGAATCTTAGCTATTTTGAAACCGCTAAAGCAGGTGATCTATCTTACCGCCTCACGGAAGATGTTGACCGTGTGGGGGAAGTAGTAAATAAACTCTTTCACGATTTTACCCCCTGCGTTTTACAGTTGGTGGCAATTCCCATCTACATGGTTTACCTGAATTGGCAACTCACCTTAGCTACGGTGATTGTGGCGCCGCTGATGGGGATTTTAATTGGCTGGTTTGGTGAACGGTTACAAAAGTATTCCCGTCGCAGTCAAAATCGGGTGTCGGATTTATCGGCTATCCTCACGGAAGTTTTCAATGGTATCCGTTTGGTACAAGCTTTTGCTGCGGAAAATTACGAAATCGCCAGGTTTGGAAGAGAAGCAGAACGCAGTCTCAATGCGAAATACTCGGCGGAACGACTCAAGGCGATTCAAATTCCCATAGTGGGATTTTTGGAGGCTTTGAGTGCATTATCGTTGCTGATGGTGGGAACCTGGCAAATTTCTCAAGGTAATTTGACAGTGGCGCAGTTTTTCAGCTACCTGACGGCGGCGGCGTTGTTAATTGATCCGATTGGCCACACTACTAACAACTACAACGAGTTTAAGCAGGGTGAAGCATCGGTTGATCGTGTTTTTGAGTTGATGGCAATTCAACCGACAGTGGCAGAAAAACAAAATGCGATCGCACTTCCCCCAGTCAGCGGTAAGGTAGAATATCGCCAGGTCAGCTTTGCCTACAAACCCGGTGAGCCTGTAATTCAAGATATCAGCTTATTGGTCATGCCTGGGGAAGCGATCGCACTTGTGGGGGCTTCTGGTGCTGGTAAAACTACCTTTGTCAATCTTTTACCCCGTTTTTATGATCCTGAAGTTGGGGAAATCTTCATTGATGGCGTTAATATTCGGGATGTCACTTTGTATAGTTTGCGGCGTCAAATTGGCATAGTTCCCCAAGAAACTATTATGTTTTCGGGGACGATTGCCCAAAATATCGCTTTTGGACAAGATGATTTTGATCTATCAGCGGTTAAGGAAGCGGCAAAAATTGCTAATGCCCATCAATTTATTATGCAGCTACCAGAAGGTTATCATACCTGGGTGGGTGAGCGTGGGGTGAATTTATCTGGTGGACAACGCCAAAGAATTGCGATCGCTCGTGCTGTGTTACTCAACCCGCAGATATTGATTTTGGATGAAGCCACATCTGCGTTAGATTCTGAGTCGGAGGCTTTGGTGCAGGAAGCTTTGGAAAGATTGATGCAAAACCGCACTGTGTTAATTATAGCCCATCGGTTATCGACGGTGAGAAAGTGCGATCGGATTTTGGTTTTAGAACAAGGGCAAATTGTGGAATCAGGAACTCATGAGGAATTATTAGCCCTTGAGCGCCGCTATGCCAGATTTTACGCCCAGCAATTTAGTTAACAGGACTTCGGCCAAATCTTGAAGAAACAAACCGCAAATAACGCCCGCGCGCAGCGATGCCCAAAGGGCTGTAGAGCGCAAAGGAAGAAAAGTTTGAGAGAGTTTTTGCGTAAGTCCTAGTTAGAATTTATCAGGTCTAAGGATATTTAGAAACTTGTCCTCATCCTGTAAATTGTTGGCTTTGGTTATTTCTTGTTCTAGGGTTCAATCTAGAATTCTAAAGCTGCATCTACCCTAAAAAACGAATTGAGGAAATATGACTTCGGTAACTCACCGTTTTATCGAAACCAACAGCATCAAGATGCACATTGCCGAACAGGGGCAAGGTAAACTGGTCATCTTATGTCACGGCTTTCCAGAAAGTTGGTACTCTTGGCGACATCAGTTATCTGCATTAGCTGAGGCGGGATTTCATGCAGTGGCACCCGACCAACGCGGCTACGGACAGACCGACCGACCAGAAGCAATTGAGGCTTACCATGTTTTTCAGTTGGTGGGCGATATCGTTGGTCTGGTTAATGCTTTAGGCGAAGAACAAGCATTTATCGTCGGGCACGATTGGGGTGCACTCGTGGCATGGTATTGCGCCCTGCTCCGTCCAGATATGTTCCGTGCTCTTACCTTGCTCAGTGTGCCCTATCTACCCCGCACCTGGGATGACATACGACCGACAGAAGCGATGAAGCTGATGGCAGGCGAGCAGGAGTTCTATCAGCTGTACTTCCAAGAACCGGGCAAAGCGGAAGCAGAACTAGAGTCAGATGTCCGCACAAGTATACGTGCATTCCTTTACTCTGCTTCAGGAGATCCACCACCTTCAAAGCGTTGGCGCTTCCTGTTCAGCAAGTCGGAGAAGTTACTGGATACCTGTTCTGTACCAGATAAGCTTCCCACCTGGTTAACAGAGCAGGATATCGACTTTTTTACCTCTGAGTTTGAGCGGACTGGTTTCCGGGGAGGGTTGAACTGGTATCGAAATATGGACAGAATCTGGGAACTAAACCCGTTCCTCAGTGGGGCAAAGATTCGCCAGCCGACGCTGTTTGTGGCAGGAGAAGCGGATGCGGTAATCACGATGTACCGTGAAGCGTTCGACACTTTAGAGCAGAACGTCCCCAACTTGAGGCAGAAGGTATTGCTACCGGGGGCTGGTCACTGGGTTCAGCAAGAACGCCCAGTTGAAGTCAACAAACTGCTCATCGAGTTTCTGGCAGACCACCAAATTGACAAGTAGGTTACTTAGTACAGGATTACATCATTACTTTGGACTAAAGCTCTTGTGTGGTAAGGGTTACATCTTTTCATCTGGGGAAAGTGACAGAAGAGGGATACAGCAGATTGCATTTGAGATACACTGATATTCAGTACATTGCATCAATTCTGCAACGCCTTTTTATAAGGAAAATGCTGAAAACCCCTGAGAAACAGCTTGAAACTAGGACTGAGTACGGTAGGGATACGGTCATTTACGCTACAGGAGATTTGCCCTCTTGGGCGATTGGCGCAAGCCTGTTGTCTAACGGCGAGTCTATGAATGTAGAATCCCCGTCGCTTTAGCGCGGGGAGTGTCAATATTGCCTAATGTTTCATTGATAACCGTCATTAATAACTCATTTAGAGAAATTCCCGCTGCTTTCGCCATACAGGAAATCACACTTTTGGGGGCAAAAGAACAATACAACCCGGCTTCTAAAAACCAAGGTTGTCCCTTTGGATCGATGCGGAAGTCAAATAAACTGTAGTGGCGGCAACCCAAAGCCTGATGGCACTTATAAGCCACTTGCTGAACCTTTTCGGTGATCGGGTCGTTAGGATCTACCATCCAAGCTTTGATATTATCTTTAGCGGCACAATCCAAGTTGCCATCGTCCGTTTGTTTGAGTTTATCAGCATAGTTGCGGATGGGTTTCTCGTGGGGGTCTACCAGATATTCTTCAAGGGGTAAACCCACTAGTTGCCCATCTTTGACAATGATGCCGCATCTGACTTCTCGACCAAGTTCGATGAATTCTTCTACAATGACCTCCGAAGCATGTTCAAATGCTTGCTTCAGAGCCGCGTCATAATCACTAGCCTCTTTGACTAAGGACACCCCTAGAGAGTTGTCGGAACTTACAGGTTTGACGACTGCTGGAGGTGTAATTGTCGGAACCTCTCCTTGGCGGAGCAGTTCGCCACGAGGCACTTTCACCCCTGCTGCTTCGACAATTGCTTTGGCTCTGGCTTTGTGGGCCGTTATTGCCATGATATCCGGAGTATTGCCTATGTAAGGGATTTTGAGCAGGTCGAATAGGGCGCGGTAGTGAGTCATTCCCGGAATACAAAACATTTGTGGTAACACAAGGTCAATGTTTTGTGCTGTTATAAACTCTATGGCATCAAACAGAGGCATCGGTTTGGTCAGAGCAATATCTTCTCGACTGAGTCCGTGAGGAAATCTCCACTGGCGATCAGGTGTGATGTATGCAATCTGAAAGTCATAGCGCGATTGCTCTGCCGTTGCGGCTAGAGAGTCTTGGGCGTAAAGGCGTGACAAATCACAGTAAAAATCATTGTGTGCAGACCCAACTAAATGAAGGATACGAAGTACTGGCATGATTTTATTTCTTAAGTATGTATATTTTTTTATTTTTGCCTTTGTATTTAACCACTAAGGCACAAAGACAGAAAGATGAAAATAGTCTTTTAATCGCCACCTAATTCCACCAGTTTACCAATGTTGAAGTCTATTTTTACCCATCCTTTGAGTTGTTGCAGATTTTTTAGTAAAAGTAAGGGAATCTGCCAGTGATACAAAGTCAAAAATGGTACAGGATCATCAAAGCGGTAAATGGCATCGGTGCCTCGCACTATGGTCTTAACCGATGTTTGTAGTTGTTTCCAGGAACGAATACCAGTTAGCCGCCAGATTTCGTGATATATCCAGTAGGTGGGCTTGCTACTAGCTAGGGGTTCTAAAGGTTCGGCTAGGGGAGTTTTACCAAGATAGGCGTCTGCAACACCAGGATGATTGTAGAACATTGTGATTGCCGAATGGATACGGGGATTGCATTCAATGGCGTAAACTGTACCGTCTTCAGCTTGGATAAAGTCGAAAGAAACTTGCCCAGTCAGTGCCAAACTCTTGACAAAGTGTTGCACCCATGCACGGATTTGGGGATTTTCGACGTTTTCATAGTTGATTTGAAAGGCAGAAGAGTTGGAACAGCAATGCAATCTTAATTCCCCGTCCCGCACTGTACTATGTGTGCATAACTCTTTACCAGGAATAAACTCTTGCATAATCCAAGGTTTTTCTGGACTGATGGGTAAACTGTTGACAAAGGCTGCTGTCTCTTCTGGGGTGTCGCAGGGAAGTTTGGTTAAATTTAAGCGGCGAACGGAGTCGTAATCAATACTTTTAAGAATATATTTGCGGCTTTCTTGACTAAAATCGAAGTTGATAACTTGTTGAGGGTCTGTGATTTTAAAAGACTTGGGGACAGATAAACCAAGCGATCGCGCTTTATCAGTGAAGGCAAATTTATCATCTAGCATCTTGGTTATATCGGCATCGAAGTGAAAAACTTCGCAGTATTCTGATAATGCAGGCTTTGCTAAAGAGTCGTAGTAACTAGCTACAGGACTGCATACAGGTATATAAACGTCAACCTTTTCCTTTTTAACGATTTCTACTAGCGCCTGGATATAGGCTTCTGGCTCTTCTTGCGGTGCTGGAACTGTATAAAAACGACTGACAGCCTTTGAAAATCTATGCCCAGACAACCAGTATTTGTGCCCTTCAATCAGAATAACTCTGTGTCCTGCTCCATGGAAGCAACGAACAAGTTGCAATGCTTTGGTCATCTTGGCTCCACTCACCAAGATGGTCTGAGGATGAGCAGCTACGACAGCTTTTTTCGTAAAAGGCGATTGCACAATGCCCCACAGCAAAGATATCAATACTATCAAAGCATTGAACGGCAAGGCTATTAGTAATAATGTCAGAGTACCGAGAGTTTTGAATAGAGCCATTACCTTTACTCTGACACCCGTTGAGGGCGTTGTAGATTTCGGCAGAGATAAAGGGATTGATTGTGTCATAAGTCTTTGAAAGTAGGGGGAGCAGGGGAGGCAGGGGAGATGAGGGAGCAATTCTAGAGATGAGGAAGCAAGGGAAAAATTATTCCTTCTTATCTTCTTCATCCCTCAGATTTCTCTCCTCATCTCCTTTATTCCTTGATTACACCACGCGTCTAATCAGGGTAACACCATCTCGTATGGGTAGCAGAACTTGCTCTACACGAGGATCGGCGGCGACAACACGGTTGAACTGAGCGATCGCTTCACCATTGGCGGTGCGTTGTTCTGGTGGTAGGTAAACTTGTCCCTGCAACAAAGTGTTATCTACACAGATTAACCCGTCGGGAGTCAGTAAGTTACTATCCAAGATGATCTCGAAGTACTCTACATACTCTTTTTTATCTGCATCGATGAAGATCAGATCAAATACTTCTTTTCTCGCAGCCAGCTTGTGGAGTGTCTCTAGGGCAGGTGCTACTTCTACGACGATTTTCTGGCCGTGGGGAGACTCACTAAAGCAACGAAGAGCAAATTGGGCAACATAAGGATCTACTTCGCAACCTATGAGTTGCCCATCCCTTGGTAATGCTTCTGCCATTGCCAAGGCTGAATACCCTGTGAACATTCCTACTTCTAGAACGCGCTTGGCCTTGGTGATATGAACAAACATTTTCAATGTCTGTCCTTCAAGATGTCCTGAGAGCATCTCCTGCTCTAGTTGACGCACTGTTTCACCATCACTGAAGCGTTTGCTCCAGTCTTCAATGCTAGTTTTTTGCGCCAATGCTGTTAATGCGCTTGATTCCGGGGTGGTGTAATCATCCAAGTAAGGATCTAAACCCACCGCTAATTGAACTCCCTGCCGCAGAGAATCTAATATCTCTACGGGAATGTTGTTCTCTTGTGCTAATTTGAGGGTTTGCTGTAGCTGGGCTACTAAGATGCTGTGTGGTGTTATCGGTCTAGCTGTTTGGAGTTCTACAACACTCGTCATATCTTTATACTCCCAATAGCTGGGCTTCTTGAGTTTCAATGTATGCGTCAACGCCTTCTCCACCACGAGGGTATTTAGCACAAAGACGTTTGTGTTCAGCTAAGGCAGCATCAAGTTCTTCACGAGTCAGATCATTGACAAAGAAGCACTCACCAATAGGACAAGGCATGGCTGCCCGTTGTTTGCCATCTCGTGTCAGGCTAATAGACTGAGTAGCAACAGCCAGTAAATCTCCATCTAGTAGAGGATGATCGAGTGATAAACCTATACGACTCATCAAGTCTAGGATGCGATCGCGCTCTCCAGTTGGAATATAGCCCCGTTGTGCTGCAATGGTTGCAGACAAAGCCATATCTATATTGACCGCGTGACCATGATAAAGGGGTATGTGAGGTGCTAATTCTAGGGTAGGACTCCAAGTGTGACCATAGGCAATGACGCGATCAAGGTCTATTTCATGCAAGTTAGGAGTCTCTAACTCCAGCATGGTTTTGATTGCCTCATAGTTGACTTTATGGGCAATATCTTTAAGTTCCGGTGTACCATTCACGTTCCCAAAGTGAGTTGCAAGCAGTTCTTCGCCATATTCGTATAGCAGTTTAAACACTTCAGAGTTAGCAACCACAGCAATTTTCACTAACTCTGCCATACCATTACGAACTTGAGCTGTTGGCAAGGTTTTCAAAAATGAAAAATCTAGGATCACTTTCAAAGGTGCATGATATGCTCCCAAACGATTTTTCAACTTGCGATGATTAACTGCTACCTTAATCGCTACACCTGCATCGATTAAACCAATCAACGTGGTAGGAATGCGAATGTAGTTACTCTTGCGACGGTAAGCAGCGCAAGCAAACCCAGCCACATCAGTAATTAGACCACCACCGACGACTAAGACTGGTTCCTTACGAACTAAGCCAAAGTCTGAAAAAGCATCAACAATTTTTTCAAAACTTGCAAGGCTTTTATCTGGCTCAGTAATGATAATGGGAAATACTGTGAGTTCAATGTCATAGTGCCTAAAATATGACTTTATCTGCTCCCGATAAAGTTCATAGACATTAGCATCAATTACTGTCAGACAGCGACCAAATTTCGCATAACTATCTGCGATTTCTCGGTTTTTAATATCAAATACACCGTTCACATAGACAAGACTAAAATCGATTTTTTCGTAACCTTGCACGTGAAATGCAGTTTCTGTAGCTTCAAAGGATGCTTGAACTTTATTCATGTCTGTTGACCTTATTGCCATTAAAAAAATTGTGAGATTTCGGTAATAACTGCGATTGATCCTAATATATGCCACCAAGAAGTAATGCTCTTTATCGTTTGAGATTAAAAGCACTATAAAAAGAGCTTTCAATAAAAAAGCTTACTTTTCTGACTGACTGGCAATATTATTAAACAACATCATTCATTTGAACACATTATGTAGGTGGGTTAACCTCCCATTCATGATAAACTCTAAACTAGTCAAATAGTCCCACTAGTAATATCTTGCCATAACACTTACACTCCTTCTTTCGGGATTTTTGACTTAAATGAGGGAAAATTTATCTTGATTCAGCTTTATTCCACTATGTTTAACCTTAGTGGCTTTCCGATTGTTCGATTTCTTAAAACTTCTGTCCTGGATAAATGTTCATATCGTTTATCTCCAAGCTTTAATTTGAGATTAGAACCCTGATTAACCCTTATGTCGCTGTTTTTTAGCATTACTATCAAACCTTATATCGTTAAACTCGCTACATTCTATTTGGCTCAAAATGACCGTGAACTTTTAGTTTGTTTACCTAAATTTTGATTAACTCTCCTATGTTTGTCTCTAGCAAGTTTCCGATTTGCAAAACTCTTATCTTAGTAAACTACTCATATTTTCTATCTCCAGGCTGACATTTGAGATTACAGCCATGATTAATGCTCAGAGCGCTGTTTTTTAGCATTAGTTTCAAACCATAAAATGAAATGGCTAAAAAAGAACATGAATCACTACACTCTACTCTATTCAGTCACAATATCAGTACAAGGTCTTTAATTTAGTTAAATTTATGCCCAGCAAAAAGCATACCTCAGTAATTTCTGAAAACTCAGATATGTTTAAATCCTGAGTTACTCGTTACAAAAGTTTAACTTTATTAAGGAACAGTTGTGTGTTAAAAAATTTTCAAATTTGCTTTAATTGGCTTTTTAGTTCCAAATTAGGCTATTTTAGCTTAAACCAGCAAATTATTTATTGGTTAGTAACTTAGAAGCCAATACAAAACACAACGTTATAACTACACAAATCATAACATATGTAAATCCATTTAAGTCAATCCACCATGGGAAATGTACTGTGTAACAAGCAATTGTGAACAAAGTATGTCTAAAGATAGATATTTTATACAGCAGCCATATCTAAGAAAGCCTCCGCGGATTTCTAATAAAATCACTAAACAGCAACGATAATCATTGTTGCCTAAGTATAAACTCTTAAATAGGAGTTACTCATTGACAAAAAATATTATTCATGCTTACTAGACAGCACAAGTATTAAGTAATCATGCAAAATAAATTGCATATTATTAATAAGGAAAAACAGAAAGCAATTACCGAATTAAAACGACAAGAATAACCTAGGGAAGTGGTAAATTCAGTGCGATCGCCATAATGTCGCACACAGCATACACCAAGCAGTTGCTATCGGTTAGCAACCTTTTTAGTCTGATGGTTGATTTAAAATCACATATCAAAGACTTTCCAAATAACTCAAAAGGTCTGCCATTTCTTGGGAGCTCGGTTGGAATTTTGGCATGGGTGGGGTTTCACCACTAATAACTTGGTGAATCAGTCCATACTGAGATTTGTGCTTAGAGACGCCTTGCAAACTAGGCCCTACTAGCCCAGCGGCTTCTAAGCCATGACACCCAGCACAGTTGATTTGAAAGATCGCGTGTCCTTGCACTGGGTCTCCTGTCCGCGATAGAACACTCTTGATGTATGGATCGGAGGCTCGAACTATCTGAACACCAAAAAGGCCGAAAGAGACTGCTAGCAGTATCGCTAGAGCCAATAAAGCGATCCGCTGAATCAGAGTTTCAGGTTTGATAATCTGGTTATCCAAGAGGTGTGCTGTTACAGACTAAGTGTGCAAAAAATATTTTATTTCCTACACATAGCTTAAAAGTTAGCGATCGCATCTGCAAGCACAGAAGATAATTTTTCTTTGTGCGATCGCTATCTAAAAACTAGATATGGCGAGGGATTCACGCCAGATTTGGTAAAATCAAAAACAGGAAACAAATATTGAATAATTACACAAAGGAGCTTTACAGTGGTTGAACCCCTGCTATCAGGCATCGTCCTTGGTCTAATCGTCGTCACCCTCAGCGGACTTTTTTACGCTGCCTATAAGCAATATAAGCGCCCCAACGAGTTGGGCGGTTGAATTTAGTCCTAAGTGCTGAGTTCTGAGTGGGGAGTTGGGGAAGATATCAATTCTTCCTCCTCCCTCTTACCTCCTCCCTCTTGCCTCTTGCCTCTTGCCTTCCCCATCAATCCATTTCTCCCGATTCCACAGTTGTGTAGAAAGTTAGGGCTGTGTTGCCATAAACTTTCTGACGGCAAATCTCCCAAGTAGGTATTTCTGGCGGTGTCCATCCTTGAGGGGAGTGTTCAACTGCTATTTCACCTCTAGGCTCTAAAAGCTGAACTTGAGCGATCGCTTCTAAAACTGGCTCATACACACCACTGGCATAAGGTGGATCAAGGTAAATTCTGTCAAATTGCCTACCTGATAAATTTTTTAACTGCTGGATCACATCTCCCCGCAGTACCTGAAATTTTTGCTCAGTACCAGCTACCTGCTGCCAATTTTGCTGAATAATGGCACAGGCTCGGCTCGATTGTTCAATTCCCACTACTAAGCTGGCACCTCTACACAAAGCCTCAGCACCCATTGAACCACTACCCGCACACAAATCCAACCATCGACACCGATCAATAGTTCCCTGCCAAATATTAAAGACTGCCTCCCGTACCCGCCCACTGGTAGGTCTAGTTTCTTTCCCTGGTAAAGTTTTTAGCTGGCGATTCCCGTAAATTCTTAGAGTCATTAGTCATTGGTCATTGGTCATTAGTCATTGGTTATTAGTCAAACAGGTCATTAGTCATTAGTCATTAGTCATGGGAAAAGAGTTAGCAACCGACAACCGACAACCGACAACTGACAATTGACAACATAACCTTAAGCCGGGACTTTTTCACGGACTTGAGCAACGAAATTAGACAGGATTTGCAATCCGATATTCGAGGATTTTTCTGGGTGAAATTGAACTGCCATCAAGTTATCACGAGCGATGGCCGCTGTGACAGTTTGATTCCCATGAGTAACAGTTGCCGCGCGGATTTGTGGTTCAGTTGGATCAACATAGTAAGAATGGACAAAATAGACCCAAGGTTCCGAGGGTAAATGCTCCCATAAAGTACTTTTTGGCTGAGTGACTTCCAGTTGATTCCAACCCATGTGGGGAATAGCGATGCAAGCTTCTGAAGCAAACCGGCGCACTTTTCCGCGCACAATTCCTAGTCCTGGTTGAGTACCTTCTGCACTTGATTCAAAGAGAATTTGCAGTCCCAGACAAATGCCCAAGAAAGGTTTACCAGATGCGATCACCTCTTTAATAGGTTCTTCCAAACCACGCGATCGCAGGTTTTGCATTGCTGGATCAAATGATCCCACTCCAGGCAAGACTATGGCATCTGCTTCTGCCAATTCCTTAGGAGAATAAGTAACTTTAGGAGTTGCTCCAGCTTTCTCCAAGCCTTTGCAGACTGAGTGCAAGTTCCCCATATCGTAGTCTACGACCGCAATAACTGGCATTTACCTACTCCCTGTAAAATTATTATGGAGGGCTTTTTCTTATTCTAATAGTAAATAATATTTATTATGCAGAAAACAATACTATTAACTTCTTTTGACACTTGGCTAGCGGAGCAACAGTCAAATTCTTCTGATGATTTATTACTAGAACTAGCCAAACTGGCCTCGGTTCCTCATGATTTAACTTTTTTGCGCCTGCTACCCGTAGATGTGCAACTTGCCAGTTCTCTCGTCATTGCCAAAATCAATGAACTCCAACCTGATTACATCATCTGTTGTGGCATGGCTGCCAGCCGCAGCCAATTGAACATCGAAGTAGTGGCTCGTAATACAAACATCTTACCTGTAGAATCTACAGACATCTACCTTCTAGATTCTGGGGAAAGTATTTTGCAAACAACCATTGATTTACAGCAGTTAGTAGCAGAGACGACAGCAGTTGAGATTAGCTATGACTGTGGTAAGTTTGTCTGCAACGGACTTTATTATTCGGTGTTGGACTATCTACGCCAATCTCAACTCCCCGTTAGTTGCGTCTTTGTTCATGTTCCAGTATTGAACGAAGAAAATTTAAGCGGCATTCTCACCAATTTCGTTTTAATTCTTAATAAACTGGCACTTTTATAAATTTGTGGGCGTCTGTTTAAGGAAAATATCTAAGTATTATGTTGCCGTTTTTGCTAAATTTGATCATCGCTCAATCGCCTCCAGTGACGCCACCACCGCCAGAAGAAGTGGTACAACCACAACAAGTACGCCCTTTAACAGGCCAGCTAGATACAGTCCCAGTATTTAACAGCAATAGCCCAGAATTGGTATTGCAAGAAGGAATTTTACTTTCTACCTTTCCCGCAAATGGTAAAAAAGTACCCACGGCGCATTTAAATTTTCCCTTTCGGGGAAGATTTGATATTTTTGCCCACCACATCGCTAAGGCTGAACCAGCAGATAATTTAAAATCTCTATATTTGGGGATAATTCTCCATAACCCTGGTTCTCAACCTGTAAAGGTGAATATCTTGCAAGGGGCGAGTTATTTAAGTCAACCAGATGCGCCTTTTATTCAGTTACCTTCATTTAGCGAAAATGGTTTAGGTGCAGTTTTTTCTGGCCCAGGCGATCGCGCTATGCTAGATGTACTCAGAGGAAGGCGACAAAATATTTTCCCATCCCAAATAGTCATTCCACCGGGACAAAGTCAGATGTTACTAAATCTGCCAATTCCCGTACAAGGACTAACACCACCTCTCAATGGCCGTTCTACTTTAATCCGACTGCGGAGTAATGGCATCGTCTATGCAGCTAGTTTAGCGATGTTTGCTCCCACCAATGCCGATGGTAGTGAACGCGCCCCTAATCTGGAAGAATGGCAAAATTTACTAGATAATGGTGACCTATCTACTCCACGAGATAAAGTACCCACACCCCTAGCAGAAACAGGTAAACCAAGAATTTATGGGCGTGTAGCCGGAGTAGCTGGTGGTTCTCAGTGGCGAGCATTTTTGGTGGATAGTCCCAAAGCTAAGTTTTTGACAATTCCCCAACCAGGCCAAGCTTTTTCCTACGCCTTAAACACACTGCATGGCGGCACATTTGGGACTGGACAAATTCAAAGTGCATCGATGTTGGTGCGTTATCCTGACACAGCTTATCGTGCTCACGGTAACTATGGAATTCAATATAGTCTCAAGTTGCCGTTATTGAATAATACTCAAAGTCCCCAGACTGTCAGTATATCTGTGCAAACACCACTGAAGGAAGATCAGTTAACGAAATCAGGACTACGCTTTTTTACCACACCAGCCCGTCAAGTCTTTTTCCGGGGTTCCGTGCGACTGCGTTATCAAGACGAACAAGGAAAAAAGCAAACCAAGTTTGTGCATTTAGTCCAAAAAAGGGGTCAGCCTGGGGAACCCTTGGTACTATTAAATATGAAAGCAGGCGATCGCTCTTTAGTCGAAGTAGATTTTCTCTATCCCCCAGACGCCTCACCCCCCCAAGTCTTAACAGTCTCCACCCAACCACCTCAATAAACAATTCCGGGAACACACAAAAGTAGGGTGCGTTCCCTAACGCACCATCTCTAGTATTTTCAATAAAACCAAAAATCATATTTACCATTTTTTGTCAATAGGTAAGCCTATTTAAATGGTGCAACTACTTGCAGTGTTTACTTTTGCTGGGCATAGTATCTATTAAACAGGTACTATTTAAGAACCACTCAAAATTATAAACGCCTATTGCAGTGGCAATAATAGATATTACGACTACTAAGCTAGTAGTCCAAGGCTTAATTTCACGCATAGATTCTTTTTTGATTGTCGATTGTGGAAGACATACCCTAGTTAAATTGCCTACATCTAGTTATAGTAAGTACTGTTTTTTATTATACGCTCCATATTACCCGATCCCATATTGCAGGATAAATGCTACTTTCCGCTGCTAAATACTAGGGACACAGCACTGCTGTTTCCCTACGATAAATTTGGTTTAAATAAAGGAAAACTTCAGTAAATCAAATTGACAAAAATAGTAATACCTTATAAGCTTTTATACAGTGTATCGAATTCAATCGACGCATCTCCTCCGAACCTTGAAAACCGCATAATTCCGTTGAGATGCGTCGATGCCTTGTGTAGTAAGGCTTTCAGGCTGCACAATTGGCAGATTTTTGAAAATGTTTTCCTATTTTTAAAACATGCGTCGATTTAGGGGTCTGAAACCCGCTCCTAGTAAGCCTTCCAAAGGTGAACTCTTTACAAACCAACTTCCCCTAACGGGGATGAAAACCTTTCATCATCCAACTTTCTGTAGCCTGTTGAATGAGGACTTTACAAACCAACTTCCCCTAACGGGGATGGAAACCCTTCCACAGTGACTTTGCCGTTGCCCGTAGCTGTGCTTTACAAACCAACTTCCCCTAACGGGGATGGAAACACGCAGACAACTGTCATCGCGTCCGCATAATGAGATGAGACTTTACAAACCAAATTCCCCTAACGGGGATGGAAAAGCAGAATTTTGAATTAGGGGATAGGGAAAAGTTAATGCAGCAATATCTCGGAGACGGTGCGTTAGGAACGCACCCTACTAGCTTTTGTGGGGTGGGCGTCTCGCCCGCCCAAAACGCCCTGAACGGTTAAGGGTTTAGGTTGGATTTAGCGAAAACCCTTGGCTGGCTTTTTCTGTGCCTTAGCTTTAGACTGAGATTTGTTAACCTCGGCGATAGCTTCTTGAAATAAATTGTGCAGATGTTCCGGGACACTGGCAATTTCTGGTAACTCTGGTTCAATGGGTTTATGATATTCTTGTAGTAGTGCGTCTAATTCTTCGGCAAGGCGAAAATCTGGACGTTGGAGAAAAGTTTGTAAGACTTTTTCCAGCTGCGTTGGGTATTTTTCGGCTAAACGATGCCAGATGAAAGCATTAATACTTTTGTCTTCGAGGTAATAGCGAATCAGTTTTTCCCTGCCTTCAACGCTTTCACCGTCTTGGGCTGATAAAATGGTTTGTAATTTACTGTATGTTGGTAAAAACATTTGTCCCCAGCGAGGATGAGAAAGGGCTGTTAGTTGTTCCGCTTTCTTGAGTTCTGGGGGTAAGTCAACTTTTGGCATTACCATTTTATTCTTGCTGCTGGCAAATACCTGAGAAACTGTCTTAGAATCAGCACCAAGCTCTTTGGCTGCGGCTGTGATTTCTTCTTCTCCCACTCCTGCTTCTGCGGCGATTTCGGCTAGGGATTTAGAAGGATCAATTCCGGCTGCTGCTAAATTTTGCTCAGTTATTATTTGTTGAAATTCGCCGATTTTTTTATTTAGTTGATATCCAGGTAGTGTGATTTCGTCGCTACCAAAAAATTCGACAAATTGCTGATGATAGTAGATTACAGATTGCCAAGCTAATTCTAGCAAGTCTGGTGCATCACTGTAAAGATGGTTTTTATAGTTTTCTTTGAAGTTGCCAATTGCTACCGCCAGTTTTGGTTTCCCCAATTTACCCATCTGTGTGTAGGGGCCGGAAAATATCCAATAGTTTTCTGTGAGGGGAGAAATGCGGGTTAAGAGGATTTCTCCAGCTTTTAGCCGGGATAATTCTTGTAGTGTTTGGGGATTGTTTGGCTTGACAATATAGTGTTTGTCTGTTAGCCAGTTCATCAACTCAAAGCCATCGGCTAGGGGATTAACGATCGCAAATAAGCCGATAAAACTATGATGCCAGCTGTTGATCAGATGGCGATCGCTCTGGGATAACTCTGGATGGCTGTGAATAAACAACTCTAGGGGTGAAGAGTCAGCGATTTTTCCTTCGGTAATAAAGCTGTCAATGATTAAATTTTGCTGTGTGCTGTCCCCAGAATTACGGCGAAACTGTTTTGCTGCATAGGTTTCTAGTGCTTGTGCTCCTTCACCTTCTGCTTCCAAGACAAAATCGACTAAGGCTTGTTTGAGTTCATGCGATCGCTTTAATATGGTATCCACTGGATCTAGTTCTCGTTGCAACAGTCGTCAGATTAGAGCTTTTGGCAGAACTTAGCATCTAGCAATAGCTAGATTTGTGAGGAAGAGTTAACAAAATGAAATATTGGCAATGGCAGCGAAGCCTAGATTTTATTGTTAATAAGTAATATGGTAGAAGGTTTAAATTATAAATCCTACTATCAGGTATTTGGCGATTCCTCCGCCCCCCGTCATATCCCTGACAGAATGGAAAGTCATGGCTTAAACTATAAATCCTCCAGAAAAGCCCGACAAGTTGGCAAACAATTAGAGTGGAAATTGGTTAAATTTGTTCATAAACATTTGTAAACTGTTAGCAGCAGAGTAGCCGCGTGTCACATCTTGTTAGGGAATTATCATGAGACAACTTGTTATTGCTGAACGCGTATGTCTGATAGGTCATATCGTGTCAATGGTGTTTGGCTTAGTAGGCATACTACTGGTCGTACCTAATGCCGAAGTAATTTTGAACTTATCAGAGGTTGGACAGACCGCCATGCAGTGGAGTATGGCTGGTGGCGGTGTAGCTTATATGATTTTGGGTGCAGTAGGTGTATTTCTGTATGCCTACCGGACTTTGGGCTTAGGTCGCACTTTGGGGTTTATGCTGCCTTCGGTGTTTATTTCTTTAGGCAGTGAATTACTAGGAACCAGTACAGGCTTTCCTTTTGGGCACTACAGCTACCTCAGCGGCTTGGGTTATAAAATTGCGGGTTTAGTGCCGTTTACAATTCCCTTGTCGTGGTTTTATGTAGGATGTGTTTCTTACCTGTTGGCCCGTGCAGGTTTAGAAGTAGACAAAAAACCCAGCTTATTACGTCACTTCGGTGCGATCATCTTGGGAGCTTTGCTGCTCACTTCTTGGGATTTTGTGCTAGATCCCGCCATGAGTCAAACTTCTCTTCCCTTCTGGTATTGGCAACAACCGGGGGCTTTCTTTGGCATGCCTTACCAAAACTTTGCTGGTTGGATGGGGACTGGTGCGTTGTTTATGACTGTGTCGGCCCTATTGTGGAAAAACAACCCAATTAAATTAGAGCGATCGCAACTTAACGTTCCTTTGGTAGTTTATTTAGCTAACTTTGGTTTCGCTACAGTTATGAGCTTGGCTGCTGGATTCACCATTCCAGTATTGCTAGGGTTTGTTCTAGGTGTAGCTCCCGCTGTATTGTTGTGGTTGAAAGGTTCTAATGCACCCGCGACTGTTGTGGAGTCAGCAACCAATGAAGTCTCTGTTGCTAGCGTCAAGGTTGCTTTCAAGTAAACCGACAGCTTGGATATAGCATCTGGAGGTGTGAGGTGCGGCATACTCCGCACCCTCCCATCCCTGAGTTAAAATTTTTGATCTTTGCCAACTATTTTGATCATATTAAGCGTTATTTCTCTCCTATTACTACTTTTCCAATTACCAGCAACAGCGATTTTGCTTTCACGACTGTTGCAAGGGCCAAGACGCCAACCCGCTATCAAACCCCAACAGCCAACTCAAGACCTTTTGGGTAGCGTTAGTATCGTTGTTCCCACACTCAACGAGGCCCAGCGGATTAGTCCCCTGTTAGCTGGCTTAAGTCGCCAAAGCTACGAAGTCCGGGAAATTATCGTAGTAGATAGTAAGTCCCAAGATGGTACCCCTGATTTAGTAAAAGCCGCGCAGCAGCAAGATCCCCGCTTTCGCCTGATGACAGATGACCCCTTACCAAATGGTTGGGTGGGGCGTCCTTGGGCATTACATAACGGCTTTTTGCACAGTTCAGAAGCCAGTCAGTGGTTTTTAGGGATGGATGCTGATACTCAGCCAGATCCCGGTTTGGTTGCAGGGTTGCTCAAAACTGCGACAGCACAAAACTATGATTTGGTTTCCCTTTCTCCCCAGTTCATTCTTAAGTATCCAGGGGAATGCTGGCTACAACCAGCTTTGTTGATGACTCTGCTTTACCGATTTGACCCAGTTGGGATTAATACCCAGCAACCAGAACGGGTCATGGCTAACGGACAGTGTTTTTTATGTCGGCGCTCTGTTTTAGCGGCTGTAAATGGTTATAGCAGTGCTAAGGGTTCTTTTTGTGATGATGTGACATTGGCACGGAATATTGCAGCCCTTGGCTTTAAAGTGGGCTTTTTAGATGGCGCGAAAGTGCTGAAGGTGCGGATGTATGAAGGAGCAATGGATACATGGAAGGAATGGGGACGGAGCCTCGATCTTAAAGATGCTGCTTCCCGCGCTCAAATTTGGGGGGATTTATGGCTACTTACAGCAGTTCAGGGTTTACCCCTGTTGCTTGTCCCTGCTTATCTCTTGATTTCTGGGCCGCTAGTGCTGTCTCTCTCCCCCCCTGCTTTAGTCCTGGGACTGAATATATTTTTGCTGGTAATTCGTTTTGCTTTGCTATTGGCGATCGCACCATCATACAATCGTCAAAATGCCAAAGGTGGTTGGCTATTCTGGCTTTCCCCCTTGGCTGACCCTTTAGCGGTGCTGCGAATCTTCTTGTCTGCTTTCCACAAGCCGCGAGAATGGCGAGGAAGAAAGTATAGTGATGGGTAATTGGTAATTGGTAATTGGTAATTGGTAATTGGTAATTGGTAATTGGTAATTGGTAATTGGTAATTGGTAATTGGTAATTGGTAATTGGTAATTGGTAAGTCCCTATTGCCGATTATTCACCACTCTCTAATTGATCCCCTCGTTCTAATTCCCAGAGAATTTGATTACCTTCACGTCTTACCCGCGAAACTATCCAATTTCGCCAACGCCATTGGTCTCCCCGACTCGTAACGGCGCTAGCGTGGACATCCATTAAATCTGCTAGTTCGGAACTGGTGATTAGGTAGCCTTTATCAGCAATTTCGTCAGCAATATGTAGAGTTTCCACTAGATTGCGGAGTTGTGAAACTCTCATTTCCGAAGGTTGGGCTTCAACTGTAGTCCCAGCGGGTGCGGTCGATGGTTCCATAAAGGTTATATCTGGTGCAAAAGTACTGCTTTCCTGTGGTTGTTTATGAGTTATTGAAGAGTGTAAGTCAGAACTAGCTACTTTTGCTACATTTATTTCTGTTGCTGGGGTTAAGGTTTGGTGGGCATTACGGGAGGGTAATTGTTGTAAGGATGGGATTTTGCCGCTGGCATAGGCACGAGCAATCACATCACAACGTTCGTTACCTATGTTACCAGAATGTCCCCGGACGTGTTGCCATTTTACTAGGCGGCTATTGAGTTCGTCGAGAGTTTCTAAAAGGTCTTGGTTTTGGACGGGGTTCCCGTCTGATTTTTTCCAACCTTTCTTTTTCCAGCCGTGTACCCACTTGGTAACGCAGTTAATCAGGTATTCGCTATCGGTGTAGAGGGTGATGGGTTCGGTTTGTCCAGATGTTTCTAGAAATTGCAGAGCTGCGATCGCCGCTTGCATCTCCATTTTATTATTGGTGGTATGGGAAGAGCCGTCACCCATTTCGTGAACTGAGCCATCATTAAAGTAGATGACAACAGCCCAACCACCAGGGCCAGGGTTGCCGGTGCAAGCGCCATCGGTGTATATGCTTTGAATTGTGGGTTGGGTAGACATGGGGGGAAATTCAAAATTCAAAATGGGATGGAGAGTTATGGGCGGCAAGGTTTGGTTAGTAATATCCAGGCTATTATAGTGGTAAGCAATCCGGTCAGAATGCTGCCATAGAAGGCTGGTGTGAAGATAAATGGCGTTTCTGCCTCTGGTAGAAATTGAGAAACCAAGACAGAGGAGGCGGTTTGGCTGGTTGCTAGTCCGATACCTGCCCTGGCTTATCCCAAAAATAGCTTATATGCGGGATTCTGGCTTTCATCCCAATAGCGATAGCCGAGTGTATCGAGAAATGCCTGCCACTCTTCCATCTCGTGGGGCGGAACTTGCATTCCTACCACGATTCGCCCGTAGTCTGAGCCGTTGTTACGGTAGTGAAATAGGCTGATATTCCAATCAGGACACATAGAAGCGACAAACTTCATCAATGCACCGGGACGTTCGGGAAATTCAAATCGGTAGAGTAATTCATTGTGGGCTAGGGGAGAATGTCCACCTACCATGTGCCGTAGGTGTAATTTTGTCAGTTCGTCGTCTGTTAAGTCAAGGGTTTTTAAGCCGACGTTTTCAAAGTTTGTTACCATTTTGGCAGCGTCAGCCCGGTTTTGAATTTGCACGCCGACAAAAATATGTGCTTCTTGTTGGTCGGCTATGCGATAGTTAAATTCTGTTAAATTGCGATCGCCTATACATTCACAAAACAAGCGCAGACTTCCCTGTTCTTCGGGAATTGTCACGGCAAATATCGCTTCCCGGCGTTCACCAAATTCTGCCCGTTCTGCCACAAAGCGGAGGCGGTCAAAGTTCATGTTAGCACCGCAGGCGACAGCAATTAAGGTTTGTCCTTGGATTTGTTCGCGTTCGGCGTAGACTTTTGCAGCTGCGATCGCTAATGCCCCCGCAGGTTCTAAAATTGAGCGTGTATCCTCAAACACATCTTTAATCGCGGCACAGGTAGCATCTGTATCCACCAAAATGATTTCATCTACATACTGCTGACACAAGCGGAAGGTTTCTTCCCCCACTTCCCGCACTGCTACACCATCAGCAAATAACCCCACCTGAGATAAGCGCACCCGATGACCAGCTTTGAGAGATTTCGACATCGCATCAGCATCAACTGGTTCAACGCCGATAATCTTGATATCGGGACGCAACCGTTTAACATAAGCCCCAATTCCCGAAATTAAGCCGCCCCCACCAATAGCGACAAAGATTGCATGGATGGGTTGCTGATGTTGGCGGAGAATTTCCATACCGATGGTTCCCTGTCCGGCAATTACATAGGGGTCATCAAAGGGATGTATAAAGGTTAGCCCTTTTTCTACCTCCATCTGTCGGGCGTGGGCGTAGGCATCATCATAGGTATTGCCATGTAATACCACCTCTCCCCCCCGTGCTTTAACTGCATTTATCTTTACCTGGGGTGTGGTGACTGGCATCACGATAATTGCTCGCGTTCCTAGCCGACTAGCACCGAGGGCAACTCCTTGGGCATGGTTACCAGCAGAGGCAGTGATTACACCTAGAGACAGCAATTCTGGTGATAGTTGCGCCATTTTGTTATAAGCCCCCCGCAGCTTGAAGGAGAAGACTGATTGCATATCTTCCCGTTTTAGCAGGATTTGATTATTCAGCCGTGCGGAGAGGTTAGGAGCATAATCCAGTGGTGTTTCCTGGGCAACATCATACACGCGGGCAGTCAGAATTTGTACCAGGTAATCGCAATACATGGGATAAAGGGTTGGGCATTTGGGATGGATGTTAATTTTACTCTAGTTGGGTTGCTGTTTTGCGGGTTGTTGGGCAACAGCACCTGCGTAGCGATCGCTCGCCATATTTGCCAATATAAAGATATGATTGGTTTAATCCACTATTAAGGGGAGCAACTAACAAATGAAAATAGAATCTATCTATATTGAAAATTTCAAAAGATTTGAAAACTTAAGGGTTTCTTTTAAAAATAAAACCCTTAATGAAGTTAGCGATCGTTTCTTAGTTCTAGGGGACAATGGTTCTGGCAAAACAACATTATTACAGGCAATTGCTCTGCCGCTATCACTGGCAACCGGGCGGATTCACAAAATTTCTGATTTTGATTGGATTGGGTTTCTCCCTGGACGCTACTGGCGATGGGGAACACCACGAATCGAGTTAGAAGTATCTTTTGAAGAAGAAGAACTAGAAGCAACTCGTGAGATTGCCAGAAGATGGTATGATGCCCAGCCACCAGAATTTCGGTCTGAGCGAGCATTTGTAAAACCAGGTGACAGTCGTATAGTTAAAGTTATTTTGAGTGGAGATTTCTGGAAAGCTGGTAATACGCCTGAAGAACGTTCTCAATTTCGCGGACGCTATTATGCACAGTGGTTTATCAATCGTGGTGATCAATCTGTTCGCCATTACTTCTCTAAACTTCCAGGAATTTTTTGGTTCGATCAGTTTCGTAATTTAGGAGCTAATCCAAATCACGAAGCAGGAGAAGGTAAAAAAGAGCTTAGAAGTGAAACTTCTTTTGAGTTAGGCGTTGGTAGTTTACGTCAATATCTGATTCGTTGGAAACGTAGACAAAACCCTGATATTAGTTTTGAAAATGATTACCTTAAACAGTTAGAAAGATTATATAAGAAAGTATTTACTGACCGTTATTTTGCAGAAAATCTAGAGGAACTTCCAAGTATAGATTCTCCAACAGAAGAAACTACATACTTCTTACTCAGTGATGGACATCGAACTTATGACGTTGCTGAAATGTCTGCTGGTGAACAATCAATTTTTCCTATCCTCTACGAGTTTGTTAGGCAGCAAATTGCATATTCAGTTGTCTTAATTGATGAAATAGGCTTAAATTTACATCCCTCAGCATCTCAATTTTTTACTGCTCAGTTAATGAAAATTGCCCCAACTTGTCAATTCATTATCACAACTCATTCGGAAGCTGTAAGCAATGTAATTAGTCAAAGTGACATATATCGGCTACCAGGAGGGGTTTTGTGTCTGTAGGTGTTCTTTACTGTGAAGGAAACTCTGGCAGTTATGATATAAGACTTCTTCGTCAACTTTTGCCTAAATGCGAAATTAAACCCCTTGGGGGAAAAAGTTTTATGGAAAAAATTATTCCTGATAGAGTAGTCATATCAAATCTAGCTGGAATAGTTGATCGTGATTTTGATAACTATGAGTTTATCCCAACAGACTCACCACTTCCATACAACTATGAAGGAGTACAAGTAGGTTGGAAGTGGCAAAGAAAAGAGATAGAAAATTATTTGATTGATCCAGTAGTTGTTCAACGTACTGTAAGGAATAAACTTCCATCTATGGATTCATACCGTGAAGCTTTAGATGCATCTGTAAAACAAATTGCAGTGTATACAGCCGCTCGTTTTGCTCTAAATTACTTTGGGTTCCCTAATTCTTGGGGTGAAGCAATTAAAAACGTATTTGGTTCACAACATCCCTTTCCTAGGGGTAAAAATAAGGAAGCCTGTCAAATAAAAATAAGGGAAATAGTTCAAAGTAAGAAAGGAGAACGTATAGTTACAGCAGATGCTGTTTTAGAAAAATTTGAAGAGTTACTTCCATCTTTTAGCCCTGGTGGATTTCATTTTGAAAATTACCTAACTTTTTTTGCAGGTAAAGATTTATTGTGTAGCATGGAAAATAAATTAAGAGAATTTGGATTTGAGTCAAAAGCTTCAGGGGTTAATAGTCCAATTCCAGTTTTTTTAGACCAAGTTGTTAAGAAAATAGAGCGAGAGGAAGATGTTTGGAAATGGCTGCCAGAATGGGAAGTATTAAGGGAAGAATTTATCAATGCTAGTTTTTAATTTTGGCATTTTAAACATAACCATGCTTAAAATTTTGATTCTCTTTGTTCATGATGTTCTATTTTATCTGAGATAAATCTAGCAAGTTCGCCAGTTTATAAACAATCCGCGCACCTACATTTCCATCCCACTCAGCATCACCGACTTCGCAGAGATCAAAACCTATAATCTTTCTGCCGCTATTTACTAATTCCCGAAATAAGCAAAAAGTTTGCTCTAATTCTAATCCACCAGGCACAGGTGTACCTGTACTTGGGCAAAGTTTGGGATCTAAACCATCAACATCAAAGCTGATGTAAACGGACTCAGGTAAATGGCTGATAATTTCTCGGCAGATATCAATCCAAGTCGTGCCAGAATAAAGCTTTTGTTTAATTGCTGCGTCGTAATAAGCGACAATTCGATTATTCGATTGGTTAATTATTTGCACTTCATCATGGCAAATATCCCGCACTCCTACTTGCACTAATTTGGAAATTTGCGGGATTTTTAACCCATTAAACATGATGGATGCATGGGAAAACTCAAATCCTTCATAGGCATCGCGTAAGTCTGCGTGGGCGTCTATGTGCAAAATGCCAAAATTTGAATATTTAGCGGCTAATGCTTGGAAATAGCCTAAGGGTGAACTGTGATCACCACCAATGACTGCAACTCGCTTACCATTGTTAATTGCTGCTTGTGACTGGGTAAATAGCCATTGATTTACCTGTTGACAAGCTTGATTAATTTCTGTCAGCACAGGTATTAAATCTGGTGTATCTGTCAGTTGTTTACCTTCTACCAGCCGTTCAATAATTTTTGCGGCTTCGGCGCGATAATATTTGTTTTTGTCTAACATATCTTGGGGAATTTGTATCATGAAAATTCCCTGTTTCCAGCCATCAGGATGATCAAAATCAAATAAATCGAGTTGAGTTGAAGCATCTAGAATCTGCTGCGGCCCGTTGGCTGTACCAGCACCGTAGGAAACTGTAACTTCCCAAGGTACTGGGATAACAATCAGGTTTGCAGATTCGTAATCAAAGGGTAAACCAAGGAGATTACCATTTTTTTCACCGACGCTGCTGGGGTTGTAGTCTTGAATTTGATTACTCATCTTTTTCTGGATGTGGGCAGACAAAACGCTGCTTGCTAGACATCTGCATTTTGACACTCCCCGGCGTGAACGCACGGGGATTCTTGAATCTAAGACATAACTTGCTCAAACAGGTTTTCACCAATTTGAGTAGAGGTTTCATCTCCCCAAGCGTTGCTTGCGTCTAGCGCAAAGGTTCCGGTATGTCCTACCGTACCCAATCCTCGACTCAGGATATTTCTAGCTGCGTTTTCATCTCTATCCATCACACAACCACATTTACAAACATGGGTTCGAGTGGATAGTGTTTTCTTAACAATGACACCACAACTAGAGCATTCAAGGCTAGTATACTGCGGGTTAACCGCAACCGTGACGCGCTTAAATACTTTGGCAAAGTATTCAACCCAGACACGGAACTGATACCAAGATGCGTCATTAATAGACTTAGCTAAACAATGATTTTTCACCAAATTTTTAATCCTCAAATCTTCATAGGCTATCAAGTCGTTAGACTGAACTACGCACCGTGCTAATTTCACAGCATGGTCTTTACGTTGCCTACTTATTTTGAGGTGGCGCTTTCCTAAAATCTGTCTAGCCTTGCCTCTATTTTTTGACCCTTTTACTTTTCTGGAAACACGACGTTGTGAACGCTTGAGAACTTTTTCACCAATACGAAGAAACTTAGGATTTTCAACCATTGTTCCATCAGAGTCGGTGTAGTACTCTTTTAGTCCGACATCTAGTCCAACTGTATTTCCTGTCGGTTCTATGTTCTCAAAACGGTTAACATCAATACAGAATTGAACATAAACGCCGTCCGCACGCTTTACCAATCTTACCCGTTTTATTTGGTTGATTTGGTATTCGTGCAAATCACGAGTACCTTTGAGTTTTAATCGCCCAATCCCTTTTTTGTCAGTGAATGTTATGGATTTACGATTATCCGCAAGCTTCCATCCTGATGTTTTGTATTCTACAGAACGACAATCTTTCTGGAATTGAGGATACCCCTTTTTTCCAGAAATTCCCGAATTGCAGTTGTCATAAAACCTAGAGATAGAAGACCAAGCTCTTTCAGCAGAAGCTTGTCTAGCCATTGAATTGAGTTCATTAGCAAAGGGAAAGTTAGCCGCAAGCACTGCACAATATTTCTGCAAATCGTTTTTACCTATATCTTTAACGTCCATCCATAGCCGAATACAGCTATTTCGGATGAACTTTGCAGTGCGAATTGCATCATCTACTGCTGTTAGTTGGGCTGCCAACCCATAAGCTTTAAACTCAAAAACAAGCATCATTTTTACCTCCTGTCTTATACTATCACATTTGGTATAATATTAATCAAATACAATAAAAAGCCGTCCTAGAAGGACGGGGCTTTAGACCCAGTTTTTCGGTAACAGTGCAGGTTATGCTCTGATGGTTCGTCTTCGCTGAATGGTTATGGCTTTACTCAATTTTATATCACCAGTAAGCACAAAAAAAGCGATCGCGGAGGAAAGCCGCTTTGTGTCTAAGCTCAATAGTATGTTCGCCTAGGTTGGGCGTTTCACCATCGGCTTCACTCACTGAAACTTATTTAATCATAAATTCACCTTTAATTCATCCAAACTTTTTATTTAAAATAACCGCTTGAAGATCAGCAATTTTAATTGTGAAGTAAATTTTATCGAAAACTAACAGAATAAATATAAATAAATCTATTAGTGTACAGCCGGATTGGGAAGCATAAAAATATCACCTTATATTGGGCTACTGCCATTGAGATTTATTCGCCTAAATCGTGAATGAAAGTGATAATTTTGCCAAAATACGCCGCAATTAATTAATTTACCAACTCTCAACCCCCGCTCAGAAATGATGAAGCTCAATCACACACTTAATCTGTACTCATCTCTGGCTAATTTCGGATTGCTCAATAAAAGTTACATCGCCAAAATCATGTTGGTAGCATTTTTAGGTACTCACGTACCACTTCTAGCTTTAGTCTTCAGTTTCATCACTTCAAACTCCTATTCCTGGGAGATGACGGTGCGAGTTCTGGTGATTGCTCTGTTGGCTACCTTAGCAGGTACGGCAGCTACTCTTTATGCGCTACGCCTCCTCCTCGCCCCAGTGATTTTGACATCTGTTGCATTACAAGACTATCTAAATACCAATAGATTACCTGAATTGCCCACAGAATTTACTGATGAAGCGGGTACGCTAATGGCAAATACCTCACAAACTCTTCACAAATTAGATGAGTTAATTCACTACATTACTAACTACGATGACTTGACTGGATTGCCTAATCGGGATTTATTTTGTGATCGCCTCCTCCGGGGTGTTGCCCAACCGGAGAAAGACCAGGGGCTAGTAGCTATCCTGTTGCTGGGTATTGATGATTTCACTGGATTGAGTCATGGGTTGGAGCATGAGACATCAAATTTGCTGTTAAGAGCAGTTGCCCAGCGGCTAACAACCTGTATGGCCCCAACAGATTTCCTTGGCCATTTAAGTGGAGATGAATTTGCGATCGCGCGGATGGAAATTCCCACCTTTGAGTCTGTAATCAAGCTATCCCAATTGTTACTGTATACTCTAGCAAAGCCTTTTTCTATCCAAGGTAGCCTGATTCGGATCACAGCCAGCATCGGGATTACAATTAATCAATATGATTTTTACATGAGACCAGAAGTTTCGGGACACAGCATTGCTGTGTCCCTAGGATCAGAAAGTGGTTTATTTACCTGAAAATTGCTGTTATGTCGTCAAAACGGTGTCTCTATTTGCAAATGGAGATTTTCCCCCGATTGGGGATGGTGAAAGCTAAGTTCCCGCGCGTGCAGATATAAGCGATTAGCCACGGCATTGCAACCATAAAGGCGATCGCCTAAAATTGTCACCCCCAATCCTCGTTGATCAGCAGCATGAACTCGCAGTTGATGGGTGCGTCCTGTAATCGGTGTCAACTCCACACGGCTATACTCACCTTCTGGCCTCATTACCCGGAAATGAGTCAAGCTAGGTTTACCCCTTTCCTCATCTACTTGTTGATAGGGGCGATTTTCAGGATTTCCCCATAATGGTAATTCAATCACACCTTTGTCCGTTGCCACAGCACCAGCAAGTATGGCTTCATAAACTTTGTGAATCTGCCGTTGCTGAAACTGCAAACTTAGTTGATGATGGGTTAAGTTATCCCGTGCCAGCAGCAAAATACCGGATGTTTCTTGATCCAAACGATGGACAGATGTAATCGCCATCCCATGGGGTAACAGATGACGCAAGCGACTGAGAATACTATCCTGATTATGGCGATAACGACCAGGTACTGAAAGCAATCCTGGGGGTTTATTTACAGCAATCAGCCATTCATCTTCATAAATTATCGGCACCTCTCCCCAAAGCCCTTCCCAAGTAGGGGGGTGAGGTTTCAATCCTGACAGCAAAAACCCCATTAATGGCTGACAGCGTTCTACACAAGCCCCATAAAATTCCCCCTGAATTTTGTCTCGATTCAGTGAGGATGCACCCCACCAAAATTCCGCCATTGCCAAGGGTTTTAGGTTATATGTTGCCCCATAGTGCAGCAGCTTTGGCGCACAACAATCTCCTGTCCCCGTTGGCAAACCTCCTGGCATCAATTGCTGTAATGATAAGGATTGCCCGGAAAAATTAGTCAGGCTGTAGGCAGCATGCATCTCTGCTTGCAGTCGCCGGGATAGTGCTTGACGCTGTTGCTTGAGTTCTCTAATTTGCTTATCTGCCGCTGTTATTTGCTGCTGGAGTGGCTGCAAAATACAATTTTGTTGGCTTTTAAGGTGTCGGCGCTCAATTCCCTGCTGACGGCTTTCGGCGTCGAGTTGTTCTAGGGCAATTGTCAGGGCTTCTCCTGTGAGAGTTTGGCAAAGTTGCTGGCGTTTTGAGTGTCGTTGCTGTTTGCAGTCTCGATGGCGATCGCACATTGATTGTAACTGCTGCTTAAATTCACTAGCCAGGATTTGATATTCCAGGCGTTCTGGCAGATTTTTTAGGGTAATCAGTTTTTGCTTAATCGTCTCTAACTCAGTTAAAGTCCGGGCTTCTTCTAGGACAACTTGATCCCGTCCGGGAATCGGGGGCACCCAACCTTCAACTACACTGCAACCATGCAATAAACCAGAAAAGGCTTTAATTACCCTTTGTTCACCTGTGGGTAGTTCCACTAGCAAAACGCCGTACATCTTGCCTTCACGGGAATACAGGGGATTTTCCCTCAGGTGTTCCATTAAATTATAGGCGATCGCTTCTACCAAAGCTGTGCGGGGTAGTCTCAGCATCTCCCCACCCTTGGCACTCCCTTCATAGTAATAGCTAGGGGGTGAAACAGGAATTTTCGAGTTGGCGTCGAGAAAATCTGAAAGCTGGTGGAGAACGACCATATTTAAACGAATATTTCAGAATCAGATAGGTTACTTATCTGAAAATACATGAGAAAATGACAAAATACCCTTGATATATGTATATCCTGGTAAATTATAATGTGTGACAGTTGAATTATTCATTTACCAGCATCGAATATTATGATTTTTTCAGGTCAAAGACCAAATAATTTAGGCGTTCGCAATGGTAGATTAGCACCCTGCCCTAACAGCCCTAACTGCGTTTCCAGTCAAAGCTCAGATCCAACACACCAAATTGCACCGCTGACTTTCACAACTACCCCAGAAAAAGCTATCGCCTTTCTCAAAAGAATCATTCAGTCATTACCTAGAACTAAGATAATTACTGAAAGCGAGGATTATTTATATGCAGAATTCAAAAGTGCATTGATGGGTTATGTAGACGATGTGGAATTCTCTCTAGACCCTAAAACTAAAGTGATCCATGTTCGTTCAGCCTCCCGGTTGGGCGAAAGCGACTTAGGGGTAAATCGCCAACGCATAGAAACAATTAGAGCTAAATTCATCTCAGTTTAGATTGCCTAAATACGGCTTTTAGCTAAATCTGCAAAACTGCGGGAATATCCATTCTGAGAAAATTTCTCTGCTAAAATTTGTTGATAAACCGCCTCATATCCATCGGTCATCTGCTGCACACTAAAATGGTTTTCCACATACTCCCGACAGTCATAGCGGTCTAACTCAGGTATTTTATCAATTGCACTGATAAACTCTTGTATGTTATTGCAGAGAAAACCTACCTTTCCATGGGCAATAACTTCTTCCGCAGACCCCAATTTCATCGCAATCACTGGCGTACCTGAAGCCATTGATTCCACCATGACTAACCCGAAAGGTTCCCGCCAGGTGATGGGGAACAAAGTTGCTACAGCACCTCCCATCAAGGCATTTTTTTGAGCATGGTTGGCTTCACCTAAATACTGAATTTGTTCCCCGTCAATGTGGGGTTTAATTTCTTGCTCAAAATATTCTTTATCGACTAAATCTATCTTACCTGCTATTTTCAATTGCCAACCCGTTTCTTTCGCAACGGCAATTGCCAGGTGTGTCCCTTTTTCTGGAGAAATTCGACCCAAAAAAGCCAAGTAAGGTGGATCTTCTGGTTGGGCATGAAACTCATAACTATTAACATCAATACCATTGTAAACAGTAGCTACATAGTTCAGTCCTAACTTTGGTTCCCTTTGTGCCTGGGAAATATTGATATAGGGTTGTTTCTTAGCAAATTTAAACATCTTTTCGTTGTCAGGTGTAAAAATACCATGCAACGTGTGAACTGTAGGGGTACTGACAAGATTGGTATAGGACAGCGCCCCATGTCCCATATGGGAGTGAATAAGATCAAACTCTTCTGCTTGTTCGTAAACTGTAGCCAGTTGTAACGATTCATAGATACCGCAATCTTTGACAGTAGGATCAAGTCGGAGCGCACGGGGATGAACTGACACTAACTTTGCCAAAGTGAGAGAATCTCCTGATGCAAATAGGGTAACTTCGTGTCCCCGTCTGACTAATTCATCAGTTAGCAACCCTACAACCAACTCTATGCCGCCATAAGCTGGAGGTGGTACTCTCTCCCACAATGGGGCAATTTGAGCAATTCTCATTATCAAACTCCTAAGCTATCAGACTGAAATTCCCGGTGTTGGTTTTCTGTTTAAGTAGTGCTTTACAGGAATTATTCATGCACCATAAACTTACTTAGAACACCAATTATATAAAGAAGTACTTCAACATATTATGGGTTTAGTTCTAGATTAATCGTCTACCCTAGGTAGGGAAATTATCCTCAACTAAAGAGGTAGAATGTTATCTCAAAAATAAAGTATGAACTAGGAAATTAAAATATCTAAAATTTACTATGACTGATGCCACAGCCAAAGTTTTCTTTGTATTGATCCCTTGAGAGTTCCTAAAAAACTATCAATAAATTCGCCTTGTGAGAGCTTTAATTTGTGTCGTGTTTGATTTCAAATCACTCCATCAGGCAGGTTCGTACAAGTTGGGAAACAAGATGATGGGGACTGATTGACTTTTGATTTTAAATGTGGTAGTTTTAATTTTGACAAGGAAGAACTATAATAAAAAAATATGAATATCTATCAACAACCAAAAAAACCGCGTGTCTCATGGCAGGCGGTTTTCTCACTAATGATATTTGTGTTCATGTACCTGCCTATAGTGGTACTGACCTTTTATAGCTTCAACCAGTCACCCTACAGTGCAACTTGGCAAGGATTCACCCTTGATTGGTATCGCAAATTGTTCAACGACGAGCGGATTTTATCGGCTTTGAACAACAGCTTAATAGTTGCTGTTTGTGCAGTATTGGTTTCCTCAGTACTGGGAACCTTGATGGCGGTGGGGTTGGCGCGTTATCAATTTCCTCTTAAAAGTTTATATCGGGGTATGTCTTACCTACCCTTAATGATTCCCGATATTGCGATCGCCGTTGCTACTCTAGTCTGTCTAGCAGCATTTGCCATTCCCCTGAGTGTGTGGACAATTGCGGCGGCGCATATAGTCTTCTGTCTCTCCTACGTTAGCTTAGTAGTTTCTTCTCGACTCACCAACTTAGATCCCCACCTAGAAGAAGCCGCACTAGATTTAGGCGCCACACCATTACAAGCCTTTATCCAAGTCTTACTACCTCAATTAATGCCGGCAATTATATCTGGTTGCTTACTAGCCTTTGTCCTCAGTTTAGATGATTTTCTCATCGCCAGTTTTACCGCTGGTAGCGGTTCTAACACCTTACCAATGGAAATTTTTAGTCGCATCAGATCAGGAGTCAAACCTGATATTAATGCCCTCAGTGTGATGTTAATTTCGGTCTCCGCTATTGTCGCTGGTATAGCTGAATTGATTCGCGTCAATGGCGACAATCAAAGCTCAAGATAATATAAGAGTTTCTTAACCCGCGCAGGTGGACTTCCTGGAGAGAAGCCGCTTTGCGTCTTGCCTGTGTAGCTGTGACTTCTAGTCGCCAAGATACTTGATAAATAATCTCTAATAAAGATATTTTAAATACATCATAAATCGAAAATTTCTGTAGCCAGATATCAACTAGAAATCGCGAAACCTATTCTCTTAAAAAAAATATTTTTTGTATGTAGTGATACTATAGCAATCCTATTTGATTTGTGAACATAAAGTGAGTCAGATACCCGACTTCTCTAAGAAGTCGGGTATCTTTGTGTTCACAAATGATTTAGGACTGCTATATATTAATTGCTGAGTAATCAACTATTCTCACTATAAAATTATAGGAAATTAACTATCTATCTACTTGACATAATCACCCGATTATTCTAATATCATTTATATGATCGAAATCCGTGCGCTCATATATATATGCAGATTTAATACTTAAGCTCAGATAAGTCTCACTCCTGATACACAAATAAAGATAGTTCCTTCATCTTTCGTCTTTATTTTTGTTTTCAAGTAGATAATATTGGGGCTAAGTTTGGAAAAGATGCTATTTCCCCCTCATTTATGCAAATCTGCCAAAATCCCAATTGCTCAAATCCATTCAACCCAGACAGCAATAAATTTTGTCAAAGTTGCGGACAAAACAAATTTAGCAACCTTCTAAGAAACCGCTACCGTGTATTGAGGTTATTAGGTGAAGGTGGGTTTAGCAGAACTTATGCCGCAGAAGATGCAGATAGACTAAATGCACCTTGCGTCATCAAGCAATTTTTCCCCCAAGTTCAGGGAACAAGACAACGCAACAAAGCAGCAGAATTTTTCAAAGAAGAAGCCTTTAGGTTATATGAACTAGGAGAAAATCATACCCAAATTCCCAGATTACTAGCTTATTTTGAGCAAGCTGCTAGCTTGTACCTTGTACAAGAATTTATTTTAGGGCCAACTCTCTTAAAAGAAGTTCAACAACAAGCTTATAGCGAAGCAGAAATTCGCCAACTCTTAAGTGATTTATTACCAGTTCTCGAATTTATTCACCAACATAATGTTATTCATCGGGATATCAAACCAGAAAACATTATCCGCCGTGAAGCTGATGGTAAACCTGTATTAATTGACTTTGGCGGTGCAAAGCAAGTAACACAAACCAGTTTAGTTAGACAAGCTACAGTAATTTATACTCTAGGTTATGCCCCAACTGAACAAATGGCGGGGTTTGCTTGTCATGCTAGTGATTTATATGCTTTGGGGGTAACTTGTATCAGACTTTTAACCCAAGATTTACCTTCACAAAATGGTTATGGTCAAATTAATGATCCTCTTTATGATGCGATGAACGCTAAGTGGTTATGGCATGAAAGATTACAGAAAAAAGGCATCACTATTAGCAATGATTTAGAAATAATTTTAGATAAATTGCTGAAACATTTTCCTAGCGATAGATATCAATCAGCAACAGAAGTTATCAACGACTTAAGTTTTACAACATCCCCCGTTGCACTAAAATTTGCGGTAATTCCCCAACCACCATTACCGCCACCACCGCCACCACCACCAGCAAAAGTTAAGTTACCGTTACCGCCTTTACAAACTTTTGATTTTCATGTAGTCACAGTAGACACAGCCGGTAGAGAAGTTAGCCGAGATCAACGCCAGTCGAAATTTTTAGTAGAAGAATTGAGTAAAGCCGTCACTCTAGAAATGGTATTAATTCCTGACGGTATCTATATGATGGGTTCGCCAGAGTTGGAAGGAGATGCAGATGAACGTCCCCAACATCAAGTAATAGTTGAACCTTTTTTTATGGGGAAATTTCCTGTTACTCAAGCACAATGGCGGGCTGTTGCGGCTTTACCTAAAGTCCAACAAACCTTAAATCCTCATCCTGCTAAATTTAAAGGGTTAAATCTACCAGTGGAAAATGTATCTTGGCACGAAGCTATAGAATTTTGTGCTAGGATATCGGCAAAAACTGGACGCGATTACCGTTTACCAAGTGAAGCTGAATGGGAATATGCTTGTCGCGCTGGAACTACGACATCTTTTCACTTTGGCGAAACCATTACTGCTGACTTAGTTAACTGTAGTGGTGGTGATACTTCTGCTGTGGAACCAAAAAGCAAATCTCGTAAAGAAACGACACCTGTCGGCAGTTTTGAGGTGGCAAACAGCTTTGGATTGTATGATATGCATGGGCTAGTTTGGGAATGGTGTGCTGACCCCTGGCATAACAATTACAACGGTGCACCAGCTGATGGTAAGGTTTGGGATGTTGGCGGTGATCAGCATCGCCGAGTGTTGCGCGGTGGTTCTTGGAGTTTCAGTGCAGAACTTTGTCGCAGTGCTAGCCGTAGCTGGAATGAGTCTGATGGTGGGTTGAGGATATGCGGCTTTCGGGTGGTGTTTTCTCTTGAGGAGATGATTTAGGCAGTTTCTCCCACCAAAGGTACTCAGATTAAATAATTAAAAAATAAATTGGCGTTTTTATGGTTTATTGGTGTTGACTTTGCCTTCTAGATTTGTTATGCTAATCTTGATAAGGAAGAACTATCAGTAAATAATCAAAATAATTGCACCCGAAAAAAACCGCTTGCCATCAGACACGCGGTTTTCTAGTTTGTAGTCAGCGCTTCAGTGCTCCTACTCGATCAAACCAGTTTCAAATCAGGATACTCGGCAAACAAATCATCAGATGTCAGGGTATCGCCTTCTGCTTGGGGAGTCCAAAGAACTTCCATGGCTAAAAGTTGTTCGCTAGGAAGGCTACCAATTATCCGCAAAGCTTGACGTAAGTCGTCGGCGCTGTTAATTGGGGGAATTCCTAATTTACCGAGAGTCGCTGCTAGTAAGGTGACGATGAGATATTCTCCAGGCCCTTCGCTAATTAGGCGGGTGGGGTTGTCGAGTTCAGCTGGGGGTAAGGCTTCTTTGGCTAGGGCGGCTTTTAGCTGGTTGTTGACGTTGGAAAGAGTTTCTTCGCTGAATTTGCTGCGTTCGGCTAATGACAAGCGGTTGAATTGAGATTCAGCTGCGTTTAATTTGGCTTGTTGAGTCCCACCACCTGCATATACCCAGTATTCGGGATGGCGCAGTAATGCTAGGCTGGCTTCTTGTAAGATTTCTGCTCTCCCCTCTGGAGTGTTGGTGTCAGCAGTTTCGGCTATGTGGTTGAGTTCGGTTTGCAAACCACGCGCTTGAGCTAATAAACCAACTTGCAAACGGGTGATGGCAACTGTGGAGTTGCTGTTGTAGTCTGCTTCTTCTGTGCTGTTACCGGTGTTGCGGCGGAAGGATTGCACTAAGAAGTTAGCGATCGCCAAAAAGATTAAGATGCTAAACACACTGCCAAATCCGCCCCCAATTCCCCAAAAGGGAATCAAGAAAGGAAAGCCAAAACCACCGCCGCCATAGGGAGCGTAGTATCCCCCGCCACCGGGAGGTGCGTAAGTGCGCGGTGTGTAACTCCGGCTAGAAGGTGCTCTGAAGGAACCACCACCGATGCGGCCACCACTGCGGGCAGCTAATGCGCCATCGGCATGACCAAGGGCTAAACCTAGCACCAGGCTCAGGAGAAAGAAGGTTTTTAACAGGGGTTTGATGGTTTGTTGTAATTTTTTACGCATAGCATAGTCACTGGAAAAACGGTATTTAGTTATGATTGCTTGCAGTACTCGATTAAGTGTTGCGGTGTGTGGCTGACGCCAGTCCTTAACAAGCAAGCAAGTTTTTGATTGTCAGCTACATATTCAATCTACCGCGTCTGCTCTTGGGTTGGGTGCGATCGCATGGGGGATTTCTCACATTGATAACCGTACTACACAGCATCCCCGTAATCGTTAAACTTTGGCATTAATTAATGATTCGCCCTTCTCCGTATCGCAGGATGATTGATCGGCTTTGGGGAAATTGTAGAGCCATTAGATGCAATTTCTCTACAGTCTTCAGGAAAGGAATTGACATCAGGTTTTTGTCATGTATTCCATTTAACTAAAAACCGCTACAATCGTTACTACTATCTGCTGTTATCAAGCTTGGAAATAAAGTTTTCGATTATACATATATTTCTAATTGCCAATTCTTCTTTTGACTGATTGTTTGAGGAGATGAAAACAATCTTAAATAGAGATTGGGGGATAGTTTTAATGGTAATTGCTTTGATAATCTTCTTTTTGCTCAATAATTTGGCTGAAACACTTATCAAGATGAGTGGCAATTAGTTAGGTAATATAATTTTCCTTGTTCTTTGTTTATTAGAAAAAATAGTCATAAAAGTTACATATTCTTGTAAAACATACTAAGGGTAATAACTTCCTCAGGAATATTTGCTATGTAGTTATAATACACGGCTTTCTGTAAAAACCTCTTTTTGAAATGTATCTAGTTAATTGTAAATTTGTATATCAGGCATTGCTTTACAGCGCTAGAGCTATATAATATTTTGTTAAATATGACACTTAAAAGTATGATTAACAAATCCTCTAGTAAATTTAGCTTTAATTGAGAAAATACCTATCATCGCTGTATGGATACGATGCTTGCTATCGTATCTCCTCCATACAAGTTGAAGGATCAAAGAAATAAAAATTAAGCAGTCGAAAATCATTATCAGGGTGTAAAGTCTATTACATAGGCTACAAAATCACCACAATTTTTTTGGCAATTTGGCACTATTATTGGTGGTGTTCAGTATAATCTATTGGTAACAGCTAGATTTAGTAATATCCACAGCAGTCTCTGAAAAATTACTTTGGATATTAACGGTAAGTTCTAGTAAGGGTTCATCATGCAGAAAAATTCTCCAGTGGTGATAAATTGGCAGTCAAAAATAAAATTAAACAAATTAAAAAATAAATCTCCCTAGTTCATGCACTAAAATATTGCTGAAGTTTGTGTGTAGCTTGGGATGAAAGTGGATTTGGAGATTGTGGTTTTGCCAACCATCTATTCCAAAGCGATAATCAGGACAATCAATATCTCCCTTTGCTATGCCTAAGTTAGGTAATGTGAATAGCAATGACACAAAAATGATGTAGGCTCCTGGTTTGTTTTTGCTGCTAGATTGTTAGCTAGAATCAAGGAGAAAGGATGCAAAAAAAAGGTAACTTCGATACAGTATCAGCAACTGCCCCACTGGAATCACAAGGGTTTTGGAGCAAAACTTGGTACAATGCATTTCCCATTTTTGAGAAACATACAGACCTCTTGCCTGTCAGCATCTCTGCGGCTGATAAAGAATACCTGTTGTCAGCCCCTAGATTGATTTGTGGAATGTATTTCTAATTTCATAGTTTAGATTTCATCGTTGACAATTCATCCTTCAATTGACTTGTTGTTCAGTAGCTCTAAGTCATGTAAATACTGATGAACTGATGGAAATTTTCTCTTCTCAAAAAATACCAAAGCTATGGTTGCAACAAGTTATACAATTTTCGATTTTAGACTTTCCTGGGTCATGCTACGCGTTGGCGTATAGCCTGCGCTTTGTGCTTACGTCGTGAGCGCTCAGTCGAATGATTGTGGATTGTGTAGTGCTGACGCACAGCTAACTCCTAGGTGTAGCCTCTCCCAAAAAAGATGGCGACAGATACAAGCCCGGAAACTCTATCAAATCAATCTTTCTTAATTTTGAATTTTGTTAGCGGAGCTCCTCTGAAAGAGGCATTTTGAATTCTTAATTTTGAATATGCACAAACTCAAACAAAATAATTTATGGAAAATATTTCACGGATAGGGACACAAATCAGGGACGAAACTGCATACCCAGATATCTTAGTCATATCTCGGATCTTCCGTCCGCTAGATGCTGTAATTGGGGAGTATGTCTATAGTCGCTGTCTGCAAGACCCAGACCGGGTAATTGTACTAGCTGCTGGTTGTTCAGGAGATAAAGTATTTGACCAAGGGCAGCAGTTTCCGGTTTTTCGCTGGCCATACTTTAGGTTCTGGACTGGTGGGTTTCTGGGAAATATCCTCAAGTCTCTGTTCAATATTATCTGGACATTGCTGCTAGCTTGTAAACTCTATTTTCGCTATCATTACCGCTACATTGAGTGGTGTCATGGCTATGACTTTCCGGCTATGTTGCTACTCAGCTATATCTTACCTATTCGCTTTTTTATCTATCTGCATGGTAACGATATTCGTTGTGCTTCAGGTAACCCTTTATGGCGATCGCTATTTAAATTAACACTCTCACGGGCTGAAGGGATTGTTTGTAATAGTTCCCATACACGAGATTACCTAAGAAGTGCTTTCCGCGTAGATTCCCCTACCCACGTAATTAACCCAGTAGTTAGACCAGAAAAATTTGGGACTGCAACTAGTCCTAGTCATCTTGATGATTTAAATCTACGGTTGCGTCAGGCTTACAATATTCCAGAAACAGCAATTGTCATTCTCTCGGTAGGACAGCTGGTAAAGCACAAAAGCTTTGATCTTGTGATTGATAACTTACCACTATTGTTAACTATTGGGCTAGATGTCCATTATATAATCTGCGGACAAGGGCCTTTTGAGTCCCACCTGAAGTCTTTATCCCAGCGGTTGCGAGTAGACAAGCGGGTACATTTTGCTGGATATGTACCCGAACGAGAATTAGCTAGCTACTATGCAGCCTGTGATATATTCGCCATGCTGACTTTGTTGAATCACAAAACTCAAAATCTCGAAGATTTTGCCATGGTTTACTTAGAAGCCAGCTATTTTGGTAAACCTGTAATTGCTTCTCGCTCAGGTAGTGTTCTCGATGCAGTTCACCACGAAGAAAATGGCCTCCTGGTGAATGCCAAATCTGGCTATGAGGTTTTCCAAGCTTTTAAGCTTTTGTGTCAAGACAAACCGCTACGGGAAAAACTCGGACGTCAAGGACAAGAATTAGCTAAACGAAAAAACCTGCACCGCTGGCTGTACAAACCTGAGTCTGGCTATTCCTGTTTATTAAATTAGCCACCACCGACGATGGTCACAACTTCTAAGCGATCGCCTGGTTGTACTTGAGTTTGCTGCCAAAACTGACGGTGTAAGATTTCGCCATTGTACTCTACCGCCACCAAGCGGGGATTAAAGCCTAACTCTTGGAGTAAGTCGGGTAATGGCGTTTGGGATGAACAACTGCGAGTTTCTCCATTTACCTGGAGTGCTATTTGAATAGGCATAAGTTATTACAAATATAGAAAACCATTTTTAATTGTTGCTAGATTCCGGTTTGAGTTTCACTCGATTTAGTTGGGAGAGAAAATACTGTGTCACCAAGGTAGGTTGTTCCGCTTGCATCAGCGATCGCACCACAGCCACCCGTTCTGCACCGGCATCAATCACATCATTAATATTATTCGCATCTATTCCCCCAATGGTAAACCAGGGAATAGTACAGTTTTTGGCTGCATATCTCACATATTCTAAGCCTGCCGCTGCCTTACCTGCTTTCGTCGGCGTTTCATAAACTGGGCCCACGCCGATATAATCTGCACCTTCGGCAATTGCTCCTCGCATTTCTTCGGGATTTGTGGTAGAACGTCCGATCAATCGCTGGGTTCCGAGTAATTGCCGAGCCACCGCAATCGGTAGATCCTGCTGTCCCAAATGTACCCCATCGGCATCTAATGCTAAAGCCAAATCCACTCGGTCATTGATGATAAATAGAGCGCCGTAAGTGTGGCATAGCTGCCGCAGTTTGATTCCTCGTTCTAAACGCAAAACATCATCAGCAGTTTTTTCGCGATACTGTAGCAGGGTTAAACCACCTTTGAGCGCCGCTTCCACCGTAGGAAATAAAGTATCTACGGGGGAAGTTACAAGATATAAGTGCGATCGCCACAGCAGTTGATGGCGCTGATAACCCATTAAGTTACTTTCTAGGGTATACACCCGATAGCGCATCTGCTTAAAAGCTGCCCCCATATTTGGATGGTAAAGCTTGCCGTATTCTTCCAGCACCCGCATTGCTTCTTGGACACGGCAAAAGTTAGCTTGCAACAATGATTCAATACTAGTGCGTAATTCTTCCTGGGGATGGGTTAAATCAGTCCCCAGATCACCAGGGGTATCTCGTGCCGTCCTGAGTTCAGCCGTATGCCAGTTACCCACCTCTTGCCGCAGGTGCTTACATTCCCCAGCCAACTGGGCGTTATTCAATCCAAAGCGACACCATTCTTCAATAATTCGCAAGCCCTCACGAGCGCGATCTAAATTGGCGTCTAAAATCCGGTACACAACTTGCTGCATTTGTTGTCTTTGGCTTGGGGCTTCGACCATTAGAATAACCCCATTGGTTTTTTCATATCTTTGGTACGGTTGCAGATTTATTAAATAAATTGTAATGAACTACCCACCCCTACTTCGTTGAGGGATGGGTTTCTACAACCACCCCAGTAGGATTGGATTTTTGACGCTTCCTTTGCCCTAGTTGCCTCATACTAACAGTTTGCTTACGCTCACTGGTGTATGCGGTAGAGCTAGTGACATCAGCGTCTACGAGGTTAGTTCCTAACCCCGGTAGAATACCTTTTGCCCAATAAAGCATTACTTCGGCAGCAGCAATATCCCTATCTTGAACATATCCACAAACACCACACTCATGAACCCTTCAAAATAGCCGATTGGGCAATATGTCAATATGTGGGTAACATTATCGACATACTCCCATCGTCAGAGTATAAGAATTTATTGTACTTTCTTAGGAGTTGGATTAAATTGATGCTCCCTCTCAAGTTGCTTCAGTACCGGATGGCCAAGCAGATTCTGCGAGAATTAGCCATAGTATTGCGTTTTAGCTTTGGTCTGGGAGTAGCCAGTATGGCACTCTTGGGCACAAGCTTGGGCCAAGGCTTTGCTCAGATTCCCACAGCATCAGAACAAACGCCTCATGGTGAAAAAACAATCTCTCAGGTTAACGTTCTGTTTGTCAACCCAAGTATCGGAGATGACAAAGCAGGCAATGGTGGTGAACGCGCTCCTTGGAAGACGATTACTCAAGCCTTGCAAGTAGCCCAGCCAAATACTGTAATTATGCTCTCTTCTGGGACATACAGCGCTGAGACAGGTGAGGTATTTCCCTTAATTCTCAAACAGGGTGTTTCTATTCAAGGGGACACAGGCAACAAAGGCAGGAATATTAAGATCGTCGGCGGTGGTGGATACCTGAGCCGCAGCTTTGGTGGTCAAAATGTCACCATTGTTGGCGCCAACCAAGCGGGGTTAAGTGGGGTGAGTGTCACCAACACTAACCCCCGTGGTTACGGTTTATGGATTGAATCCAGCAATCCCATAATTCAGGAAAATACTTTTACTGAGAACACTCAGGATGGAATTTCTGTTACTGGTAACGCTGCCCCCACTATTAGCAAAAATTATTTTTATCGCAATGGCGCTAATGGGTTGACAGTTAGCGGTTATTCCCAGCCCCAAGTGCGGGAAAATATCTTTCAACAAACTGGCTTTGGCATCAATGTCGCCCAAAATGCTCATCCCATGGTGGTGGGTAATCAAATTCAGAACAATAGATCGGGTGTGATAGTGCAAGCTAATGCCCGCCCAATTTTGCGGAATAATTTAATTCAAGGCAGTAAAGAAGATGGTTTGGTAGTCATTGCCCAAGCAATACCAGATTTGGGTAGTGCCTCGGAACCAGGAGGTAATGAATTTCGGAATAATGGCCGCTATGACGTTAATGCCAGTGCTGCCAAGCAGCTAATTTCTGCCCCTGGCAATAACCTGGCTAACAATCGCATTGCTGGTAGGGTAGATATTAACGGGGTAACAGCTTCTATAGGCCAAAATTCTCCCACTGAACCTTTGCCTAATGGTAGCTTGCAGGAGGTACCCACTACTGGAGAAATCGTTTTCTCTGCTCCTACAGTTCCTCAAATTTCCCCTAAGTACACGGCACCATTGCCCAGCAATAGAATTACACCGACTAAACCCGTTTCTGGGAATAGCTCTCGACCATTGAAAAATCAGTTGCCACTATTGCCAGCCAATATCCGAGTTTCTGCCTCTGACACTGAGCTGCCTAATAGTAGTGTTGCTGAATCTCCGACTCCCAGCCGCTTACCAACATTGCAGCCGGGTATGCCGCAATTGAATTATGTCCAAATTGAGACCAATACTATCGAGTTTGCTGCACCTCCGGCACCATCATCTAGTAGGGCGATAAATCAAGGGCAATCATTGCCAGTAGGCAAAAGTTTTGTCACTGGGGCCTATGGTGGAGATTCTTTGGTGAATGCCCGTTATCGTGTGGTGGTGCAAGTTGCAACTGATAAGGATAGGCAATTGGTGCGATCGCTTGCTCCTGGTGCTTTTTCTACTGTTCGGCAAGGTCGCAAAGTTATGCAAGCAGGTGTTTTTAGCAGTCAATCTAACGCCACGGGAATGCTCAAAATATTCAATAGTAAAGGTTTAAGAGCCATTGTTGAACGTTTGAATTAGTGCTGAGTGTTGATTACTAATTGGCTAACAACTATTAAACTAAGCATAATTCCAGTACTTTGACAATCCCTTGGCGAACAGCCAGGGGATTTTTACTCAGCACTTTCAATAGACATTGCTTTAAGTTTGGATGTAAATGACTCAGTGCGATCGCTTTTTTGAGGGGTAAATTGCCCAATTGGCGGATTATTAGGCGTTGTTGGCAAGGGTTCTACGCTCATTTGGGGGGTAAATTGTCCAATGGGCGAATTATTAGGTTTTGCTGGCAAGGCTCCTAGTAGTTTCTGGGGGAGGCGTTCGCTCATTTGGGGGGTAAATTGTCCAATGGGCGAATTATTAGGTTTTGCTGGCAAGGCTTCTAGTAGTTTCTGGGGGAGGCGTTCGCTCATTTGGGGGGTAAATTGTCCAATGGGCGGATTATTCGCCTTTGTTGGCAACTGTTCTGGTAGTTTCTGGGGGAGGCGATCGCTCATTTGGGGGGTAAATTGTCCAATGGGCGGATTATTCGCCTTTGTTGGCAACTGTTCTAGTAGTTGTGTTGGCATTGGTGATGGGGTTTTTAGGGGCAGTCTCTCTTGGACAACCACCTTTTGGCTAACAGCAGCAGCCAGTTGCCGGGGTGCTGGTTCTGGGGCCACCTTAAAAGAGGGAGATGTTAAGACGTTGCCCCCGTCCCGACTTCCCCCCTTCCCCACTTCTTTGCTACTCGCTAGCTGTTGGGGTGTAGTCTTGCTTTGTCGGTAACTATTCTCAACCTTAGCAGGTGATAAGTGAGAATTTGTCAGCTGCTCAATGGTCGTGTGTTTTTGCCCAGGCGATAGGACTGGTGCCGCCGTTGCGGTTAAGGTTTCGGGGAATTTGCTGCAAATCAGGCGTTCAAATTCCATGTTGAAATGGTAGATTACCTGTCCTCGTCGCTGCCAAAAGTTTAAGAGTTGTTGTACTGATACTGCTTTGTAACGACCTAGATACAACGCCTCAATTACTGCTAAATGTAGCCAATCGATTGGGTGTTCTACTCGCCATTTGTCAATTAACTCACTGGGGCTATAACCATTGAGGTCAAAACTATAGTGAGCTAATAAGGTTGCTGCTAAGTCGGCAGAGGTGTTTGGGGCTGTTGTTAACATAGGGCTGTTAGTTCCAGGCAATAGGTATAAATTTTCGACCCATCGCATATAGCCTAGCGTTCTTTTGGCTACATGAGTTTTCTCACGAGTTTCTAAGTTGATAGGCAGTGTTTTTCATTCTACTTGTCAATTGGTAATATGCAACACCACTATGTAGGGCGAATTTATAGCTTTGATGCGCCCGATCGCAACTAATGCCTGATAAACCATTGCCGCAACTTCAGCCCGTGTAGCCTCCCGCGTTGGCTCTAGCAGCTTGAGGTCTGGATAATTAACAATAATTTTTTGTTTTGTGGCAGTGGCTATGGCTGACCGGGCATATTCGGGAATAGTATGGCGATCGCTATAGGCAAGTAAGGCTTGGTCATCAGTGGCAGATAGTCCTAATCCGTTGACTAAGGAAACTATTACCTGTAGCCTTTGCACGTTTTGATGGGGGCGGAAGGTGCGATCGCTAAATCCGCTCACAAATCCACCGCTAGCTGCAATCTGGATGGCAATAGCAGCCCAAAAATCTTTGGGTACGTCGGTAAATTCTGTTGCTGGTCGTTTGGGCGCAGGGTTAAAGGCAGCCGTTACTAAAGCTGTGTATTGGGCCCGTGTCATGGGTTTATCTGGTTGGTAAGTCCCATCAGCAAACCCTTGAGTTAATTCCATACTCACTAAGCCGCGGATAAAGGCTTCGGCCCAATGTCCCACTAGGTCGCTAAAGGAGGGGATATCAGCTTCAGGACTGACAATGTAGGGGGAATTTATGGCGCTTTCTTTACCACCCGCAACTAATGCCTGATAAATTAATGCGGCTACCTCTGCGCGGGTGATTTCTTCCATTGGTTCTAGTTGGTCTATTCGCGGGTAGTTCACTACTAGCAGTTTTTGGGTGGCAACGGCGATCGCATTGGTGGCATAACTGGGAATTTGGGCACGGTCAGTGTAAACACTTAATACGTTCGGATTGCCGCCGCTGTATTTTAACCCATTGACAATTGATACTAGGGCCTGAGCCTTAGTCAAATTTTGTCCTGGTCGATAAGTTCCATCGGGGAAACCACTGACAAAGCCCAGATCGGCCGCACTCAATATCGCTGAAGCTGCCCAAAAGTCTGGTTTAATATCCGTAAATCTGCTGAGTTGATTACTGGCAGGCAACTGAAAAGTTTTAGTAATCAAAGCAGCATATTGGGCACGGGTAATTGGCGTTTCTGGCTGAAAAGTGCCATCTCCAAAGCCACTAATTAAGCCTTTGTTCGCCAAGGCTGATACAAAAGCCGCCGCCCAATGTCCATCTAAATCAGAAAAGCCAGAACTGACTGCTACTTGACTGGATGTGTCTGCGGTAGCGGCGATAAATTCTACCAAACCCTTAACCTGGGTAGGATTCAACTGATTACCTACAGAAATCAGCTTTTGTGATGATAAATTTTGTAAATCAAATTCTCCCTGGTCACGAAAAATGTTGTCAGCAGGATCTTGGGCGTTACCTAAGTCAGGAACTGCATTCCCATTCACTAACAAACCACCTTGGGTATTTTTGGCAATCACATTTCGCCTTAATACGGGTCTAGCATCGCGGGATAGTGCGATCGCCGTCCGGTTGGCTGATAGTTTGTTATTTGCTACCAAAGGAGCCGCAAAATCGCTAATTGCAATGCCTAAAGGGTTATTTTGAAAAATGTTCCGCAGCACTTCCCCTTTGCTATTACGTGCCATAAATAACCCACTGGCAAGATTTTGCTGAAACAGATTATCTACAATGGCAGGTTTGGCTGTGCCGGTCGTAAATATCCCTTCTCTTCCACAGTTGCTCAAGGTATTGTTAGCCAAGGTGGGTGCTGTCGATTCAATCCAGATACCAGTGCCTTTGGGTGTGGGATTCGTGACAGTTACACCTAAGAGGCTGGCATCACCTAGCAGCAGTAGTGTGATATTTTGCACCCCAAAACTAGGGCTTTGATACTCGCCACTCCCGGAAATCACAATCCCCTGACCTTTGTTTGCTTCGTTACCCACCACCAGCAATCCCGTAGGAATGACTATGGGAAAAACCTCACCACTGGTAGCGCTGTAAGTTCCCGATGCCAACTGAATAATTCCTGGTGATTTGGCAGCTTTGAGGGCACGGCTAAGGCTTCTAAAGGGACTCAACCGGGAACCAGCATTGGTATCATTCCCTGTCGCAGGATTGACATAGAGTGTGGCAACGAGGGTAGAGTTCACCATTGATTCTTGAGAGTTAATTGTTTAACATACTTGTAACCGATTTTTTCCCAGTAGTATCTTTTTAGTAGAAAATATATCCACGCCACCCCTCACTGTCGAGGCTAGTACTTAGACATATATTATACAAATTTGATAATTCTTCACCATCCATAGATAGTACCATCATCCAAAATATCGGCTTTGGTATCTAAGGTTGTTTTGGTGTAAACTGGAACTTCAATCAACAATTAGAACATCTTCATATATATCTGCCATTTTTAGAGTTAAACCAACTGAATATAAGTTTAATTGAGCATCTTTACCTAATATTTGTATTGTCCAATTTCCTTGAGCATCTTGACGATAAATTTCTATTTTTATTTCATCTGGACAAATTAATACATACTCTCGCAATTTTTCTAAGGTCAGATAATTGACAAGTTTCTCTCGTCTCTTTGTTATTTCTGTATTTGGTGATAGCACTTCTATAATTAAGCAGGGATAATTTAAGAAATAGCGGTCTTGGTCTTGGGGATCACAAGAGACTATGACATCAGGATAGTAAAATGTGGGTTTATTCTCAATGGCTGATTTTATCTTCACTTTCATCTCTGACATAAAGGTGTTACAGGAACTACCCCGCAAGTGAGAACGTAACCGTGAGTAAATATTATCAGCTATTATATTGTGTTCTTTGCTATCTTCAGACAGGGCAAAAATTTGACCCCTAAGATATTCATGTCGAATTTGACTAGATTTTTCTAATTCGATATATTCTTCTACAGTGAAAAATTTTACAGGATATTGCATAGTTTTTTGGTTGGGCGATGATTATAGAATTCTTGTGGCTTGGGGTCAGTACTTTACACGTGTAGAGACTTTCTACAGGCTAAACAAATTATCAACTGAAGATTGGCAACGGTTTAAATTAATATCACTTTAAATAAAAGTTAGGCTATGTTAAAATGTATCTCTAATTTCAGTTTTAAGCATATTTTTAAACTTTAAATTTTTAGTTTTTAATTGTATTAATCGTTTCTGCACTCAGTTAAAAATATAAATATCTGTAAAAATTATCTACAGTAAAATTATTGAAGCATAATATTTTTTAGATACATCAGTTTTACTGGATGGATAAATTATCGTTTGCCATCTCAAAGCAGGTACATATAATAAACTGAGTATTTAGCCAGTACTCTTGATTAGGCAAAGGCTAAAAGTATTGATTTTATGTTAATTCTATGATTGAAGTTGAACATTTAAGTAAAATATACGGTTCTACCCCAGCGATAAATGATGTCACTTTTAGGGTTGAACAAGGGGAAATTTTGGGGTTTTTGGGGCCGAATGGCGCCGGCAAAACTACAACCATGCGAATTTTAGCCGGTTATTTACCAGCGTCTAGCGGTACAGCCCGAATTGCTGGTTATGATGTCCATGACAATTCCCTCTCTGTGCGCCAGCGGATTGGCTATTTACCGGAAACACCGCCGTTATACCCCGAAATGACAGTTGAGGGATTTTTGGACTTTGTCGCCCGGATTAAGGGAGTACCGGCAGGCGATCGCCCCAACAAGGTCAAAGCAGCAATGGAACGCTGCAATTTACTAGACTTGCGCCGGGTAATTATTCGCAAACTTTCTAAAGGATATCGTCAAAGAGTTGGCATTGCCCAAGCTATCGTCCATGATCCACCAGCGATCATTTTAGATGAACCTACCGTTGGACTTGATCCCCGGCAAATCATTGAAGTGCGAAATTTAATTAAAAGCCTCGCCGGGACGCACACCATTATTCTGTCTACCCACATTCTGCCAGAAGTGAGCATGACTTGCAGCCGCGTTGCCATTATTAATCGTGGTCAAATAGTAGCGACTAATAGCCCAGAAAACCTGATGGCCCAGTTGTCAGCAGGTGGAGGATATGAGTTAGAGATCGTGGGAGAAGCAGCCCTAGCCAAACAGGTATTGCAAAATATCTCTGGTGTGAGTCTGGTAGAATCAATGCCGACAGCGGGAACACAAAATCCCCCCCAGGATAACCGCGCCTATCTGCGGGTAATATCGCAACCAGGAAAAGAACCAGGACGGGATATTGCTACAGCCTTAATGCGTGCAGGATTTAGTTTAAATGAAATGCGGCGAGTCAGCGCTACTCTGGAAGATGTGTTTTTACAACTGACCACAGAAGAAAAAAACTTGCAGACTGAAGTAGACTCAGCACCAGCCACAGAAGGAGATGCCCCATAAATGGGTATAGTACTGGGTAATATTATTGCCATTTATCGCCGAGAGTTACAGAGTTATTTTGTCTCACCATTGGCTTATGCGATCGCCGGGGTGTTTTGGTTCATCTCTGGGTTATTCTTAGTCATGATTTTGCTAGGCCCAGATGGAATTTTGCCAGCAGTCGCCGGCATAGATTTACAAGGGCAACAATTAGGAATACCAATACCGCCCATAGATGTGCCTTACGAATTTGTCCGGGCATTTTTAGACCGCATGGGGTGGCTGTTGTTGTTTGTGCTGCCGATTCTTTCCATGGGACTTTACGCCGAAGAACGCAAACGGGGCACTTTAGAACTTTTAGCCACGTCACCAATCACCAATTGGGCAGTAGCGGTAGGTAAGTTATTAGGGGTGTTAACGTTTTTTATCACAATGGTTTTGCCCATGCTAGCCCTAGAAGCGATCGCTATCAGCGGCTCAAATCCACCAATGTCGCTCACAATTCCCCTACTGGGTCATTTGGGATTAATCTTGCTAGCAGCGGCAATATTATCCTTGGGAATGTTTATTTCCTCATTAACAGACAGCACAATTTTGTCGGCTGTCCTCACATTTGCAGTAATTTTATTACTGTTATTCGTTGATTTAATCGCCAAAACTATCCCCGGCCCCGTAGGTGAAGCCTTGAGTCATTTATCGTTACTCAAACATTACAACACCTTAGTTCAAGGGATTTTCGATACCAGCACTTTGATTTTATTTGCCAGTTACATTCTTTTGGGCATCTTTCTCACAGCCCAATCAATAGATGCACTGCGCTTTCAACGTAATTAGTCATTAGTTAATAGTCATTAGCAAAGACAATTGACCAATGACCCTTCGGGTTCGCCAGTTGCTCATGGGGGAAACCCCCAAGACCGCACTGGCTCACCAATGACCAACGACCAATGACCAATGACTAATGACCAATGACCAACGACCAATGACCAATGACTAATGACCAATGACTAATTTCGCAAAAAAGCAACTTTGGAAATTTCTATTTTGGCTGGGGCCCTTCTTCGTTGCTGTCGGCTTAACATCTGCATTAATCTCGGAAACTTGGGGACGAATCCCCTTAGCATTTTTGATTACGGGCATTGTCATCTGTGGGTTGTGGGTAATCTGGCAAGCCCAGCAGAGTAAATGGTGGGGACGTCGTTCTACTCAAGCTAGTACTAATGCCCTGATAGCAACTTTCGCCGTCTTAGTGATTTTGGGATTAATTAACTTTTTAGGTATTCGCTACCACCTGCGAACAGATTTAACAGAAACCCAGTTGTTTACCCTTGCCCCCCAATCACGGGAATTGGTAAGTACTTTACCTCAGTCAGTTAAAGCGTGGATATTTGATGTGAATCAAAATCCCCAAGACCGAGAATTACTAGAAAACTATCAGCGCCAAAGTTCAAAGTTTACATTTGAGTACATCAATCCCCAAGCCAAACCAGGACTAGCAGAAAAATTTGGCGTCAAAGAACCTGGTGAAGTTTACTTAGAATATGGAGATAAACGGCAATTAGTAGATGTCGTAAATGACAATGTACGTCTCACAGAAATTAGGTTAACTAATCGTCTGCAACAAATCATTAGTTCAAGTACAGCTAAAGTTTACTTTCTCCAAGGTCACGGCGAACACCAATTATCAGCCGGCAAGGGGGCAATTTCACAGGCGAGTCAGGCATTAGCTGACAAAAACTTCACAACATCAGCGCTGAATTTAGCAGACAATGCCAAAATTCCTGAAGATGCCACTGTATTGATAGTAGCTGGCCCCAAGCGATCGCTATTTGAGGGCGAAGTTAAAGCCTTGCAAGACTATCTCAATCGTGGCGGTAATTTACTGCTGATGATCGATCCCAATACCGACCCTAAAATTGATAGCCTGCTAAAAGAGTGGGGTGTAATACTAGATAATCGTTTGGCTGTTGATATCTCTGGGGAAAGTCTAGGACTTGGCCCGGCTGCTCCCTTAGTGACAGAATATGGACAACATCCCATCACCAAAGATTTTGGTAATGGCATTTCTTTTTATCCCGTTGCCAGACATCTAGAAATTACCCCAGTTGCTGATGTTGAGTCAACTCCCCTACTGCGAACCAAACCTTATCCCAACAGCTGGGCAGAAAGCGACCAAAAAAGCGAAAAGTTAGAGTTTAATGAGGGTAAAGACCTCAAAGGGCCTCTGACCTTGGGTATGGCGTTTAAGAAAAAACTAATAGCCAAATCTAGTCCGACGCCAACAGCATCACCAACTCGTCCTAGCCCTACGCCAACAATATCGCCAACAGCCCAAAGTCAAGCTAGTCCGACACCAACAATATCGCCAACACCTCAAAGTCAAGCTAGCCCGACGCCAACAGCATCGCCAACAGCCCAAACCCCAGCTAGTCCGACGCCAACAGCATCGCCAACAGCCCAAACCCCAGCTAGTCCGACGCCAACAGCCCAAACCCCAGCTAGCCCTACACCAATAGCATCGCCAACAACTCAAGGCGAAACCCTACCGCGCGAAGGCAAATCTGCACCCACTCCCACCGAATCAAGATTAGTAGTGTTAGGAAATTCGGATTTTGCTACCGATGGCTTATTTCAGCAGCAACTAAATGGAGATGTATTCCTCAACTCCGTTACTTGGCTGAGTCAGCAAGATCAACAACCTCTTTCGATTCGCCCTAAAGAACCAAAAAACCGTCGCATTACCCTGTCAATCAACCAAGGCAATTTTTTAATCTTGTCTTCTCTGTTGGTTTTACCCCTAATTGGTTTAGTCACCGCAGCTATTATTTGGTGGCGACGACGTTAATTATTAGCTGTTGATAACTGACAAAAAATGAAATTGCCAAAAACAACTTTAATTTTGATACTGCTAGCCCTGGGCTTAGGTGGGTTTGTTTACTTCCATGAAATTCAAGGTGCGACTCAGCAAGCAGGAATTCAGAATAAAAAGCAGCAAATTTTTGCTTTTACCGCCGACGATGTCCAATCTTTGGCAGTCAAGACTCAAAATATCACCTTGAATCTAGAACGCAACGGTCAATCTGATAATCCCAAGTGGTTGATTAAATCTCCGATATCAGCACCAGGGAATGATCCTATTGTTTCTTATTTACTGAATTTGTTGGTCAAAGCTGAAAACAATAGCACTTTATCAACTCCAGCTAACCAACTGGGAGAATTCGGGTTAGATCAACCCCAGGCAACTATCAACATCAAACTCAAAAATCAGCAAAGTCATCAGTTAATTTTGGGTAAACCTGATTATAACAAGGGTTTTTTGTATGCCCAAGTTGACCCTGGTACTAACTCCAATGGAAATATCAATTTGCTGTTGGTTTCTCCAGATTTTGGTAATGCAGTCAATCGGGAACTATCAGAGTGGAAACAGCCAGAAAATATTATTAATGCACCCAGCACTCCTCAACCAACGCCGACAACCAGCAAATAAGTAATTATTAATTATTTCACTATTCCCATGACAAATCCCAAAGCAACATTGCTAATTTCCTGTCCAGATCAACGGGGATTAGTGGCTAAAATTGCCAACTTCATCTATTCTAATGGTGGTAATATCATCCATGCAGATCAGCATACAGATTTTGCCGCTGGGTTATTTCTCACCCGGATAGAATGGCAGTTAGATGGGTTTAATTTGCCCAGAGATTTGATTAATCCAGCGTTTAATTCTATTGGTCAACCTTTAGGCGCTAAGTGGGAACTACATTTTTCTGATACTGTGCCCCGCATTGCTATTTGGGTTAGTCGGCAAGACCATTGTCTATTTGATTTGATTTGGCGACAACGGGCTAAGGAGTTTGCTGCTGAAATTCCCTTAATTATTAGCAATCATCCTGATTTAAAGGTGGTAGCAGACCAATTTGGAATTGATTTTCAATATATTCCTATTACTAAGGATAATAAACAAGAACAAGAAGCAAAACAAATAGAATTACTGCGTCAATACAAAATTGATTTAGTTGTTTTGGCAAAATATATGCAAATTGTCAGTGCAGATTTTATTAACCAATTTCCGCAAATTATCAATATTCATCACTCATTTTTACCAGCTTTTGTCGGTGCAAATCCCTACCACCGAGCTTTTGAACGGGGTGTAAAAATTATTGGGGCGACGGCTCATTATGCTACTGCTGATTTAGATGCGGGGCCGATTATTGAGCAGGATGTGGTGCGGGTAAGTCATCGTGATGAAGTGGATGATTTGGTGAGAAAAGGCAAAGATTTGGAAAGAGTGGTGTTAGCTAGGGCGGTGCGATCGCATCTACAAAATCGCGTGTTAGTCTATGGAAACAGGACTGTAGTATTTGAGTGAACATCTAAAAAATCTGTAGTTGGTACACCGCATTTAAATGAAACTCTTGTGGGACGGGAAGATGCTCGTCCAATTTGTTTTACAAGAATTGGTTTTTAGATTAACATTTCAAGGTTTTGAGTTCGATTTTGAGGCGTTATCAATTACAAAAGATAACAGATAGGTAATTGTCGCAGCGCCAAAAGAGAACAAAGCAATAATTGCATCGCGGGGTAAAATGCCATCTAACCAACTTCCTTGAATACTGGAAACCGGGAAATCTTTATCAAGACCAATTTTAATATTTTTAGTTCTACCGGCAAAGCGAACCTCTAAACCCTTTTCAGGAACAATTTGCAGATTACGGATTAATTCTATATTTAAGGGAATATCAGGGTTTTCTCCCATCAGAAACTGATTATCTTTAATTTCACGTTCTTGCTCCACCATGCGAACTTTGCCTTCCCTAATGGTGGAAGTAGCCAAATCATCTCTAATATCACCACTTCTATCTAAACGCTGAAACTGTACATCTTTCGTGGCTATTTTGGCGCGAAACCATTGCTGTAAATTCGTTTTAGAAATTTGAGAGGTAGCCAGATAAATACTATGATTTTTACTCAATTCTAATTGAACTTCTCTATTTTCAGGAATTAAAATAAATTCTAGTGGTGTATCTAAATTATTTACTAAATTTATATCTGGTAAGCTGTAACGTTCTAAACTAACTTTGAGTGGTTGGTCGCCTAAATATAATTGTAAAATATTTGGTTTATTTATTGTATTTGCAATAGATTGATTTTCTAGCCCAAATGCGAGTCTTTTGTTATAAAAATCATAGTTTAATCCAGTGATTCTAGTATTTGGCTGTAGACGCATTTCAGTTAGGTCTATTTCACTGGTTAATCTAGGATTAATTGGAGCAATAATTAATTTACTTTTGCTATCTATTAGTTGAATATTAAGTGTTTTTAATTGGTTGATTTGCGGCAAAGATGCACTTTGAAATTTACCTGTAAAATTTACGCTTTCCATCCCGCTGGTCTCTAAGTTACTGAGATGGCGAATAGAAGAAAGAAAAAGTTTTGGTCGCTGTCCATTGTAGGTAAAACTCATTTCTTCGACTATGAGATTACCTTCAAATATATGAGTACCAGGAAGTATGGCAGCAAGGCTGATAAACACAACAGCTAATGATAACAAGAGCACAAATATCAATAACTTTTTGCCAGCTAAATACTTGATTAACTGGATTGCATAATTGTAAATGTAATTTACAAAACGCCCAATTATTAGGATAACATAATAGATTTTTGCTAAGGCGGGCTGACAATTTCTAATTCTTCGCTGTAACCAGCTATATTTTCGCCTGCGTGCCATAATTTATTTCAGCCAATTGGGGTTATGTTCAAAGAAAAAACGCCGATCATATTTCTCAGGGCGTCCACCAATTTGTTCTTGTTCGGCAATATAATGAACTTCATAACGACCGGCGGGGGCGTTGCGTCCATCCCAGGTAAAAACTACTTCACCACTTTGGGCATTATTCCGAGGACTTTTGTAAACAACTTTGTTGTTGCGGAGGATTTCAAAGGTAGGGAATTTAGCCCGACTGGAAGTGAAAAAAACAAATTCATACTGTCCAGAAGGTTGCCCAATGGTGACGGGTAAATAAATCGAGTTAACAGAAGCTAAAGCGCGGAGAGTATTGGGTGCAACCTTAGCTTTGTTTAAAATATCGGGTTTTAAGGAAAAGCTGAAGCGCGACTGATTTTTTAATAATAGTAATTCATCTAAAACATAATTTTTGTCTAGGGATTGTAGTTTTACTTCTGGGGTACTATTGCCAAGGCTGGGAATTAGCAGGTTGAGGAGGTTAGGATAACTGCTAATGCCACGAGTAGCAAAGGAAATTAGGCGAAAACCACGAAAAACCTCTGTTGGTTGAATGCCTTCGCAGCGGTTGTTATCCCGGCGGATATAGGCGGTTGATTGGGGGTTGCCAGAGGAACAGGCTTGGGTGGGAATGTTGCTCAGGCTAAAAAGGAATAGGGTGGTGAGTAAAAGTTGAGATTTCATAATTTACAGATAAATAAACTAGGTGCAGACCTCACCCTGTCCTGACGGACATCCCTCTCCTTGGGAAGGAGAGGGACAGGTTTTGCGTAGCACAACCAGGGTGAGGTATTTCATGGTGTGGTAACTCCCCAAGTGCGAAGTTTTTCGATGACTACATCCATGGGATAAGCAAAACCAAAGCCGGCTGTGGCTGGGGGTGAGGATTGAGTTGATTTAGCGGCATCTTCTCGCTGTTGTCTGGGGTCGGAAATCTGCACCATTAGTCCAATAACTTGCTTTTTATCTTTATCAATGACTGGCCCCCCAGAATTGCCTTGGGCAAGGGTGGCTGTGATTTGAAGTTTATTTTCTTGAGAAAGAACGTTGCTAATTTCTCCAGAGACAGCAGACCAGTTGCCGCCATTACTGGGATGACCAATGATAGTAACTGGGGTGGTGCGACCAACTTTGCCTGGATACATTGGTAAGGGCTGAATATCTTCGGGAATTCCTGTAACTTTTAGTAAGGCTAAATCTAGGGGGTCATTGGCTGGGGTAATTTGCAGAATTTTGGCGGTGTAGCGGGGTGGATATTGACCGGGGGGAGGTTCGCTGAAAAATTCCAAGGCGATTTTTTCGCTAATGCGTCCTGTGCGTTCGGGGTCTGTGACTACATGACGATTGGTAAGAATCCAAGCTGTGTCACCTTCACGTTTGACTACCCAGCCAGCACCAATATTACTGCCGGTGGGAATTTCGGCAATTATCCGCACTACAGACCGCAATACACCAACTAATGGTTCATTTTGGGAACTTGGTAACCATTTGCGATCGCCTATCACGGGTAAGGAGGGATTTTCCCTTAATCCTAATAGCCGTCTTGCTTCTTGGAGATTGTTTTGGGAAAATACATAATTTGGGTCTATGGCAATAGACTTTTTAAACTCCTCAATAGCCTCTTTTAGCTTCCCTTGGTACTGCAAAACTAAACCTAAACCGTTGTGAGCTAAGGTGTGGGCGGTTGTGAGAGTTCCAGATGTATCATCTGGTAAACTCAAAGCTTTTTGGAAGGCAACTACAGCTTGATCTAGTTTCTTCTGCTGACTCAGGGCCACCCCCAGATTGTTGTAAGCAAGACCATAATTGGGGTTAAGTTGGATGGCTTTTTGGAAGGCAACTACAGCTTCATCTAGTTTCTTCTGGTTACCCAGTGCAATGCCCAGATTGTTGTAAGCATCAGCATAATTGGGGTTGAGTTGGATGGC